>PKDW01000137.1 GCA_002863145.1 Flavobacteriales bacterium
GCCCCGCAGCCAAAACCTGTTGGGGCGTCACTTGTCCATCCAGTGCCGCTTCGACACGAGACACCACAGTTGCGGCAGCTTTGACACTCAATTGCTGCCCCCCCACGATGCGCACAAGGGCTTCGAAGGAGGGACGTGGAGAGGGCAGGTGCAAAGACGGATGCCGCGCAATGACTGCATGCATCTGTGGGTCCTCCTTTTGCACAAGGGCACGAAACTCTTCATCCATTCGTTCCATCATCGATGCAAGTTGAACATCTTTGCACCATGAACGCCGCATTTCGACCCCAAAACATCCACTTGCTTTGGTTGTTGATGGGGGCCAGCCTGATCGGACTGGCCTTGAATGGGTGTCAACGCGAGGTTTGGGACTCCAATCCAGGTCATGCACTGCGCCTTTCAACGGACACGTTGTTTTTTGACACGGTCTTCACCACGGTGGGCAGCATCACCTTGCCTCTCAAGGTTTACAATGATTACGACGGCACCTTGCTGATTGACGAGATCTCCTTGGAATCCGGGGTCGTCAGCCAATACCGCATCAACGTCAATGGCGCCCCGTTGACCAACCCATCACAACCCGTTCGTGACGTGCCACTTCAACCCGGAGACAGCATGTATGTCTTTGTCGAAGTGACCGTCGACCCCGATGAAGATGCTGGGAGCGTCCCGTTTTGGGTCATTGAGGATTTGCGCTTTTCCACCAATGGCAACGACCAATTTGTCAAATTGATGGCGCGCGGACAAAATGCCGTGTTTCACGGAGGTCCCAACCAATTCACCACCCTCGCGTGTGACGAAGTGTGGTCCGCCGAACTGCCCCACGTCATGTACGGCCAAATTGTGGTCAACCCCGGCTGCACACTCACCCTCGAGCCGGGCACACGCGTGCACGGCCATGATGGTTCAGGAATTTGGGTGAGGGGAGGGACCTTGCTCGCTGAAGGGCAATTGGACAACCCCATCACGTTCAGTGGGGACCGGCTTGACGACGATTACATCGACACCCCTGGACAATGGGGGCTCACCTTTGAGCTGACCGACACCCTCTCCGGGAGTTTGGTCAATTACTCGGCCTTTCGCGGGGGCATTTGGCTTGACCGCGCAGTCGAGTGCCAAATGGAGCACGTCGTGCTGTCGCAGGCCACAGTCGGATTGTGGGTGGACAGCGTGGGTGTCAGTGCAGATTATGCCTTGGACATGCGCAACAGTGTGATCACCCAAGCCGAATCCATTGGATTGCTCTCACAATCCGGACACATTCGCGGATTCAACAATTTGTTCTCCAACTGCGGACAAGCCTGCGGCTACTTCGCGTTGGGCGGGAAGATTGAAATGCACCTCAGCACGTTCGCGAATTACGCGTCGACAGGGTCTGGATTGAGACAGTTCCCTACGCTGTACGTGAACGATTGGTATGAGGCTGCGGACAACAGCATTCAATGGCGACCTTTTCACCCTGATTCAGAGTTCCGCAACTGCATCGCCTTCGGCAACAACGCGAATCTGACGGATTTCAGCGAAGTCATCCTCGACTTGTGGGATGCCGAGATCTATGTAGACCCTTTGTTCAGGGCATCTGCCATCCACCATCAGGAAAAGAACTTTCCGGCATGGATGATTGACGCCCAAACCACGGTCAATGAGTTGCCTCCCTTTGTCAATCCAGCTTTGGCGGATTTCCGCATTGAGGGAACAGCATCGCAGTGGACGGGCATTCCCTCGACCCCTGAATTTTCACCGTTGGAAGTCAGTGTGGATTTGCTGGGAGAACCACGAAACACCTTGGCACCGACAAAAGGGTGCTACGAAAGGGTGCCCTGAGGAAACCTTCTTGCTGCGACTTGCGTACAGAGCCCTTAAGTACGCAAGTCATGACCACCAGCATTCTCGAAGCATTGATCCAATTGTTTGCCCTGTTTGCCGCCGGACGCGGGAAAGAGGGCATTGCGCTTGGGCGTGCCCACGCTGCGAGGTACATGCGGAATCAACTCCCCAAAGCCCTTGTGGACGACAGCTTGGCCCGCTTCGACGAACTCGTCGATCAATTTCAGCGCATGCCAGGACAAGGGGAGAAGATGAAGGCCAAGCGATTGGCCAAGTTGAGCGTCAAGCTCCTTCGGACGTGCAGCCAAATCAACAAAGGGTTGGAGTGGCACGAAAAGCACGTGGTTGTGGTTCGTCTTTTGGAGTACCTCAATGAAGTGCCCGATGACGAAACAGGGCGACTCTTCCTCAAAACCGTGTCCGACAGTTTTTCCATTTCGCAGGATCGTCTCGAGGCGTTGCAAAACATGGTTGAAGCGTCCATTGCCCAACCGCGCTTGAACGTGCCGGAGATGTTTGAATTGGGTGGGGGATTTTTGGGCAAGCGCTTCAACGGTCGATTGATTGGATTGCACCTTGAAGAGGGCAACCTTTTTCTGCTTCGCACCGCCGACGAAGGCATCCAACGGGTAAACCACCAGGATGTCGGAGCCGGCCGCGTGGCCTTGCTCGCTCCGGGAGGAACGTTCAGGGACAGCATGGGTGGCACGCTGTTTCACAGTGAACTCGTGGCCCATCGCAACAAATCCATTTCGGCACAAGACAGTCTTGTCCTGCGTGCAGAGGATGTGAGCCATTATTTCAACTTCCCACACGAGCAGGCCCTCCACCAGTTCAACCTTCAAGCGGAAGGGGGACATTTGGTGGGAATCATGGGCGGCAGTGGTTCTGGAAAGTCCACTTTGCTGGATGTTCTCAATGGAAGCACCAAGCCGTCCTTTGGATCGGTCACCATCAACGGCGTCGACATTCACGACAGCCGCAACGTCGTGGCCGGACTGATTGGACATGTGCCGCAGGAGGATGTGTTGATCTCCGAATTGACCGTCCGCGAAAACTTGACATTCAATGCCCAATTGAGTTTGGGAGCCCTTTCTACGGAAGACCAAGAAGCCCGAATCGACGAGGTCCTCACCCAACTGGGCCTTTGGGACATTCAGGATTTGCGTGTGGGGTCGGTGTTGGACAAAGTCATCTCAGGCGGTCAACGAAAGCGCGTCAACATTGGATTGGAATTGTTGCGCAATCCGCCAGTCTTGTTCCTCGACGAACCCACAAGTGGACTTTCCAGCCGAGACAGCGAGCAAATCTTCGACCTGCTCAAAGAATTGACCTTTGCGGGGCAACTTGTCTTCGCCGTTCTCCACCAACCCAGTTCCGACCTCTTCAAGATGCTTGACAAATTGTTCTTGCTGGATGTGGGAGGACATCCCATTTTTTGGGGCAACCCGTTGGACGCCGTTCGACATTTCAATGCACTTGCGAGCCGCGTGCATGCCGATGAATGCGAATGCAGCACCTGTGGAAACGTCAACCCAGAACAGCTCTTTGACATTGTGGAAGCACAAACGGTGGACGAGTACGGTCGAAAAACCCAAACGCGTCGCACCTCGCCCAAGGAGTGGAACGATTTCTACACCATCATGCTGGGGAACACCTTGCCTCCTGAACCACAGCGCAACCAACCTTTGAAGCGCGCGTCCAAGGTGGCGAAAGGGTGGGGGCAATGGCTGACCTACTTCAAACGAGATGTCCTGACCAAGGCCCGCAATTCCCAGTATTTGCTTGTCAACGCGCTTGAGGCCCCGGCGCTCGCATTGTTGCTTGCCGGATTCATGCGGTTCACAGCTCCAGGCGCGGACTACACGTTCAGGGCGAGCGAAAACATTCCACCCTTTCTGTTCATTTCCGTCATTGTCGCGCTGTTCCTTGGACTGAGTGTCAGTGCTGAAGAAATCCTTCGGGACCGGAGTCTCTTGAAACGGGAGCGCTTCCTTCAGGTCAAATGGCACCACTACGTGCACGCCAAGCTCACAGTCGTGGCAGCCGTCTCATTGTTCCATGCCTTGGGGTTTGTCGTCGTATCCCACCTTATCCTCGACATCCCAGGCTTTGTTCTAAAACACACCCTCGTGTTGTTTGCCGTCTCACTGTTTGGCAATGTGGTGGGATTGGTCATTTCTGCCACGTTCCGCACCGCCAAGGTCATCTACATCGTCATCCCCTTGTTGGTCATTCCGCAAATCATCTTCGGCGGCGCCATCATTCGCTTTGAACGCTTCAACCAGACTTTCACGCAAGAAGATGCCGTGCCTTGGTTTGGGAACATCATGGCATCCCGCTGGGGCTTCGAAGCGCTTGCAGTGGATCTCGCCAGGAACAACCCCTATGACGCACCTCTGGTGGTGTGGGAAGACCGCATTTACCAAGCGGCATGGCGGAGGGATTTTTGGCTTCCGGAACTCAAGAGGACCAAGGATGCTGACAGGCTCATGGCGGAACTGAAGCGCAGTGCAGACGAACTGCGCGAGTGGGAGGGGAGGTCATTCGCTTGGCCTTGGAGCTCCAAAGAAGACATCAAGTGGCAAGTGATCAAGGATCGCTACAATGCCCACTACAAGAATGCCTTTGCCGCGCGAACCCAATTGCGTCAATCCATGGCCTCAACCCAAGATCTTGTCATGCTGAAGAACGACAACCACAACGACGAATTGTGGGAGTGGGTGCTGCAAGATGACAGAAAGGAACGGGCACTTTGGGTCGACGGACGCTTGGTCCAAAAATCAGGACCCATTCACCGTTCAAGCATGACTGCTGCTGGAGTGTCTTCCACGATGTACGCGTCCTACAAGTCTGCGGCCGGCGACATCATGCAGACCCTGGGATACAACGTCTTGGTCCTCTTGGCCATGAGCACAATGATGTGGCTTTTGCTCTTGGCAAAGCCATGGATCGCTCAAAAGCCCTGGAATTCAATCAGACGTCAGAAGACGTCTCCACAAGCTTGAAAGGCAACTGGATGATGGCGGCGTAGTCCTCGCCGGCCTCTTGCATGTCCTCATCTTCCTCTTCGTAGTACCAATAAACCTGTGCAGCGCAACTGCACTGCTCGAGCTTTTTCAGCAAATCCATGAGGCATTTGGACGAACTCGTGTTGAAGTATTCCAGTTTGACATGCACCTCCACCTGACCTTCACATGATTTGCAGAAGGACTCCGTCCAAGCGAGAAGAGGCTCGAAGAATTGAATGGAATTCTCAGGAATGCTTCTTCCCGAGAGGCTCATGGTCTTGTCCAATGCCATGAAGCTCACTTCCGGAGTCTTCGCGGTACGCGCAATGATCAAATCTTCCATGGCATTCATGATGTTAGAGGCACTTCAACGGTCAAGACAAACCACTGGAGTTCGTTGCTGCAAGGTATAAATTCTGTGTAAACCCTGTCCTCAGAGCATGCACGGAGGTCCAAAAGCCCGAGACCGGCACCGCCTTTGTCGGTTCTGGAGCCATGCGCCAGTTTTTGAAGACGTTGCCCCCTGAGCTCTTCCAAAGGCAATCGATTGACTTCTTCCAAAGCCACGCGCAAGGTCTGTCGCTGCGAGTCATCCACGGCATTGACACCCGAAAACCGAATGATGCCTTGGCCATGTATGGCAAAGGAGAAGCTCCCCCGTCGTCCGTGCTTGGACAGGTTTTGAATCACTTCAACGGCGCATCGAAAAGCGCGCTTTTTGGTGGGTTTGGACACCTCAGCGTCCTCCAGAGCAAGCTCCACCCAACGCAAGACCGTATCCATCACCTGGCCTTCGAAGGTGCCCTCAAAACAGCAACCCACTTGGACATTCTCGAGAGAGATGCGACAGGGCGGATTGAGGAGCGGATTGTGCAGAGACATGGGCTGTGTCAAAGAACGCAGGATATGCCGCACTTTTGCGACGCGAAGTCAGAGGAAATGCAAGTAGACGTGTGGAAAACAGACCCCGAATGGTTCAGGCCTTGGTTCAACACAAAGGCGTATCACGTGCTGTACGGCCACCGAAGTGAATTCGAGGCAACCCATGCGGTGTCAACGCTGAGCGCTCAAGGTGTGTTGGGTCAACCCGCACGGGCGTTGGATGCCGGATGTGGGGCAGGACGACACGCGAGGGCTTTGGCCAAGGAGGGGTGGAGCGTCGAGGCCTTTGACTTGAGCGAGGCCAGCATCCATGAAGCGCGCGCCATGGAGACGTCCAACATTGCCTACCACTGTCTTGATTTACGCGACCTGCTGTCCCAAACCAAGTGGCATGCATCCTTCGATCTGGTGACAAACTTCTTCACCAGTTTGGGCTACTTTGATGAAGAGGCCGAGCACGAAGCTGTGGTGAAAGGCTTCGTCACCGCATTGAAGCCCGGGGGCAAATTGCTTGTGGATTTTCTGAATGTCCCGCAAGTTGAAGCCAACCTCGTTGCATCAGAAACGGTGTCCAAACAAGGGACGATGTTCCACATTCACCGTCGCATCCACAAGGGATGGGTTGAGAAAAGCATTCAATTCGAATGGGAGGGAAGTCCTCAGCACCACGTCGAACGGGTGAGGGCGCTTGACCGTCCCCATTTGACGGAGCTGTTGATGCGGTTTGGGCTTGAGGTGCGCCACATTTGGGGCGACTACGACTTGAATGAATGGACGCCGTCTTCACCGAGGTGCATGATTTTGGCTGAACTTCCAACGGCATTGACATGATTGATCGGGGCCTCGTCATGGGTCTTGTCTTGCACAAAGTTCCAGTTGCCATGGTGCTCATGGCCAAGATGCAGGAACAACATTTCCTCGTCGGGTGGCATGGTGGGTTTTGAGATGGTTTGGGCTGTCTTCACTTGTGGCCACCTGCACCGGCATGGCCACGAGTTTGTTTGTCCTTTTGTGAGCCGCCGCAGGCAAAGGTTTCGACAAACGTAACTTTTTCGTCGACCAAGACGTATCCGGTTGCGACATGAGACACTACCGCATTCACATCAGCACTTCCAAAGTCGAGACCATCGAACTTTCTGCGTCAACCTACTGCATCAGCTTGATGTCCTACGGGTTGAACTGACAGGCCCTGCGAGGGGCACAATCAAGCAAACAAATCGGCCGCCAAAGACAAGGCCTGATCCAATGCTTGAGGCTGGGCAGGCTGCCAAAGACCAGATTTCCCAGCCCACTCCACAATCCATTCGGTTGGCACATTGCCCACCAAATCATCTTGAGCCATGGGGCAACCACCCACGCCCCGCAGCGCTCCATCCATGCGAAAGCAGCCACCTCGGTGCGCTGCTTTGATTTTTTCCAGCCCTTCCATCGGGTGAATGTGAAGGTGCGCACCCACAATCTCGTGGCCCACTTCCGTCACGACCCTCGAAAACACACGCTCCACGAGTTCTGGGTCCGCCGCACCTATGGTGTCTGCGATCGAGATCACAGAAGGGGTGAGGCGCTTTTGAAGCTCACTTGCCCACACCGCTGGCATGTCTTCATTCCAATGATCTCCATAAGGATTGCCGAAGCCCATGCTGAGGTACACCACGAGCTCCTTTCCCGACTTCACACACAGGTTGGACACAATGTCCAAGCGACGCCACGCTTCATCGATGCTCGCACGTGTGTTGCGCTCCTGAAAGGTGGGGGAGATGCTCAAAGGGAAGCCAAGGTCCGACACCGATTCAAATCCCACGGCATCGCGGGCACCCCGTTCATTGGCCACAATCACCAGTGCCCGAGTGTCCGTTTGGTCCCAGATTCCTTCTTCCTCGAGTTGCGCAAGCACCTTTCCAGTGTCGGCCATGGCGGGCATCGCTTTGGGCGACACAAAGCTCCCCATGTCCAAGGTGTCAAACCCCACACGCAACAAGGTCCGGCAGTACGCGAGTTTGTCCTCGGTGGTGATGGGATGCGGCCATCCTTGAATGGCATCCCTTGGACATTCCACAAGATGCAAGCGGTGATCCGGAGTCATGACCACAAAATACACGTGAATGTGCCTTCGATTGAAACCTTGGGCGATGCCATTGCGTAGGGGGTAGAGACATTGAACCACCACATCCTTTCCGTTATGAAACTCGATACTTTCAATCGGCTGCCCCTCGATCAAAAGACGTCCTACATGTGGGACCACGGCGTTTGCCACGCGCAACGCATCATCGAAAACCGATACATCCTTTGCATTTTTGAGGTCAATGGCTTTTTTGTCGAAGCCATTTACTCCCGCCGCAACAACCGCGTCAATGCGATTCTCCCCATTGCCGACCTTCCTGAATGGGAAGGCTATGTGGATCAAGTGCTCACCAACTTGTTGAAACTGAACTAAGCTCAGCGTCAAGGACGGGGTGGCTCGTCGCATTGAACGTTTCCCTTTGGATCCACACCTTCATCGGAGGGGGGATCCATTTTTTTTGTCCAGAGTTTGCTTCAAATGCGGCATTGGGATGCCAAAAGTCGCGCCCACCCTCCACGCCAAGCCGCCTGGCTGCATGGCGAACCTTGGCATCCTCTGGCGCAAAAGACCAACTTCGCCAACCATATCCATCGGTCAAGGCCCACGCTCCGGGATGTCCACGAAGATGCAGCCAAGTCGTTCCGTCGACGTGAATTTGCCGATGGGTCAAGGCTGCACCCTGGAGCATGCACGCCAAGCACATCGATCGCCAAAACAACGCCCTTCTTCCTTCCGAAAGGAGACCAATTGTCCACTTCAAGGCGAAAGGAAGCATGAAAAGGAACCCCACCTCGCCACCCATCCAATGCGTGGCAACCGTGGAAACGGGCATGTCTGCCAACCTCACAGCCCATTTTGACGCAGCCGCCACAAATTGGGTGGCCAGAACATCCATCCCAGGAAGTTCCAGCATGGCCGCTGCGACCAGAATGCCCAAACCCAAGCCACAAGACCAAACCACACGGAAACTTGGGCCAGCAACGCAGACGCATTGCGCCTCAGTTTGTCCATGGCATGTCGCGCACGAGGAACGGCGCGATCAGTGGACGCCAGGCAACTTCAAGTCACGTGCACGGGCATGTCCCTGAAGGAAGTATGCGACAATGACGCTCTTGCGCCACCACCCCTTCATGTTGGGGTTTCGCGTGGGCGAGCAACGCAACGTCCTTCTCTTGCGCAGGGTGGAGGCCAAACGCAGGTAAAAGGCCACATGGGCCTGACCCACAGCCAAGAATTGGCGCCATTGTCCTCCGGCAAGCATGTTCCAGGCCGCAATCCCATCCAAGGTCATGCGTCTGAACATGAATGCAGGCCAAAACCCGTCGCGATTTTTCAGCATCACGACGAGGCTGTTTCGGAAGTTCAAGTAGGTCTTGAATGGGCTGGTCGTTTGCAAGGTGCCTCCGCCAAGGTGGCGCACAGTCACCGTGCCCACACACCCCACGCGCTTGCCCTCGTTCTTCAGCCGCCAGCACAGGTCAATTTCCTCCATGTGGGCAAACAGCGAACCGTCGAAGCCCTCGGCATGCAGCCAGGCCTCCTTACGAATGAAGAAACAGGCTCCAGAAGCCCAAAAGACCTCGCGGTTCTGAGCCAACCACGAATCCACAGGTTCCACGCTTTCAAACAGACGTCCCAAGCAAAATGGATAGCCGTCCTTGTCCATCCATCCTCCCGCAGCGCCTGCGTGCTCGCACATGCTTGGCCGAGCATCCTGAACAAGCAACGGGCTCGCCACATCCCAACCGTGTTCGTCCATCGCCGCCACCACCGGCTCCACCCAAGGACCGTCCATGCCGACGTCCGAATTCAATAGCACGTACAATTCAGCATCGATCTGCTTCAAACCCTCGTTGTAGCCCGCAGCGAAACCGAGGTTTTGGTCCAGTTCCACGAGCTCGACGCGCGAAGTGTGGTGCGCTCGAAGCCAGGCCACGCTGTCGTCTGTACTGCCGTTGTCCACGACCCAGAGCTGCGTGTCGGCAGGCGTGTGTTCCAATACGCTTGGCAGGAACGTCTTGAGGTGATGTTGGCCATTCCAATTGAGGATGACCACCGCGACGTCCGCAGGTTGAATCGGCCTCGTCATCGCGGATTGAAAAACAAATCCTCGGGCTCTTCCCCAGAGAAGGTGTCACGAGGGTTCAGGCGGTTTTCCATGGACTTCGACACCTGCAGGGTGTTTTCGCGAGAACGCAGTTGGGACAACCAATCCTCGTTTTGGCGTTCACCCAGCATGTCGCTGTGCAGCAATTCAAAGCATTCACCCACGACATGAGGCGCAAAGAACAGGAAGCGCTTGTTGTTGAACCGACCCGCCTTGTGGTAATGCCAAATCTCGTAAGGGTAGTAGTCCGTTTCATGGTGGCGTTTGACCACGGTGTTGGGCTTGCCAAACCGCAGGTAAATGTTCCCCATCTCCGTCAAGCTGCCTTGACCGTACTTGCATTGACCGTATTTCTCATCCACGTAGGCAATGCGTTCGAGGTACTGCGCCAGCATCGCTTCCGCCTCTGGGACAGATGTGCTTCGATCCATCCAAAAACCCGAGATGTAGCGCTTCATGAGTTCCACGTCTCCACCGGGAATCAACACCTGCTGAATGGTGCTCTGCTCGTTGGTTCTGGCCATGGCCAAGTGGTCTTCGAGCAGTTTGACCATCACATCGAGCGTGTCATAACCGTTCAAGGAGGGCAGAAGCACATCGTCCACAGCTGAGAGCTTGGTTTGTGGTTGTCCCACGGGCCATTCACGGTCGCCAAGGGTGACGTCCCGAGACACCACAACATGGCCATCTCTGGTTTGTGCTTCCAGCTTCATCACGGGCTGTTGAAGGGTGGGGGAGGTTGGGGTGCACGGAAGCACCTCAAACACCGGCACAATGGGGGCCGACGCCTTTCTCAGGTAACGCGTCACGCTGGGGTTCCATTGGCCCTTGTCGTCTGCCCAGCCAAACTTCAACAGAAACAGGGAATCGGTGGGGACGACCTCATTCAATCCGTGCAGCTCCACGTAAAGGCGCGCCGAAGTGGCTTCAACGGGGATGGCGTTGCCCACCTTGGGGATCAAATCCAACCCGCTGTGCACCATCATGGGCTGGCTCCAAGCCGTGGCAGGCGCATGGGTGTTGACAACCATCACATCGGTGAATTCTGGCATGCCGCCCATGGGAACATGCATGCTTGCATTATGTTGCCAAAGAGGTGTGTCATTCTGGGCCACAAGCCACTCCACGCGAAGCCCTCCATGACGCACCGCCAAACGCGCCACATGCACGTGACGCAGTGCAGAAAAATCTTGGACGTCCGGGCGCGCCAGGACCTTGTCTTTTTGAAACGACACGATGTCGTCGCCTTGAAAGGCAATCATGGTCAACGTCAAGCTGTCCGACGCCGTTTCGGCTGTGGATGTCCAGGCCGTTTGGACTTCAGCGTACGCCTGGCCGTCTGGCAACCGCTGGATCAACACGTCGCCAATCCACGACGTTTGCGCATGCACGTTGGCGCTCAAGCCAAATACAGCGCACACAACAAGCCCACGTCCAACAATTCGCCAAAAGTCGTCGCGTGAGAATCGCACAGAGGAAATGGAGCTGGCCATGGATGCGTTTGAGAGAATTTGAGCGAATTCTGATTTGCGTACCAAATTAGCGCGCAAGCGTCGAACAACTGTTTGCATGGTTGCCAAGGACTTTGTCCGAAGAACAAAAAAACGCCCGCGATCATGCGGGCGTTTCATTTGGCGGAGGCTGAGGGATTCGAACCCCCGGTACCTTTCGGCACGCCGGTTTTCAAGACCGGTGCAATCGACCAACTCTGCCAAACCTCCGGGACGTCAAAAATACAGCACACCTTGTAAAAAGACACGAATCCATGTGTTTTCTCGGAAATGCCTTGATTTCAGCGAATCACCCCTATTGAATGATAATATACATTATGGTAAACATCAAATGGACAGAGAAAGAACCGAAACCCCTTCTCATTCTCAATCAGTTTGAAGCTGCCTTGATCTTGGCCGTCAATTCAAGCATCTTGTCGTCGTCGCCCGTACGCGTGTAGATGTCTCGCAACGAACGCATCGTCTCCAAATCATTCGCATCTGTCGCATGCGCAGCCTCCAAGAAAGGCTTGGCCGTCTCGAAAAGCGACTTGGCGTCGTTCTCCATTTGCTTCTGGGCGTCAGACTCTGCCTTGGTCATGCGGGGTTTCCACATGTCATTGGCCGCATTGATGCCCTGGACGGCTTGGTTGAAGTAAAGTGCACCGAGGTTGTAGTTGGCGTCAAAGTAATCCGCCTTGATTTCAAGCGCCTTCTTGTAGGCCTTAATGGCCTCTTCCGCGTTGCCGAGGTTGTCCAAGACACTGCCCAAGCTGAACCACAAAATCTCATTGGTTGGATCTTGCTCGGCAGCCAACGCGAGGTTCTCCTTGGCTTTGTCAAATTCCTCGTTCGTCAGGTAAATGTTCAACTCCTCAATGATGAGGCTCTGCTCACGCGGGTACAGTGTACGTGCTTCGGCCAGCGTTTCCAAAGCTTCGGCTTCACGTCCGTTTTCGCGGTACAGGTTGCTGATGAACAAAAACACATTGGGCACTTGGTACTCGATGTCTGCACAAGCCCGGTAGCGTGCCACAGCGAGGTCCACCTCCCCTGCCTTTTCGTAACACAGGGCTGAGTTGTAAATGGCCATGGTGTCTGTGGCCTCAAAGGCCTGCGCAATTTCTGCACCCAAATCGAAGAACGCACCTGCCGCGCCGAAGTTGCCAGTGTTGTAGTTGCCTATGCCAGCATTGCTTGCCGCCATTTGCACCTGGCCCAATCCGACTTGAATTTCCGATGCGTATGAGCCTTTGGAATCGAGCTCTTGGGCTTTCATGTAGCTATCCTTGGCCCGCACGAGCGCATCGGGGTAAGCCGCAAACAAGGCGCTGTCCTTGCTGATGTTCAAGTAAATCTCTCCGCGGTAGCGCCACGTCTTGTTCTTGACGTTCGCTTTGGGGTTTTGGATGGCCTGCTCGATGTACGTGGCCGCCGTCGCGAAATCGCCTTCTTTGTTGGCGTTGTACGCGGACACAACTTCTTTCTGTCCAAATCCTTGGACACAAATGGCCAACGCCATCAGGGTGAGTGTTTTCTGCATGGGATGTGTTTCGTTTCTTCCGGTCTCAGCTTTTGAGGTCAAAAGTACATCGTGCTCTTGTCAAACCTCATGCCAACTTTACATTAGGCTTCCGGCTGCTCTGGTGAATCCTGAGCCCCTGCGCCTTCTGCCCCTTCCATGTTTCCTTCCGCACCTTCGACCAATTCGTCCTCTTCGTCCGATTTGGGCACCTTGCACACTGCAGCGATGGCGTCCTTGCCGCGCAAACTGATCAAGCGAACCCCTTGCGTTGCACGCCCCATGACACGGAGCTCTTCCACGGCCATGCGGATGGTGATGCCCGACTTGTTGATGATCATCAAGTCATTCTCGTCGGTCACGTTCAAAATGGAGATCAACTCCCCCGTCTTTTCCGTAACCTGGAGGGTTTTCACTCCCTTTCCGCCGCGGTTGGTGATGCGATAATCGTCCACGGCGGAACGCTTGCCGTATCCGTTCTCAGAAACCACCAAAATGTCACTCGACGCATCGTTGATGCACACCATGCCGATGACTTCGTCATCCGGTCCACCGAGGGTCACCCCTTTCACGCCCATGGCGGTGCGACCTACGGCACGCGCTGTGGATTCATGGAAGCGAATGGCCTTGCCTGAACGGAGGCCCATCAGGATTTCAGAATCCCCATTGGTGAGGCGTGCCGACAGCAGCTCGTCGCCTTCGCGAATGGTCACGGCGTTGATGCCGTTGGTGCGCGGACGGCTGTATGCCTCGAGACTTGTCTTCTTGATGAGGCCCTTTTTGGTGCACAGGATGACGTAATTGCCATTGACGTACTCCTCGTCTTTCAAGTCTTTCACCGGGATGTACGCCAACACCTTGTCGTCCCCTTCGAGGTTGATGAGGTTGACGATCGCCCTTCCCTTGCTCTGCTTGCTTCCTTCCGGCACTTCGAAAATGCGCATCCAGAAGCACCTGCCCTTGGCTGTGAAGATCAGCAACCAGTTGTGGTTGGTGGCTGTGAAGATGCTTTCCAGGAAATCCTCTTGACGCGTGGTGCTTCCCTTGGAGCCCACGCCTCCACGGCTCTGGGCACGGTATTCATTGAGACGTGTGCGCTTGATGTATCCGGCATGGCTGATGGTCACCACCACCTGCTCGTCGGGAATCATGTCTTCAATGCTCAGGTCAGCACTGCTGTATTCGATGGTGGAACGACGCTCGTCACCGAAGCGCTCCTTGACATCGATCAATTCGGTTTTGATGATTTCCATGCGGCGTTCCACACGGTCGAGGATGTCCTTCAAATCGGCAATGAGTTCCATCAGCTCATCGTACTCGGCGCGCAATTTGTCGCGCTCGAGGCCGGTCAGCTTTTGGAGACGCATGTCAAGGATGGCGCGGGCCTGAATCTCACTGAGTTCAAACTTTGCCATCAAGCCATTTCTCGCTTCTTCAGGCGTCTTGCTTGCCCGAATCAGTGCAATGACATCGTCAATGTTGTCCAAGGCGGTGATGAGTCCTTGGAGGATGTGGGCGCGTTCCTCGGCTTTGCCAAGGTCGTATTGCGTGCGCCTCACCACCACATCGTGACGGTGCTCGATGTAGTTTGACATCATTTGCTTCAGATTCAACAACTCAGGACGCCCCTTCACAAGGGCAATGTTGTTGACTGAAAATGAAGTTTGTAGCTGCGTGTACTTGTACAGCTTGTTGAGCACAACATTTGGTATGGCGTCGCGCTTCAATTCGTACACGATGCGCATGCCGTTTCGGTCGCTCTCGTCACGAATTTCGGAGATGCCTTCGATCTTCTTGTCGTTGACGAGGTCTGCGGTCTTCCGTACCATGTCCGCTTTGTTCACCTGGTAGGGAATTTCCTCCACGATGATCACTTCTCGGCCCGTCTTGGTCTCCTCGAATTTCGCGCGGCCCCGCATCACGATGCGGCCGCGGCCAGTTTGGAATGCGTCACGTACGCCTTCGATGCCATGAATCACCCCTCCCGTCGGGAAGTCTGGCGCCTTCACGAAAATCATCAGGTCTTCAATGGTGCAATCGGGGTTGTCCACGAGGTGCACCATGCCCTCCACAACTTCAGTCAAGTTGTGGGGAGGCATGTTGGTGGCCATGCCGACCGCAATCCCTGCTGCGCCATTGACGAGCAGGTTGGGGATTTTGGCAGGCAACACGGTGGGTTCCTTCAGGCTCTCGTCAAAGTTGGGCCTGAAGTCCACGGTCTCTTTGTCCAAATCGGACAGCATGTCCTCCGCCACTTTGCGCAAACGGGCCTCCGTGTAACGCATGGCTGCGGGGTTGTCACCGTCGATGGATCCAAAGTTCCCTTGTCCATCCACCATGGGGTATCGCAGGGACCAATGCTGGGCCATCCGCACCATGGTGTCGTACACCGAACTGTCGCCGTGCGGGTGATACTTTCCAAGCACCTCCCCCACAATCCTTGCGGACTTCTTGTAGGGCCGGTTGGACAACACACCCAAATCCAACATTCCATACAACACACGGCGGTGAACGGGCTTCAAGCCGTCTCGCACATCGGGAAGTGCACGACTCACGATCACCGACATCGAATAGTCGATGTAAGCCGATTTCATCTCGTCTGAGATGTTGATTTGGATGATTTTTTCTCCTTCTGCCATGGGGTCCTTTCATGGACTTGTGATCAAGTCCGTTTGTTGCTCTTCAATCCCGTCGTCTCGCGTGCTTTCACAGCCCGATGACGACGGGCATTTCACCTTTCTCAAAAATACCACGAGCCCCGCCCTGACTGAGGATGAGACGCGTTCCAATTACTCACAAATGAGGTGAATGACATGTGAATAACATTGGACCTGATCCCAACCTGACCCCAAGGTGACTCCTAGCTTTGAAGAAGCCTTTTATGCATGTCAACTGAAAACAGTTCTGACGTTTGTCGTGCAGGCCTCAACAACACAAGACATGGACGCAAAATTTTCTCCTCGGGTTCGCGAGGTCATCTCACTCAGTCGCGAAGAAGCGCTTCGTTTGGGACACAATTACATCGGTGTGGAACACCTCCTTCTGGGCATCATCAAGGAGGGCGAGGGCACAGCTGTTCGCATCCTTGAAGGGCTCAACTGCGACCTCCAAAAGCTTCGAAAACTGGTGGAAGGCTCGGTGCGTCCGAGTGCAGCCAAACCAGGTGGCTCGGGAAACATTCCCCTTGTCAAGCAGGCCGAGAAAATCCTGAAGATCACCTACCTCGAGGCCAAGATCTTCAAGAGCGGCATCATCGGCACTGAGCACCTGTTGCTCAGCATCCTTAAAGACGAAGACAACGTAGCAACGAAAAGCATTCACGCATTCAACATCGATTACGACGTGGCGAAAGAAGAATTTGAAAACCTCCTGTCAGACAACGGCGGTGCCCGGGCACCCCGCGCTGACCACTCTTTGTCCGACGACGACGCCCCCACCGAGGGCGGTGGTGATTTTGGTGGCTCCGGAGGTTCCGGAGGTCCCGCGTCGCGCAAAGGTGACCCCAAATCCAAGACACCGGTCTTGGACAACTTTGGACGAGATCTCACCCGCATGGCGGAGGAAGGCCGTTTGGACCCCATTGTGGGACGCACCAAGGAAATTGAGCGTGTCAGTCAAATCCTGAGCCGCCGCAAAAAGAACAACCCCATCCTGATGGGGGAACCCGGCGTGGGAAAGAGTGCAATTGCAGAAGGTTTGGCCCTCCGCATCGTGGAGAAAAAGGTCAGCCGCGTGCTGTTCAACAAACGCATTGTCACGTTGGACGTCGCTTCTCTGGTGGCGGGCACCAAGTACCGAGGTCAATTTGAGGAACGCATGAAGGCTGTGATGAATGAGCTGGAAAAGTCTCCGGACGTTATTTTGTTCATCGACGAAATCCACACCATCGTTGGCGCAGGAGGCGCAAGCGGTTCGTTGGACGCTTCCAACATGTTCAAGCCGGCACTCGCGCGTGGTGAGGTCCAATGCATTGGTGCCACAACCTTGGATGAATACCGTCAGTACATCGAAAAAGATGGCGCCTTGGAACGTCGCTTCCAAAAGGTCATGGTCGAGCCGACGAGCATCGAGGAGACGAAGCAAATCCTCAACAACATCAAAGACAAATACGAGGAGCACCACAGTGTCAAGTACACAGATGCCGCCATCGCGGCGTGTGTAACGCTCACGAGCCGGTACATCACTGACCGTCACCTTCCGGACAAGGCCATCGACGCTTTGGATGAGGTGGGCAGCCGCGTGCACCTGACCAACATCAACGTGCCAGAGGAAATCGTCAAGATTGAAGAAGAAATCGAGAACGTCAAGGACGAAAAGAGCCGTGTGGTTCGTTCCCAGCGTTACGAAGAGGCCGCGCGGTTGCGCGACCAGGAGCGCATCTTGAATGAGAAGCTCGAGAAGGCCAAGCGCGCTTGGGAAGAAGATTCCAAGAACCACCGCGTCACGGTCACCGAGGATCACGTCGGTGATGTCGTGGCCATGATGACAGGCATTCCTGTCCAGCGCATTGCCGAGAAGGAAAGCGGCAAGCTCGCCCGCATGAATACCGACCTTGAAGGCAAGGTCATCGGGCAAGAAGAAGCAATCAAAAAGGTGGTCAAGGCCATCAAGCGCAACCGAGCAGGCCTCAAGGACCCCAACAAACCCATTGGCTCCTTCATTTTCCTAGGCCCCACGGGCGTCGGCAAAACGCAACTCGCCAAAGTCCTGTCGAAATTCATGTTCGACTCTGAGGAAGCTTTGATTCGCATCGACATGTCCGAGTACATGGAGAAGTTTGCCGTCACACGCTTGATTGGGGCCCCTCCGGGCTACGTCGGGTATGAGGAAGGCGGTCAATTGACAGAGAAAGTACGTCGTCGCCCCTACTCCATCGTGTTGCTCGACGAAATTGAAAAGGCACATCCTGACGTCTTCAATCTTCTGCTTCAAGCCCTGGACGATGGACAACTGACGGACAGCTTGGGCCGCAAGGTGGATTTCCGCAACACCATCATCATCATGACGTCCAACATCGGTGCGCGCCAACTGGCCGAATTCGGCACAGGTGTGGGCTTCGGCACCGCAGCAAAACAAGCGAATGTGGCCTCGGATCGCGACAGCGTAATTCAAACAGCACTGAAACGTGCCTTTGCACCAGAATTCCTGAATCGCATCGACGACGTCATCTTGTTCCAAAGCCTCAACCGCGCGCACATCCACAGCATCATCAACATTGAACTTGACGCGTTGAAGAAGCGCGTTGTGGATTTGGGCTATGACCTGGAGATCACGGATTCTGCCGCGGACTTTATTGCAGACAAGGGCTACGATGAGAAATACGGTGCCCGTCCACTCAAGCGCGCCATTCAGAAGTACTTGGAAGACCCCTTCGCCGAGGAAATCATCAACAGCGATGTTTCGGAAGGTGACTTGCTTCGCGCTGACCTCGAGGCAGACGCTACCGAACTGACCATTGAGGTCATCAAAGGAGGTTTGCTCCAGATGCCCGAAGGTGCTGAAGAAGCCCTGAAAGGCGGTGAGGCTGAACCTGCCGGAGAAGCCCCCAAGTCTTCACGCAAGAAGGCGCCCAAAAAATCGCCCAAAAAGAAGGACGCAGACAAGGACATCAAGCCTGACACTGACGCGTAATGCACATCCCTCCTGCGGTTCGAGAGGCGCTCCAGAACAAGTACATCGCGGCCACGTTGGTTGCGCTGATTTGGTCGACATTCATCCACGACTTGGGCCTCCCCTTCGTGGTACGTGAAGCGCGAGAATTGTCCGAAGCAAAGCAGGAACTCGCCGAGGTGGAACGTCGCATCGAGGACCTGCGTCAAACGCAGGCCACCTTGCTGCATGATCCTCAGGCACTGGAACGGTTTGCACGTGAGCGCTATTTCATGCGCCGAGCCAACGAAGAAGTGTATCGGATTGTCGACTGAACCTGCGAAGGATCATGGCAAAAGCCCTTGAAGGGCCTGAATGAATTGCGGAATGGCGCTGGGGACAAAAAAAACAACCCAAGCCACGCCCACAAGTGCGCCGCCAAGGTGAGCATCGTGGGCAATGCGCGTGCGACCTCGTTGTTGCATTCGGCTTTCATACCAGAAAAAGAGCACACCGGCCAACACCGCTGGCATGGGGATGACAAAAAACAGCAACAACGTGTGCGTCGGATGCAACACAATGAACGCAAGCAGCACTGCACTGACCGCACCTGACGCACCCAGACTGGCATAGGATGGATTGTGCTTGTGTTTTTGCAATGCGGGGATTGCGCCTGCCACAATGCCTGCGAGGTAGAGCGCAGGAAAGCCCATCCACCCCAACACGGCCAAATCGCGGTTCACAACGCGCCCAAACTCGTAGAGCACGAACATGTTGAAGGCCAAGTGCAGCCAATCGGCATGCACAAAAGCATGGGTGATCACCCGGTGCCACTCCTTGTGAGTGTAGCAACGGGATGGGACGAGCATCCACTTCGATTTGTCACGTCGCTCCATGAGCTGCCACGACACGGTAACAGTCCCCAAAACGACCAACGTAACCACATCCATGACTCAAGAGCTGTGGTCCGCCACGATAAGCCAAGTGCCTTCGAACTTCCGCCAGAGCAGCGTGTACATGCCCGCTGCATCTTCCTGTGCCTCTTTCTTCAACGCCCACTTCCCCATCAACCAACCTGCTTGGTCTCCTAGCGAAATCCACTTCAGGTTCTCGAACGTCAATGTGCCCATCGCGGAGGCATCAGGGTACCCCGTCATGTAACGCTTCAGTGTGGCTTCGTGGCCGTACGTCACACCCGACTTGCCGATGAACATCAGGGAATCGCTGGGCAGGTAACCCTCCATGAAGCCCACGAGATCTGACTGGTTCCAGGCGTATTGCTGCCGTTGCATGGTTGCTGCCACAGCCTCTGGCATGCCGGGTACTCGCAAGGAGGAAAGGCCCTCGCTTTGCCCGAAACACGCGGACACAGCCGCCCATGCCAACGCGACACAAAAGGCCTTACACATTGAAACGGAAGTGCATGATGTCACCGTCCTCCACGACGTACTCCTTTCCTTCCACGCCGAGCTTTCCCGCTTCCCTGACAGCCAATTCTGAGCCCAACTCCACGTAGTCGTTGTATTTGGCGACCTCGGCGCGAATGAAGCCCTTTTGAAAATCGGTGTGGATGACGCCCGCCGCCTGAGGGGCTGTGTAGCCGCGACGGATGGTCCAAGCGCGTACTTCCTTCTCGCCCGCAGTGAAGTAGGTCTGCAAGTCAAGCAACGCATAGGCTTCACGGATCAATTTCGCCACGCCAGGCTCGTCCAAGCCGAGGTCTGTCAGGAACATGTCGCGTTCCTCGGGATCTTCGAGTTCGGCAATGTCCGCTTCAATGGCTGCACCAAGAACGAGCACTCCCGCACCCTCTTCCTGGGCCACAGCGCGCACGCGTGCCACATGGGCATTCCCGTTAACCACAGAACCTTCGTCCACGTTGCACACGTACAAAATGGGCTTGGCAGTCAACAACTGCATTTCGCTCATCAAAGGCGCTTCAAATTCTTCGAGCTCCAAGACGCGTGCACTCTTTCCTTGTTCCAGATGTTCCACGAGACGGGTGTAAAACGTCATCTGCTTCACCGCCTCCTTGTCGCCGGTTTGGGCCGCTTTCTTCACTTTCGACATCCGTGATTCCACAGTCTCCAAATCTTTGAGCTGCAACTCAATGTCAATGACCTCCTTGTCGCGAATCGGATCAATGCTTCCGTCGACGTGCACAATGTTGTCGTCCTCAAAGCAACGCAGGACGTGAAGGATGGCATCCGTCGTACGGATGTTGCCCAAAAACTTGTTTCCGAGCCCCTCTCCTTTGCTCGCGCCCTTGACGAGTCCCGCAATGTCCACGATTTCTACGGTGGTGGGGATGACATTTTGGGGTTGCACCAGTTCCGCGAGTTTGTTCAATCGAGGGTCCGGCACCGTGATCACACCGAGGTTGGGCTCAATCGTGCAAAAGGGAAAGTTTGCACTTTGGGCCTTGGCGTTGGAGAGACAGTTGAAGAGGGTTGATTTGCCGACATTGGGAAGGCCGACGATGCCACATTGCAAAGCCATGAGTTGAGTGGGATGAGATGAGCTGCAAAGGTACGGCGCGCACCCCCTCCGCGAAGCCATCCTCGTTTTCCAATGTTTTTTCACAAGTGGCCGTCCTCCCCCCGCACTTCAGGTACTTTTGCCCCATGAATTCTAAAGAATTGACAGCGCTTGCAACGCAGGTTCGACGCGACATTGTCCGTATGGTCCATGCAGTGCAAAGTGGCCACCCCGGTGGCTCTTTGGGGTGCACCGATTTGTTGGTGCAATTGTACTTCGACACCATGAACATCAACCCTGATGCGTTCGACATGGACGGCGCCTGTGAGGATGTTTTTTTCTTGTCAAACGGGCACATCAGTCCCGTGTGGTACAGTGTGCTCGCCCGACGCGGGTACTTTCCTGTGAAAGAACTCAGCACTTTTCGAAAGCTCAACAGCCGCCTCCAAGGCCATCCCGCCACAGAAGAGGGCCTTCCAGGCATCCGCGTGGCCTCGGGCTCCTTGGGTCAAGGCTTGTCCGTCGCGCTCGGTGCTGCCCAAGTCAAGAAATTGAATGGCGAAAACACTTGGGTGTACTCCCTCCACGGCGACGGCGAATTGCAGGAAGGTCAAATCTGGGAAGCCGCCATGTATGCCGCCCATCACAAGGTGGACAACATCTTGTCGTTCGTCGATTGCAATGGACAGCAAATCGACGGAAGCACCGACGACGTGATGTCTCTCGGCGATTTGGCCGGCAAGTGGAAGGCTTTCGGCTGGCGCGTCTTGACGTGCAATGGCCACTCTTTTGCAGACCTGCAGCACGTCATCGCGGAGGCCCACGGCCATCGAGGTTCCGGGGTTCCCACGGTGGTCTTGATGAAAACCGACATGGGCAAGGGTGTGGACTTCATGGAAGGCACCCACAAGTGGCACGGCATTGCGCCAAGCGACGATCAGCTGGCCGACGCACTGAACCAACTCGAATCAACGTTGGAGGATTACTGATCCTTTACCGCACATGATTTCCCTTCAAGCCACGCTCTCCTCGTCGTGGGGTCAATTCCTTCTGGGTTGCCTCTTGACGTTTTGCGCGCTTGAAGGCCACAGCCAAGTCCAAGTCGAGGGCGAAGCGCTTCCCACACGCATCCTCTTCGTCTTTGATGCCTCCAACAGCATGAATGCGTTTTGGGGTGGGCATCGCAAAATTGAAACCGCGTCCAACCTCCTCAGCCAGACTCTCAAGGAACTCCACCAAGGGAACCAACTCGAATTGGGGCTTCGCGTCTATGGGCACGGAACGAAGCACGTTCCCGGCAATCAGGATTGCGACGACACCGAGCTCGTGGTGCCCTTCGCAAAGGCGAACAACCTCATCATCAAACAAACCCTCGGACGCATCCGTGCACAAGGCACCACGCCCATTGCCCGGTCGCTCGAACAGGCCGCGTACGATTTTCCCGACGCGCCGGGACGCAACGTCATCATCCTCATCACCGACGGCATTGAGGCCTGCGACGAAGATCCCTGTGCCGTAAGTCGCACTTTGCAGGCCAAAGGCATCGTGGTCAAACCCTTTGTCATTGGCATGGGCATTGAGGAAGACATGGCCAAAGGACTTCGGTGCATTGGCAACTTCTACGATGCGGCCGACCCTGTGGCGTTTGAACACGTGCTTCAGCTTGTGTTGGAGCAGGCCATGCACAACACCACCCTTCACATTGAGCTGCTCGATGACGCGGGAGACCCCATCGTCAGTGATTTGGCTTATTCGTTCACGGACGTGCGTACGGAAGTGCACGACCCACAGTGGGTGCACACCATGCGTTGGGGCAAAGCGCCGGACACCGTTTACGTCGATCCCCTGCCGACTTATGCCTTCACGGTGCACAGCACCCCTCCGCGGACACTGGATTCGATTGTACTGAACCCTGGCGTGCACAATGTTTTGACCGTTCCAAACATGGGACAGGGACACCTCACGCCCCGCTTTGCGCGAAGCGTCCGAACGGATTACGGGTCGTTTGACGTGGAATGGCGAATGTCAGACAGCTGCGCTTCATTCTTTGCAAGCCCCGTAGGACAGGAATTGCGGCTGTGCACGGGAACCTACGACGTGCGCTTCCCCACGCACCCTCCCACCCTTGTGCAGGACGTTGAAGTCCAGGAGAACAAGCGAAGCGCAGTGGAAATCCCCGCCCCGGGCTCGTTGGTCGTTCAAACCGCGACATCTGGCCATGCCGTGGTGGTGGATGCCCAAACCTTGCAACCTGTGTTTCAATTTGAACCCGGGCAGCTCGTCGGCAAACACACTTTGCAACCGGGTGACTACACCCTCATCTTCCGCGCGAGAAATGCGCGCGGCACCCTATACAGCATTCGAGAATCATTCACCATCGCCTCTGGCAACACCACCAACCTCAACATCCATGGTTGACACCCACCACATCACTCTTTCGCCCACTGAATCTAAGGACACGCGCTCGGGATTTGGGCAAGGTTTGCTCGAAGCCGGGCAGCAAAACGACAACGTCCTCGGACTGTGTGCCGACTTGACCGGCTCGCTCAAAATGAACGCCTTCAAGGACGCGTTTCCTGAGCGCTTTTTCCAGGTCGGCATTGCGGAGGCCAACATGATGGGCGTGGCCGCGGGAATGACCATCGGAGGCAAGATTCCTTTCACCGGAACCTTCGCCAACTTCGCCACGGGACGCGTGTACGATCAAATCCGTCAGAGCATTGCCTACTCCGAGAAGAACGTGAAAATCTGCGCCTCTCACGCGGGTTTGACCTTGGGTGAAGATGGTGCGACCCACCAAATCCTGGAAGACATCGGCATGATGAAGATGCTTCCCAACATGACGGTGGTGGTTCCTGCCGACTACGAACAAACCCGCCAGGCCACGTTGGCCATCGCCAAACTTCACGGCCCTGTGTATCTCCGGTTTGGACGTCCGAAGGTGCCGGTGTTCATAAACGCCGAGGCCCCCTTCGAGTTGGGCAAAATCCAAAAGGTGATTTCAGGCGTGGACCTCACCATTGCCGCGTGTGGCCACCTCGTATGGGAGGCGGTTCAAGCTGCGGTGGAACTGGCCAAAGACGGCATTCACGCAGAAGTCCTCAACGTGCATACCATCAAGCCGCTTGACGAAAAAACGTTGCTTGCATCGGCCCAAAAAACGGGACATGTCCTCGTGGCCGAAGAGCACCAACGTCTCGGTGGTCTCGGCAGCAGTGTGGCGCAATGTCTGGCCGCCAACCACCCCACAACGATGGATTTTGTTGCCGTTGAGGACCAATTTGGGGAAAGCGGCAAGCCAGCGCAATTGATGCAGAAATACGGCTTGGATGCCGCGTCGATTGTGCGAAAGTCCAAGGCCTTGCTTGGCACATAAAGCCAAGAATTGAACCACAATAAGGGCAGCTCATGGCTGCCCTTATTCATGGTCGTGAATTCACGGTGTCAATCGAGGCATCAATGTGCCGACACTTCCAATGCGGCAATCGCTGCGTAAAGTTTGTCCTTGAGCGCAGAAGAAGCCTTCGTCAACGGCAAACGCACGTCACCTTCGCACAAGCCGAGATGATTCATCGCAGCTTTGATGCCCGCCGGATTGCCCTCTTCAAACATGAGCTTCATCAAAGGCTTCAATGCGGCGTGGGTGCTTCTCGCCTCGTGGGTTTGTCCAAATGACGCCTGTTCCACCATGGCCGTCAAAGGCTTGGGAAACGCGTTGCCCAAGACAGAAATCAATCCTTCAGCCCCCATCGCAACCGTAGGCATGGCAAGGGCATCGTCGCCTGACCACACTGCAAAATGCGGCGGACGGCCGGCGAGGATGTCACCGATTTGTTCCAAATCACCGCTCGCCTCTTTGATGCCAATCACGTTGGAGTGATTGGCCAACGTCAAAGTGGTCGCTGCCGACATGTTGCAAGAAGTGCGGCCGGGAACGTTGTACAAGATGACCGGGCGTTGGGCGGCATCAGCGACAGAGGTGTAATGGGCCTTCAACCCCTCTTGACCAGGCTTGTTGTATGCGGGGGTGGCCACAAGAAATGCGGCAACACCACTCACGTCCCAGTTATGAATGCGTTCACACAATTCAGCCGTGTTGTTTCCAGTGACCCCCACCACCACGGGCAGTCGCCCGGCATTGACCTCCAAGACAAAATCCACCACACGACGTTGCTCTGCTGCACTCAATGTGGGGGTCTCTCCTGTGGTGCCCAACACCACAAGGAAGGCTGTGCCTCCTTTGATTTGGTGTTCCACCATGCGCTGCAGCGCCGGAAAGTCCACGTTTCCTTGTTCATTGAAAGGCGTCACCATCGCGACACCCAAACCGTGAAGTGAAGACAGAACTTGGGTCATTGCAAGTCAATTTTGTTCAAGAAGACAATGGTGCGTTCGGTATGTTCACGCCACTCGTCCATGGGATCCTGCAGGATCACGTCAACCTCTTCTAGTTCCTCTGGATCCTCCGCGGGTTCGCGCACAAGCTGCAAATCCAAATCCTTGTTCCAT
This sequence comes from Flavobacteriales bacterium, assembly GCA_002863145.1. Taxonomy (GTDB): domain Bacteria; phylum Bacteroidota; class Bacteroidia; order Flavobacteriales_D; family Sanyastnellaceae; genus UBA11663. The sequence continues at coordinate 25,478 of PKDW01000137.1, forward strand.
TCCGCGTTCTCCACACCCACCTTCATGCCGGCGGCACTGGCGCGAACAATGAATTTCAAGGGAAGGACGGGGTCGAGCTCCAAATCAATCAAGATGTCGAATGGCGTATCCACGAAGGCCTCAAATTCCTTGACAGGCCAACCATACCAGTTCAAGTCTCCCTTGCAAAAGTAGCCTGAATCCAGTTTTTTGACCAACCAAGTGGGCGTGTCCTTCGTGTCCTCATGCACGTAGCTCATCATGCCCACGCGCTTGACCCCGAACTCGTCCTTGAGACGTTTGGCCACAGCCTTGACTTCTCTAAAATGTGCGTGATCGCGTTCGAGATAAACCAGGCCTACACTGCTGGCGCGACTCAAGGAGCAGCCTTTGCGCTCGCGTTCCCCACTGCCCATCCGATTCAGGCGCCAAAGAAATATGCGTTCCTTCCAAGTCACGATTCCCAAAAATACTCGCGACCCGTCTCGTTTGCACGGCAAGAGACGCCGCAAAGGCGCCAAAGTTTCCCACAGCAGAAGAGAAAGTCGTGGGTTTTGGCACAATTCATGCGTTATTGATGGAAATTGCCCTCCAAATTCAATCCGATGAACCTCCGTATCTCCTCCCTCGCCATGGCCGCAATCTTGGTCATTGCCCCGCTTAATTCCTGCTCCAATACGGAAGGAAGCCAAGTGAAAACGCCATTCTCAGGGAAGAAATATCTGTCTGATGCCCGTCACTTTCGAGCGGTTGGCATGGGACAAAGTGCCAACCTCAGCATCGCCAAGAGCAAGGCAGAGCTCGAATCGAAAAAATCTCTGGCCCAGCAAGTGCAAACCAACCTCAAGGTGGTGTCGGACAACTATGCGCAAGAACTGGTTGGCAACCAAGCATCTGAAGCCATTGAGCGGTTTGAGACCCTGGCACGCGAAGTCACCAACACCACCATTGGAGACATTCGCACGTTGGGTGAGGACATCCGCCAACTCGACGACAATACCTACAGGGTGCATGTCGCCATTGAGGTAAAGAAGAAAGCCATGCTTCGTTTTCTAAAAAACAAAGCCCGAAACGACGTCAAAATCTCAGAGCTCGTGCGCTCCCAAATGGTGATGCTTCTCGACAAGGAAATCGAGCGACTCGACAGCGAGGAAGAGTAACAACCTCCTGGAATCCAACGGTCAATCCAACTCGAAGCGCGTGCCAAATTCCTTTTGAAATTTGGCCATCTTGGGCGCGATCACCGCACGGCAGTATGGCGCTTCTTTGTTGAGTTCGTAGTACGCTTGGTGATAATCCTCCGCGGGATAAAACGCCTCGAACGCTTTCACTTCGGTCACGATGGAATTGGGCCACTTCGCTTGGGCCAGTTCCACCGCTTGTTCAATGACCCCTACTTGCGATGAGTTGTGCCAATAGATCGCACTGCGGTATTGGGTTCCAACGTCTGCACCTTGGCGATTGAGTGTGGTGGGGTCGTGCGTCGCAAAAAAGACCTCCAAGATGTCTGCCAAACTCACCTTGGAGACATCGTAGGTCAGCTGAACCACTTCGGCATGGCCTGTTCGTCCCGTGCACACTTCCCTGTATCCAGGGTTTTTGATGTGGCCTCCTGAGTAGCCAGACTCGCCAGACAGCACACCAGGAATGGCTTCAAAAACCGCTTCGACACACCAAAAACAACCCGCACCCAATGTGATGGTCGCGAGATCAGAAGAAGAAAGGTTGGACGTGGATTGAGCCATGGCAGAGGTTCCGGTTGCAAGAAGGATTGAAAATAACAGCTTGTTCATGCTGCAAGAAAATCCGCAGCCCTCACATCGTCCAACATCTTGGGACAAGTTGGCAATCAGATGCCTCCAACACGGTACCTCAGGAAGCATGTCTGAAGCGAAAGCTCCGGCTGAGATCCTTCCCACAAGGCAGACACGTCGCCCGTCCTGAAGCCGATTTCCCACCCGTTCTCGAGGCTGACGCGCATGGATGCCGGGAAACGCCACACATCAGAACTGCCTCGCTGGATGCCTGACTCCACAATCCACGCATTTGTGATGCGTATCCCTCCGGACACGCCACCTGTCCATCCTCCATTGGCAAGGGCTTCACGACTGCGCGCCGTCAGGTTCGCCGCGACCACCACCGGTCCCGCGGGGCGGAAACCCGCACCCACCGACACCAACGGACGGGTGGATACCCTGCGAGTGGCAGATTCGCTCGTTTGAAACCACGTGTCGGCATCCAACACATCAATGGCGCCCGAAAGCCAATTTTCAGGGTCGATAGCACCGTCTGAAGACCCAAACGAAGACACGTTTAAATCGATGTCATTGACGCTGTACGATTCGCCTTCCCACGTCATCCGCCCCATGTCGACCAAGGAAAGTGAAATCCAGGCACCATCTGCCCTCGACAATACCCCACCAAAATCAAGCCCCCAGCCGTGCCCCGCAGGGCTGATGACCCCCAACCAATCGGCGGAAGCCCCCCCACCCAGAAGAGAATCCAGACTTTGCAAATTTGAAATCTTGAAGCCTTCAGAGCGTGCTCCAAAGGCCACCACTTCTCCCTCTTCGGTGTGAATGTCAAAGTATGCCGTACCCAAAAGTGCACGAACCCCAACGCCTGTGTGCAGGGACCAACCTTCCACAGCGTTGCCCCAAACCCTGGAGATGCCCACTTCATGGGTACGCATGGATTGGTAAGAAAGGGAAGTCTCTTGGAGCAAATTGGCCAAGGTGGCGTTTCCTGCGACCGTGACGCCCTCCCACAAATCTCCAAGCTCAAAATCATAGTCGTCCACCGACACCACCTGCCCTGTCTCCACCAATTCAATTTCCGAAAACAGATCCAATCCACCGTCAGTAAACAACTTGGCAGTCTCTGAACTCAAGGTGATGTTCGCCGACACCCCTCTGCGGTTGGCGTAGGCGATGCCCCAATTCCCTATGCGACGCGCAAAGGCCGCAGAAAGAAATGACATGTTGAGGGAGAGCTGTTCGTCGGTGAGGGCGTTCAACCATTCTTCCGACGTCCAAGACCCGCTGTCTTCGCCATCGCGACCGAGCACTTGATTCCACATCGCGCTTCGATCAAGCAAATTGGATTTCAAGGACAAGCCACCCTCGAATCCACCCGTGACTTTCTGAAAATCGCCTGCCCAACCCGCATGGGTAAGCAAGGCCGGGTTGTAACCCAGGGCTCTGTAATCCGAACTCAACGCGAAAGGGCTGGCAGCGCCTTGAACGTGGGTCCGATCCAATTGACCCACGATCACGGATGAGGTGAAGCAACCCAAGAAGAAGAAGAGGACAATGCGATTCATGTCCTCTAGATACGAAAAATCAGACAGGAATGTTCCAGCCAAAGGTGTCTTCGGCTGTCCCATAACGCACGCCATCCAACAATGCTTTGACTTTGGGAGCGACCTCCCATGCCGACATCTCAGGCAAATCCCAATCACCATTGGGCAAACCCAACGTGCAAATGGGCGATACGGTCGCGGCGGTACCAAGGCCAAACGCTTCTGTGAGGCGTCCCGCTGCTGAAGCATCGATCAACTCTTGTACGGTGACTTTGCGCTCTTCCACTTCCACTCCATGATGTCTCATCAATTGGACTGCACTCGCACGGGTGATGCCCGCCAACACGGTGTCGCTCGTTTGAGGCACCACCATCTTGCCATCCATCACAAAGGCCACGTTCATGGTGCCGCATTCCTCCACTGAGGTATGCGTCGCAGCGTCGGTCCACAAAATTTGGTCGTACCCTGCAGACTTCGCAAGTTCTGTCGGGAACAAAGACCCTGCGTAGTTGCCTGCCGCTTTGGCTGCACCTGTGCCTCCCATGGCGGCACGGGTATAATGCAACTCCACCTTAACCTTCACAGCCTTGTTGTAGTAAGCTCCTACAGGACAGGTAAAGATACAGAACCTGTATTCCCGACTTGGACGAACCCCGACGTGGGATTCAGTGGCAAACATGAAAGGACGGATGTACAGGGCACCGTCTGGGGCATTGGGCACCCAACCTGAATCCAGTTTGAGCATCTCCACCAAAGCTTGGAAGAAAATGTCCGCTGGAACTTCAGGCATGCCCATGCGCTTCGCAGAGAGATTGAAGCGCTTGATGTTCTCTCCGGGCCTGAACATGGCCACGCCTCCGTCCTTTTGGCGGAAGGCCTTCATGCCCTCAAAAATGGCTTGACCGTAGTGCAAGGACATCATGGCCGGGGAGAAGGTCATGGGACCGTAAGAAGAAATTTCACCTCGCTTCCATTCTCCTTCGGCATGGTCCATCACAAACATGTGATCTGAAAACACTTTGCCAAACGCCAAGTTGGAGAAGTCCACGCCCTCAAGCCTACTCATCCCCACTGGGGAAATGTCAAAATCCAACGTCTTTTGGTCCTCCATCAGCATAACTTTTCATTTAGGTGGTGCAAAAATCGCACATCTGCCCCCCCCATGCAAATGCCACACCAGCCAACAAGTGTTGCACGTGCGATTTACGAATCCGCTTGAAACAAGAATTTGTTAGGACTGACTAGCCCAGTCTTCACCGCATACATCACCATGGCTGCAGTGTTGTTGACCCCCAACTTGGACATGATGTTTTTTCGGTGGGTGGTGATGGTGTGGGTGCTAAGGAAGAGCTTGTCCGCGACTTGGGTGTTGGTCAACCCCTCGGCAATCAACTCAAGCACCTCCGTTTCCCGTCCACTCAAGTGAATGGGATCGCAGGAAAGCGGCAACGTTTCCAAATCATCGACATCGATGGACTCCTGCCGGATGCGGTCCAAGATTTGGCCGCAAAAAAAGGTGCCGCCTTTCGACGTCTCCCGAATGGCATCCTCCACCTCACCCAGGTCGCAATCTTTTTTGATGTAGCTGTCCACACCCGCCTTCAACGCATTCACCAAGGTGTGGCCGCTTTGTTGCGTCGTGATGGCCAAAATCCGGGTGGAAGGCCGATTCGCTTTGATGGCGCGAACCACGTCAATGTCAAACCCTTCCGACAAAAAATCGACCACCACCACGTCAGGCGCAAAGGATTGAACCAACCCTGTCAAGTCCTCCCCGTTGGCAGCTTCCCCGATGACCTCGACCCCATCGATCTGACGCACCATGTTTCGCACGCCCAGCCGGAACAGGGCACTGCTGTCGCCAATGGCGAGGTTCGTCTTGGTAAGAGGAGACATTGCTTAGAATGATTCTAGACAAAGATAGATGTTGCCTTGTCAATGCAATGTCAAAGTCTCCACAGGAGACCATCCTTTGCCAACACCACATTCGGGTGCTCCCGCAGCGCTTCCTCACGCAACGCGTCTAGGTTCTTGTACCTCAAACTCAAATGTCCGAGCATGAGCGTTTCCACCTCGGCTTGGCGAGCCAACCTCGCCGCCTCTGTGGTGGTGCTGTGATGGGTCGACTTGGCCCGCTCGGCATCCGCTTCGTTGAACGTTGCATCGTGGTAAAGGAGCGTCGCGCCCTGGGCTGCGATGCGCAAGCTTTCACATGGCCGCGTGTCCGAAGAGTACACATAACTCCGTGCCTTTCTTGGCTGCGTGCACCACAACTCCGGTTTCAAATCACGTCCCTCGAAGCCGATGGGTTCTCCGCGCTTGAGCGCCTGACGGACATGAAAAGGAAGCCCGGCATCCTGGGCCTTCTGGCCATTCAATTTCCAAGGCAAGGAATGTTCCTCCACACGCAATCCACAGCACGGGATGCGGTGCTTTACGGGGATGCTGCGCAACCGATAATGGTCCGCCTCATGAAGCGTTTGGACTTCGTGTGGAGACCATTCATGCACATTGACCTCAAAAGACATGTGCGCCTGAATGCTGCCCCACGTGTGACGCAACCACGCCTCCAATTTCTGGGGACCCCAAATGTCAATCGCCTCTTGCCGCCCGAGCAGGGACATGGTGCTCAACAAACCAGGCAACCCGAGCACATGGTCGCCGTGCATGTGGCTGATGAATATGCCCTTGAGCTTCTGAAATCGCCTCTTGCTGTTGCGCAGCGCGAGCTGCACCCCCTCCCCCGCATCGATCAGATAGGTGTGTCCGTGAATGTCCAAAAATTGAGACGTGGTGCCCCTCGAAGGAACCGGCACCGCCGCTCCTGTTCCGAGAAACACCACGTCAAACGTCATCACGTGGAAGCGCGCTGTGCGCTTAGTGTTGGATGAGTACCTGCTTGAAGGTCAAGCCTTGGTTGTTGGAGACACGCAGCACATACATGCCGTTGGCAAAGTGGCCCGTCCGAACCACCTCTCGCTGCTGACCGCGGCCTTCTGCAACAACCTGTCCGTGAAGACCGACCAAATCCCAAGCGCTGCCCCAAGGCAATCCTTGAATGACCAGTACGTCATGGGCAGGATTTGGGTATGCATTCCACGCGCCTTGAATGTCCTCCAATCCTGTGATCACTTGAATGTCTTGGACCTCCACTGAACAACCGATGCTGTCCACCACCAAAACACTGAAGTCCCCGGCATCCAACCCCTCGAGTGTCTCTCCTGTGCCCAGGATGAATCCGCCTCCATCGTACCACGTGGCCGTCCATGGACCTTCCGCATTTTCGACGTCCAACGCCAAAGCGCCATTGGCTTCACCTTCGTCGGCGTTGGTCACATCCACGGTCGCTGTCATCGTACAATCCAGGCCTTGGTCAATGACCACCCAGCCGCCAAACTCACTCTGGCAATCCTCGGTCGTCACCATCACGCTGAACGTGCCAGGGTTCACAACCGTCACAGATTCACCCGTTCCGATTTGGAGTCCCGAAGCATTGAACCACGCAATTTCTGTGGCGACCACGCCTTCCGCCAAGGAAACCGTCAGCGTACCTTGGGTGCCGTCGAGGCTGTTGGCATTGACCACGTCCACCCCGTCTATCAACGGACAGTTGATGCGCACGCTGAAATTTTCGAATGTGAACGGGGCGTTGAAGGGTGTGAAAATTGTGGCCCAGGCCTGAATGTCGATTGACATGCTGTACAAACCAGCACGGTCCGGTGTGCCTTGAATGGCTGCACAGTATTGCATGCCTCCCAAGAACGTGTTTTCGTTGGGAGAATCGCCGTTGTTGTTCAGCACAATCTCCAACCCAATGTCGCTGCCATGGAACACCTCATCGGTGTTTACATCGCGAAAGACGACGCCGGAATACACCCCATTGCCGTCAATCGCATCCTGCAACACAATGACGCTGTCCACGGGAAGTGTGGGAGGATAAGTGGAGTCGATGCCTGCCGCCGTGGCGGGAATCAAAATGTGAAGCACATCGTAATAAGGTTCGTCCAACATGCCATCCAGGAAGGACTCGCCGACAATGGGGTCGGGAGACACGCCAAATTCAGTGTCGCCGAAATCGTAATCGATGTCACATTGTGAAAAACCTGCGGCCATGGCGAGCATGCCAAGGCACGTCAGGAGAGTCTGAGCGTACTTGTTCATGAGATTTGTTTTTGGTTATCCGTTGGTTGCCCCATCCGAAGCGCCGAGCTCCTTTTCGGTGGCCTCCATGTATACGAAGTCCACAGCCTCGTTGACCGTGGGGGTGATGTTCAATACACGGTCGAGCTGGGAGATTTGCACGAGCTTCTCCACCGTAGGCTGCAATCCGCAGAGCACAAACGTGCCTTGCTCGTCACGGCATAAACGGTTGCCGACCAGCACCGCGCTCAACCCGCTGGAGTCGCAGTAGCGAGACTCGGTGAGGTCCAACACGATGTTGAGGTGACCTGATTTGGCCAACTGCACCAATTCAGCTTTCAAATCTGGGGCGTGCAAAGCGTCGAGCTTTTCGACAGTGCTTGTCACAATGGCGACGCGGTCGCGGTGTTCAATGGTAAACTTCATGAGGAATCGTTCGGTCAAATATAGGTCGGACGGGCGTGCGGTCTCACCCTCTGCCCTGCGCAAGCAAATAAAGCACCGCCATACGCACAGCCACGCCGTTTTCCACCTGCTCCAAAATGATGGCGTGCTCGCTGTCTGCCACCTCACTGCTGATCTCCACTCCACGGTTGATGGGTCCAGGGTGCATGATGGTCAGTGGCTTGTCCGCTTGGGCCAACCGTTCCAGCGTCAACCCGAAGTTCATGGTGTATTCACGCAAAGAGGGAAAGAAACGCACCGCGTCTGCAGGCCCTTGACGTTCCAATTGAATGCGCAGCATGTTGAGCGCGTCTGCCCAGCGAATGGTCTCGTCCAAATCGTGACACACCTCCACGCCTAACTGACGAAGGTGACGAGGAATCAATGTGTGGGGTCCACACACGCGGACATTCGCCCCAAGGGTTTGCAACGCCAGAATGTTGGACAAGGCCACACGCGAATGTTGGATGTCTCCCACGATGGCGATGTTTTTTCCCGTCAAGTCGTCGCCCAAGCTCTGACGCAGGCTGAACGTGTCCAACAGGGCTTGGGTGGGGTGTTCATGCGTTCCATCGCCAGCATTGACAATGGGCACATCGATTTTCGAAGCCAAAAATTGATGGGCACCGGGATGCGGGTGACGCATGACCACCATGTCCACCTTCATGGCCAAGATGTTGTTGACGGTGTCGACGAGGGTCTCCCCTTTTTTCACCGAAGAACCTGCGGCAGAGAAGTTGACCACATCTGCTGACAGGCGCTTTTCCGCGAGCTCAAAGGACAACCTCGTCCGCGTGGAATTCTCAAAAAAGAGATTGGCCACGGTAAAATCCCGGAGCGACGGCACTTTTTTGATTGGACGATTCAGAACATCCTTGAATTCTTTGGCCGTGGCGTGGATCAAATCAATGTCTGCCCGAGTGAGCCCTCTGATGCCAAGGAGGCTGCGCGTGGACAAGGTGTGGTTCTCACTCATGATGGCTTCGCATTAAGCAGAATCACACGGTCCGCATCGTGTTCCTCACTCCATTCAACTTTGACGTGTTGGGCGCCGATGCTGTCCACGTGCTTCCCAATGTAATTGGGCTCAATGGGCAGTTCCCTCGAAAAGCGGCGGTCAATGAGCACGGCAAGCGCCACAGACTGAGGACGGCCATGCGCAAGCAAGGCATCCAGGCCTGCGCGGATGGTTCGGCCTGTGAACAAGACATCGTCCACAAGCACAACGTGCCTGGCCTCGACCGTGAAGCCCATGTCATTGACATTGGGGGACAACGGCTTCTCATGCGTCCGGAAATCGTCTCTGAAAAACGTCACATCGAGCTTGCCGCAATGGATGTCCGTGCCAGGCAACAATTCTTCCAAGTGCGCCTTCAAGCGTTCAGCGAGCCTAGAGCCTCTGGGCTGAAGGCCGACCAAGTCGGTTTGGGAAAAATCGTGGTGCTCGATCAGCTGGTGAGCGAGCCGGTCGAGGATAAGCGCAAATTGCGCGGGTGGAATCAGAACCTGGTCCTGCATGTTTCAACGCAAAGATACGGGCAAAAAAAAGGAGGCCAACCGGCCTCCTTTCCTTTCAGTTCGCTTTTCGAAATCAAGCGTTGTCGTCCTTCTTGTCATCCTCTGCAGGTGCTTCTTCCGCAGCAGGAGCGTCTTCAGCCTTGGTTGCTTCTTCCGCAGCAGCCGCGTCTTCAGCCTTGGGTGCTTCCTCCGCAGCAGGAGCGTCGTCAACCTTGGGTGCTTCTTCTTCAGAAGCTTCCTCCTTCTTCGCAGCAGCCTTCTTTTTGGGTGCAGCCTTCTTCTTGGGCGCAGCCTTCTTCTTGGGCGCAGCCTTCTTGGCTTCTTTGGTTTCCTCTTCAGGACTGCCCTCCATTTGCTCCTTGAGTGCCGTCAAAACATCCAAGTCACCAAAGGTGCTCTTTTCGACGCTGGCATTGACCTCGTCCATCATGCGCGTGGATCCGCCACCACCACCGCCACCTGAAGTGCGAGGCTTCTTGGGTGCGTCAGACTTGGCAGGTCCTTCTTCGTAGGTGCGCAAGTGGCTCACCGTGATGCGCTTCGCATTGCGGTTGAACTCCAACACCACAAACTCGTCTTGGCTGTCCACGCCGAGCGTGGTGCCGTCTTGCTTCACCAAGTGCTTGGAGTGACATGTGCCTTCCAAACCGTAGGGAAGCGCGATGGTCGCGTGACCGCCCTCCACCTTGACCACAGTGGCTTGGTGCTTGCTGCCCACGGCGAACACGCTTTCGAAGACTTCCCATGGGTTTTCTTCCAACTGCTTGTGTCCGAGGCTCATGCGGCGGTTCTCCTTGTCGAGTTCGAGCACGACGACTTCGATTTCGTCCCCCACGTTGCAGAACTCAGAGGGGTGCTTGATCTTCTTGGACCAGCTGAGGTCAGAGATGTGGACCAAACCGTCGATGCCTTCTTCCAACTCGACGAAGAGGCCGAAGTTGGTGAAGTTGCGCACCGTGCCTTTCTGCTTGGACTCCACAGGGTAACGGACTTCGATGTCGGCCCATGGGTCTTGCGTGAGTTGCTTGAGGCCGAGGGACATCTTGCGCCCTTCGCGGTCGATGCCCAAAATCATGCATTCGATTTCGTCGTTGACCTTCAGGAAGTCCTGCGCGCTGCGCAAGTGCTGAGACCAAGAGATTTCGCTGACGTGGAGGAGACCCTCCACACCTGGCGCGATTTCCACAAAGGCTCCGTAATCGGCCATGACCACCACGCGACCCTTGATCTTGGTGCCTTCGACCAAGTCCTCGGAGAGTGCGTCCCATGGGTGCGGCGTGAGCTGCTTCATCCCCAAGGCGATGCGCTTCTTCTCGTCGTCGAAGTTCAAAATCACCACATTGATTTTCTGGTCCACTTCCACCATCTCTTCCGGATGGCCCACACGGCCGTAGCTCATGTCGGTGATGTGCACCAAGCCGTCGACGCCGCCCAAGTCCACGAACACCCCGTAAGAGGTGATGTTCTTGACCGTACCCTCGAGCACCTGACCCACTTCGAGGCCCTGGATGATGAGGCGCTTCTGCTCCTCGAGCTCGGCTTCGATAAGAGCCTTGTGCGACACGACCACGTTCTTAAACTCTTGGTTGATTTTGACAACCTTGAATTCCATCTGCTTTCCAACGTATTCGTCGAAGTCACGGATGGGCTTCACGTCCACTTGCGACCCTGGCAAGAACGCCTCGAGGCCAAACACGTCGACAATCAAGCCACCCTTGGTGCGGCACTTCACCGTGCCCTGGATGATCATGTCTTCGTCCTTGGCTTGGTTCACCTTGTCCCAAGCGTGATAGATGCGCGCAGTCTTGTGGCTGACCACGAGCTGGCCATTGGCGTCTTCCTGCTTTTCAATGAATACTGGAACCTTGTCCCCAGCCTTGAGCTCGGGGTTGTATCGGAATTCAGATGCGCCAATGACGCCCTCTGATTTGTAACCAATGTTGACAACCACTTCCTTCTTCCCGATGGAAATGACTGTGCCCTCAATCACCTCTTTCTCCTTGATGAGGGTCAAGCTCGACTCGTACAAATCCTCGAGGCGCTTGCGCTCTTCTGAGGTGTACTCGTCCTGCTCGCTCTCAAACGCATCCCAATCGAATTCACCGGTGGGCTTGGCCAGCTCACGGGGCTCCGTAGGGGTGGGTTCAGGTGCATCTTCGGCAGCAGGCGCTTCAGCAACCGGTGCTTCGGCAATTGGGGCGTCAGCACCAGCCACATCGATTGGCACTGGCGCTGATTTTGGTTCTGTTTTGGG
>PKDW01000125.1 GCA_002863145.1 Flavobacteriales bacterium
TTTCAGCACAGGAATGCTCATGTTGTTCGCTCCCCTCGTGCAAGAGCAAGTTCAAGCGCTGGGCCAACTCGACACTGCGCAACTGACCCAACGCTGGAACGAGGCGTTGGCCATTGTCGATGCTTGGACTGCCGGGATCGACCTGAGCGGCGCTGGCATGCAAAACAGCGCTTACCTCGCCGAACAAGCCATGGATTTGGTCCAGCTCCACAACGCGAGCGCCCTTTTCTCAGGACTCTTGTCCTCGATAGGAAACGTATTTGTCACCGGATTTTCCGTGTTGTTCATGGCGTTCTTCCTCATGCGCGAACCGACGCTTTTCCGGGACCTCATGCTGACCTTGACCCCTGAGTCCAAGCGAGAAGCCATGGCACGCATCCTGGAGCGGTCTGGGCACATGCTGACTCGGTACTTCGGCGGACTCGTGATCCAAGTGCTGATTGTGACGCTGGTGATTGGGCTTGGGCTCACTTTCCTCGGCATTCCCCATGGCTGGCTGCTTGGATTGCTGGCGGGCTTGTGCAACCTCATCCCCTACCTCGGCCCTCTGCTCGGCGCGGGGGTGGGCGCCATTGTGATGATTTCAAGCGGCGTGGATTGGCATGATTTTGCCTGGGCCATGGGCGCATATCTCGCAGCCCAAGCCGTGGACAACGTGTTCACGCAGCCGGTCATTTTTGCCAAACGCGTGTTTGCCCATCCCTTGGAGATTTTCGTGGTCATTTCTGTGGCAGGCAGCTTGGCCGGTCCCGCAGGCATGGTTTTGGCCATCCCCACTTACACCTTGTTCCGCATTGTCGCCACCGAATTCTTCCAAGAGTTTCCATGGATTCAAGCCTTGACCCAAAGCATGTCGGCACGAGAACAGGCCGACGGGTGACAGCATTGTGAATGCGCAGTGAACAACTCGATGCGATTTGGCGCAGGTCGTCGTGACGTGCAAGTGGCTTCATGGTCTACCTTTGAATCCCGTAACTACGGGACATGCCTCTTCCAAACTCTTCTACCTCCCCAGACGCCCTTGCAAGCGGGCGCAACAGCCGCTACATCTTTGTCACGGGCGGAGTGAGCAGCAGTTTGGGCAAAGGCATCGTCAGTGCCTCTCTGGCAAAACTCCTCCAGGCGAGAGGCTACAAAGTGACCATTCAAAAGCTCGATCCGTACATCAATGTGGATCCCGGGACCCTGAACCCCTACGAACATGGAGAGTGCTACGTGACCGTGGACGGAGCGGAAACAGACTTGGACCTCGGACACTACGAACGCTTCCTGAATGTCCAAACCACCCAGGCCAACAACATCACCACCGGCCGCATCTACCAAAGTGTGATCGACAAGGAGCGTCGCGGCGAATACCTTGGTAAGACGGTCCAAATCATCCCCCACATCACCGACGAAATCAAACGATGCGTCCAAATTTTGGGGTCCAAGCACGACTACGACTTTGTCATCACAGAGATTGGCGGAACGGTGGGCGACATCGAGTCACTTCCCTACATCGAGGCGGTGCGCCAGATGAAGTGGGAGTCCCCAGAAGACACCCTCGTCGTGCACCTCACCTTGGTGCCGTACCTGAGTGCCGCAGGTGAACTGAAAACCAAACCCACCCAGCACTCTGTCAAACAGCTGCTTGAGTTTGGGGTGCAGCCCGATGTGCTCGTCTGCCGCACAGAACACCCCCTTCCCGCCTCTGTCCGCACCAAACTTGCCCGTTTCTGCAACGTGGCCCTCAACGCCGTCATCGAGAGCATCGATGCCGACACCATCTACGACGTACCACTCCTGATGCAAGAGGAACGGTTTGACGAAGTGGTGTTGGGGAAACTCGGCATGGATGGTGGCGTCACCGAAGCCAACCTTCACGAGTGGGAAGACTTCTTGCAGCGTTACAAAAATCCCAAGCGCCACGTGCGCATTGGCTTGGTCGGCAAGTACGTTGAGCTGAAAGACAGCTACAAAAGCATCTCCGAGGCCTTGGACCATGCAGGCGCACTCCTTGAAACCAAGGTGGAAGTGGATTGGATTCACAGTGAACAGGTCACCTCGGAAAATGTGGCAGAGCGCTTCGCCGGACTGCATGGCATTTTGGTGGCACCCGGCTTTGGATCTCGTGGCATCGATGGCAAGCTGACCGCCATTCGCCATGCCCGCGAGGAAGGCATCCCCTTCTTTGGCATCTGCTTGGGCATGCAATGCGCGGTGGTCGAATTCGCCCGAAATGTCCTTGGCTTGACCGAAGCTCACTCCACGGAAATCAAAGAGTACACACCTGAACCCGTCATCGATTTGATGGGAGAACAAAAGAGCATCACCAACATGGGCGGCACGATGCGCTTGGGCGAATACCCCTGCGCACTGCAAGAGGCTTCAATGGCGCGTTTGGCCTACGGTGATGCCACCGAGATTTCAGAGCGCCACCGTCACCGTTACGAGTTCAACAATGCCTACCTCGACCGCTACGAAGCGGCTGGCATGACGGCCACCGGGGTCAACCCAGACACCAAGCTCGTTGAGATTGTGGAAATCCCAAGCCATCCCTACTTCGTGGCCTCTCAATTCCACCCAGAATATGCGTCCACGGTGTTGAATCCCCACCCCTTGTTCGTGTCGTTTCTGGAAGCCTCTGTCAAGCACGAAGTCGATAAAACCCCCAATGCCTCGAGCGAAAAGGTGTCAAGCAACGCTTGACTTGATCATCTGGATGTGAGGAATGTCGTCTTCGAGGTAAGGTGACCCCACAGCGACAAAGCCCAAATCCCTATACCATTCCTCCAGGTAGCATTGGGCGGAGATGCGAATGTCTCCTCCCGGCCAAGTTTGCTCGGCCACCTCGATGCAGCGTCGCATGAGCTCTTTGCCAATCCCCTTTCCTCGCTGGTCCCTTCTCGTGGCGACCCGACCAATGCTGAGCTCGGCGTAACTCACCCCAGGGGCCAAAATCCGAGCGCAGGCCACTGCGGCCGCACCCTTGGTCACAGACTCCTCTTCGCCCCACACGTGCCAAGCGCGCAAATCCTTGCCGTCCAAATCAGGATACGGACAATCCTGCTCCACCACAAACACATCGATGCGAAGACGCACCATGCCATGCCACTCGTCTCGCGTCAACGCCTCCCAAGGCTTGGACTTCCATTCCATCTTTCCAAAATTACGGCACAAAAAAAGGGGGCCGAAGCCCCCTTTCTGGTAATCGAATTCGTTGTCGGTTAGAAGCGTGCCCCGAAGCCAATGCCAATCGACAGATTGTCAGAGGATCCGTCAGGGAGACCGAATGAGTACTGCACATTGGGCGTCAAGAACAAGCAATCCTTGAAGTCGATGTAACGACCCGCCGCAAGGCCAGCGTCAAGATCGCCTGTCAAGTCAGAAGCTTGAAAACCAACCCAGTAGTCGCCCATGAAATAGGCAGCACCGAGGTTGAGCCCCATGTCGTCAGTTGGACCATTGGCCGAGGCTTGGATGACGATGTCGTCAGCCACTGCATAGCCCACTGTGGGGGCCATGGCCACACCTGAAGAGAAAACGTTCAGGAGGGTCGTCGCATCACCTGTTCCGAGGTACCATGACCCCTGAGGTTGGCTCGCATCCTGAGCAAAAGAGAAAGTCGCAGTCGCAACTGCGAAGAGAGAGAGAACAAACTTTTTCATCTGAAATAGATTTTAGGTTCGGTGCAAATCAACGCCCGACTTTGTGTCTCCATAACACCTTTTGAAGTTTTGACTTAACATACTCTTGTTGAAACAGGTTCTAAAAAACTCATTTACAGATATTTGACATTCGAATATTGTCGCGCATTAAACCATGTATTCTAGACATGTTTTGCCGAAGAACCCCACCCTACCTTTGATTCATGGCTGAGAGAAGGAACATGTTGTCCGTGGAAGGGCTCTCCAAATCCTACGGCGAGCGACAACTCTTTGCCGACCTCACGTTTGGGGTTCAAGAGGGCGAGCGCGTGGCCCTTGTGGCAAGAAATGGCTCAGGAAAGTCCACCCTGCTCCGGGCCATTTGCGGACAAGAGCCAGCCGACAGCGGTCGCGTCGTGTTCTCGTCCGGCGTGCGACATGGTCACCTTCGTCAAGAATTGGATCTGAATCCTGAAGCTTCCATCCTCGACACCCTCTACATCGGAGACAGCCCTGCAGTCTTGGCCATGCGCGATTACGAGTCCGCCTTGAGCCAGGGACTCGAAGGCGATGAACTCCAGAGGGCTTACGATGCGATGGACGCCCATGAGGGCTGGAACTTCGAATCTCGGGCCCGAGAAATTCTCGGCAAGCTCAACCTTCACAACCTCGAACGCCGCATTGGCAGCTTGAGTGGTGGTGAAAAGCGACGTGTGGCCTTGGCGCAAGTGCTGCTTGAGGCGCCAGATTTTTTGGTCTTGGACGAGCCCACCAACCACCTCGACCTGGACATGATTGCGTGGCTCGAAGCACGGCTGGCCTCGATGGGAACCACCCTGCTCATGGTGACCCACGACCGCTACTTCCTTGAAAACGTATGCGACCGCATCCTCGAACTCGACGGAACGATTCTTCACAGTTACCAAGGGAACTTCAGTTACTTCTTGGAGAAGCGCTCGGAACGCAGGGCCAATGCACAGGCCGTGCAAGAGCGCGCCCAAAGCCACATGAAGCGCGAACTCGAATGGGTGCGCGCCACTCCCTCTGCAAGGACCACCAAAAGCAAGAGTCGCCTCGATCGGTTCAAGGACATCAAGGCCGAGGCCGCCAAGCGAATTCAAGAGGACCCCATGCACATCACCGTCATTCCCGAACGGTTGGGCAGCAAGATTGTGGAAATCCACAAAGTGAAGCGGGCCTTCGATGAACGCATCCTTTTCCAAGGCTTAACCCACCATTTCAAACGCGGTGAACGCATCGGACTGGTGGGCCAAAACGGCACGGGCAAGTCCTCCCTCCTGCAATTGATTTTGGGAATCGCCGACCCCGATGCGGGAAAGGTCGTGGTGGGCGAGACGGTGGTGTTTGGGCATTACGCGCAGGAAGGCGGCCATTTCAACGAAGATTGGAAGGTCATTGATGCCGTCCGAGACATTGCCGACTGGATTCCTTTGAAAGGTGGCGGCAAACTCACGGCCTCCCAATTGCTGGAACGCTTTCTGTTCCCACATGCCATGCACCACCAATTCATCCGCTTGCTGAGTGGTGGCGAGCGCAAGCGCCTGCACCTGCTTCGCATTTTGATGCGAAACCCCAACTTCTTGGTTCTTGACGAGCCCACGAACGACCTCGACATCTTCACCCTCTCCGTTCTTGAAGAGTTTTTGATGGACTTTTCAGGCTGTCTCGTCGTCGTGTCACACGACCGCTATTTCATGGACAAGTTGGTTGACCACGTTTGGGTGCTTGGGGAGGATGGCCAAACCTCGGTGCGCGACTACCCCGGCAACTATTCGCAGTACCGGGCCATGCGGAGTGAAGAAGCCAAGCGTGTACACGCGGCACAAGCGGTCTCCAAACGCGACACCCCTGCTCCTGAAGCCGTGGAAATCAAGGGGGACTACTCCGCACGCCTGAGCTACAAGGAGCGCCTCGAATTCGAAACACTCGAAAAGGACCTGCCCCAACTCGAATCTCGGCGAAACGAATTGCAGACTGCCCTGTTGGCAGAATCAGACCACCAGAAGATGCAATCGCTTGGCGAGGAATTGGGCCACCTGTCAGAACAGATTGACCTCGCAGAAATGCGTTGGTTGGAACTCTCTGAGCGCGCCTGACCCTTCGCCTGGCATGGTGCTTCCGAAGTCAGCGACAGATCTTCAACGCATCACTGCTGATCAAAGTCCAGCACCACCGCCCCCTCGCCTTCCACGTGGGCTTGGCATGCCAACACATATCCTCGCTCCACTTCTCCTGGCTCGAGCGCGTAGTTGACGTTCATCGAAGCCTTGCCTTCCACCAACTTGGCGCGGCACGTGCAACACACGCCACCGAGGCAACTGTACGGCGCATCCAATCCAGCATCGAGAGCGGCGTCGAGCATGTTTTTGTCCTTGTCCAACTCAACAGAAGTGGTCACCCCATCCAACACCACCTGCATGGGCACTGTGTTGGCATTGGAGGTCTCCACGACTTTGGCCTTGGGCTTTGCGGCTCCCGCTGAGGTGAACAGTTCAAATTTCACGTCTCCCTCGGCCATGCCCGCCTCAATCAACGCATCCTTGCAGCTCACAATCATGGGCTCCGGGCCACAGAGGTACGCAGCGTCAAGTGACCTGCCTTGGCAGAACGTTTCAAGCAACCCTTTGCAACGCGCTTGGTCTAAGCGTCCCGACAACAGATCTGCATCCACGGGCTCACGGGTCAGCAAGTAGAACACGCGAAGGCGATCGAGGAAACGATCCTTCAAGTCCTGAAGCTCCTCACGGAACATCGTGCTTGCCGCAGTCTTGTTGCTGTAGAAAAGCGTGTAAGTCGCGGAGGGGTCTTCGGAAAGGACTTGCTTGATTTGGCTCAGGATGGGCGTGATGCCCGAACCCGCAGCCATGCCAAGATGATGCAAACCCGCGCCTTCTTTGAGCAAGAAACGGCCCTGTGGATCCATGACATCCATCTCAATTCCTGCGTCGAGCACGTCGTTGGCGAACGTCGAAAACTTGCCGCCCGGCACCTTTTTGATGCCGACTTGCCACTTGCCGTCGCGAGGTGCAGAGCACAACGAATAGCTGCGTCGCACTTCTTCCCCATCGATGGTCGTTCGCAGGGTCAAGTATTGGCCTGCTTCGAACGAGAACGCCTCGGTCAATTCCGAGGGCACTTCGAAGGAAACAACAACGGAATCGGAGGTTTCTCGGGCGACTTCGGCGACGCGAAGAGAGTGGAAAGTTGCCATGGGTGCGAAAGTAGTCCACACCTGGGTTTGGGCACATTGTGATTGTCACCAAGTACAACCGGCGGCAGTCTTCCTAATTTTGAGGAAAATCGCGCGCATGAGTCCTGTAGAAATGAACCTGGAAGCACGCTTTGACGCCTACGTGGCGGAGGAGAAGAAAATTGAGCCCAAAGACTGGATGCCCGACGCCTATCGCAAGACGTTGATTCGGCAAATCAGCCAACATGCACACAGCGAAATCGTGGGCATGCTCCCCGAGGGCAACTGGATTTCTCGTGCACCATCCCTGAAGCGGAAAGCCATTCTCCTTGCGAAGGTGCAGGACGAAGCTGGGCACGGATTGTACCTCTACTCCGCGGCTGAGACCTTGGGCGTGACCCGCGAACAAATGTTGGATGACCTGCATACCGGCAAAGCCAAGTACAGCTCGATTTTCAACTATCCCACCCTGACGTGGGCCGACATGGGCGCCGTGGGCTGGTTGGTGGACGGCGCAGCCATCATGAACCAAGTCCCTCTGTGCAAGTGCAGCTACGGCCCCTATGCACGGGCCATGGTGCGTGTTTGCAAGGAAGAGAGCTTCCACCAACGCCAAGGCTTCCAAGTGATGCTCAACCTCGCGCAAGGCACGCCTGAACAAAAGGCCATGGCGCAAGACGCGCTGAATCGGTGGTGGTGGCCCTCGTTGATGATGTTTGGGCCCAACGATTCGGACTCCCCCCATTCTGCCCAAAGCATGAAGTGGAACATCAAGCGATTCTCGAACGACGAACTGCGTCAGCGCTTTGTGGACATGACGGTGCCCCAAGCTGAGCTGCTCGGCCTCACCATTCCCGATTCCGATTTGAGGTGGAATGAGGAGCGTGGACACTACGATTTTGGAGAGATCCAGTGGGAAGAATTCTACAACGTCATCAAGGGGAATGGCCCATGCAACAAGGAGCGTCTCGCGGCCCGCGTGAAGGCCCACGAAGACGGCGCCTGGGTGCGTGAAGCTGCCAATGCCTATGCGCAAAAGCAACAGGCGAAAAAGACCAACGCCACAACCCACGCCGCATGAGCTCGACGCAACATGAATGGCCCCTTTGGGAGGTTTTTATCCGGAGCCGGCAAGGTTTGGGGCACAAGCACGCGGGTTCCCTGCATGCCGCCGACGCCGAAATGGCCATCCAAAACGCCCGCGACGTCTACACGCGCAGGCAAGAAGGCGTGAGCATTTGGGTGGTGCCTGCAGATGCCATTGCCGCGTCCAGCCCCGACGACAAAGAGGTCATGTTTGACCCTGCAAACGACAAGGTGTACCGTCACCCCACTTTCTACAAGTTGCCCGACGAGGTCAACAACATGTGAGCATGACGGAAGGACAACATCTCCAAATCATCCTCCGACTCGGAGATGACGCCCTTGTGTTGGGCCAGCGTTTGTCCGCTTGGTGTGGACACGGTCCCGTCTTGGAAGAAGACATCGCGTTGTCCAACACCGCGCTTGACTTGATTGGACAGGCACGGAATTTCTACACGCTCGCAGCCGCGCGCGAGGACCAAGGGCGCGACGAAGATCAACTGGCTTTTTTCCGCACCGACAAGGAGTTCCAAAATCACCTCCTCCTCGAACAGCCCAACGGCCATTTCGGTGATACCATCGTGCGTCAGTTCTTCTTCAGCGCGTTTGCGCTGGAGCGCTGCGCCTTTCTCTCGCGTCAATTGGTCGACGCCGAGGTTGCGGGCATTGCCGCCAAAGCCGTAAAAGAACTGCAGTACCACTGGGAGCACGCTGCACAATGGATCGTTCGACTCGGAGACGGGACAACGGAAAGTCATGAGAAGGTCCAGGCAAGCATCGACCACTTGTGGAGCTACACGGGGGAGTTCTTCAATGCAGACGAAGTGGATGCAGCCGGTGCGGAAGCAGGGCTCCTTCCCAACCTCGCCGTGATGCGGAAGGCGTGGAATGCGCGTGTAGAGGCCTGTTTGGCGCAAGCAACCTTGACCTGTCCCGAGGATGGATGGATGCAGCGCGGGGGAAAGCAAGGCATCCACAGCGAACACCTGAGTTACATGCTGGCTGAGATGCAAGTTTTGCCACGCACCTATCCCGACGCGACATGGTGACCGTCGCGCAACGCATTGAACGCGTGTGGACCATGGTCCGAACGGTCCACGACCCGGAGCTGCCCTACCTCACTGTAGAAGAAATGGGCATGGTTCGCGGAGTCACGATGCGCGACAACCAAATCGTGGTGTCCCTCACCCCCACCTACTCGGGCTGCCCTGCCACTGATGTCATTTCTGAAGACGTCGAAAACGCTGTCAGATCCGTGGAGCCTGAAGCCCAAGTGGAGGTGGTGTTGAGCCCAGCATGGACGACCGATTGGATTTTGCCCTCCGCATACGAGAAGATGCGAGAGCACGGCATTGCCCCGCCTGAAGGCCAAAGCGCAGACCGCGCCTTCCTCACAGGCCAAGGCAAAGTCATCCCTTGCCCCTTTTGCAAATCCAAGGACACCTCGATGGTGTCTGCCTTTGGAAGCACAGCATGCAAAGCCCTCTTCAAATGCAATGCGTGCCTCGAACCCTTCGAGCATTTCAAGTGCATCTGACCCCTATCTTTCTTGCATGAGTGAGTCAAACGTGCACCCCATTGTCCAACGCATGATGGCCGCAGACACCATGAGTCAATGGCTGGGCATTGAAGTTCTGGAGAGTGCCCCAGGGGTGTGCCGATGCAGCCTCGAGGTTCGAGAAGACATGGTCAACGGATTTGGAATCGCCCATGGCGCCATCACGTATGCCTTGGCAGACAGCACCCTCGCCTTTGCGGTGAACGCCCTAGGGCGGCATGCCGTGAGCGTCACCAGCACCATCCAACATTTGGCCCCGGTCATGCTGGGCGACAAGCTTCAAACTGAGGCCATCTTGCGTGCAGAAGGGGGTCGCATCGTGCATGTCGACGTGGAAGTCAAAAACCAAGAAGGTGCCCGTGTGGCGTGGCTCACCGCCACCGGATTCAAAAAATCCACGACCTGGACGTAACCCTTCCAACTTTTTCCTCATAGTAGGGACGGAACCCTCCTACCATGAGCGTTCATTTTGACCCCACAGGCGGATTTTCGATTGATCTCAAGGAGGTGATCGAAGCCATTCGTCAAGAGAATCACCACGCCATCGATCGGAAGGTGATGGCTTACGTGGCCTACCATGAGCTTTCGCAACTGAGGAATCAAATGGATGGCAAACTCCGTCATGCATCCAAGAAATCACCCGAAGCGTTTGACCTGTGGATTCAAGGCTACGTGCGATTTGACACGGGCTTGCTGCGCACCATCATTTGCAGTCGACAGATGTACAAGTGGGGGCTTACCAATTCTACACGAAAGGCGATTACGGCTTTCGTGGGAAATGTCGAACGTGTCCAATCAAACTACCACAAGGGCGACCTCAACATGGCCAATTGGAACCGCTTGGCTCAATGCCGCAAGCAAACCGGAAAACTGCTGACGAAAGCCATCCGTAAATCCAAGCAAGCCGGCAAGAAAGCCTTTTGGCTTCTCTAAACCTGTCATAGAGAAAGGGACTCGCCTCACCCTTCTCCTTCCAGCGCTTGAAACTGCATTTCGAAGAGTCTATGGTACACGTTGCCCAACGCGACCAGTTCTTCGTGGGTGCCTTGCTCCACAAGCTCCCCCTGATGAAGCACGACAATGCGATCGGCGTCTCGTACGGTGTTCAACCGGTGGGCGACCAAAAGCGACGTTCGTCCTGAAGTCAGTGCCTCTGTGGCCCGTTGAATCCACTGCTCGCTCTCGCTGTCGATGCTGGACGTCGCCTCATCGAGGATGAGGATGTGCGGGTTGCTCAAATAAGCCCTCACAAAGGCAATCAATTGGCGCTGCCCCACACTGAGCGTCGCTCCCCGTTCCCGGACGTCGTGGTCCAACCCTTCGGGCAAGCGCTCCACAAAACGTTCGGCTCCAACCACACGGATGGCTTCCCAAATCTGGTCGTCGGTGATGTCTTGATCGTGCAACCTCACATTTTCGCGCAACGATCCGCTGAACAAAAACACGTCTTGCAGCACCACGCCAATGCGGCTGCGCAACACATCCACTGGAATGTCTCGGATGTCCACCCCATCGATGGTGATTCGGCCCGTTTGGAATTCGTAAAAGCGGGAGATCAAATTGACGATGGAACTCTTGCCGGCTCCTGTGGCCCCGACAAAGGCCACCCGTTCGCCAGGCCTCACGACGAAGGACACGCCGCGCAAGACCCAATCCGGGGTTCCGTCCTCCTTGTCGATGTAGGCAAACCACACATTCTCGAACGCAATCTCTCCCTGCCATGAAGGCTCTTGGGGCGAAGTGGGTTCGGGAATGCTGTCGTCACGGTCGAGCAACTTGAACACGCGGTCGGCATTGACAATGCCCATTTGCAACACATTGAACCGGTCGGCAAGTTGCCGAATGGGGCGATACAACATGAACACGTACAAAATGAACTGCAAGACCACACCCAAGGTCAACCCGCCTTGGACGACATGGCCAATGCCAAGCCATAGCAGAAGCCCCACACTTGTGGCGCTCAGCATCTCCACGACAGGAAAAAACACACTGAATGCCCAAATGGACCGGATGTTCGCTTCCCGGTGGGCGCGGTTGATGTCTGCAAAGGACTCGGCTTCAACCCGCTCCCGATTGAAGGCCTGAACAATGTGCATGCCTGTCACGTGCTCTTGGACGAACTCATTGATTTTGGCCACCTGGTTGCGCACATCCACAAACGCTCCCTTGATGTGCTTTTGAAAAATGCGTGTGGCCACCAACAACACAGGAATGGGAAACAGCACCACAAGGGTCAAGCTCCAATCGATGCAGAGCATGGCGCCAATGACCACGAACAGCGCCAACAAATCCCCCACCGCATTGAGGATGCCATTGCTGAACACGCCTGCCACGCCGTCGATGTCA
Organism: Flavobacteriales bacterium; assembly: GCA_002863145.1. GTDB lineage: Bacteria > Bacteroidota > Bacteroidia > Flavobacteriales_D > Sanyastnellaceae > UBA11663. The sequence continues at coordinate 11,825 of PKDW01000125.1, forward strand.
CTGACGTGACGGGTCACAAGGGCGCCCACGGGGGTTTGGTCGAAGTACTTCAAGCGAAAGCGAGAGACGTGCCGGTACAACTTGGCGCGCAGGTCCAAACTCACACTCTGCGCCACCCAATTGGCCAGGTATGTCACGCGGTATTGCACCAAGGCTTCCACCACCAGCACCCCCACCACCATCAAGAAGACGCGCAGCAAGCCCTCGAGGTCACCCGTGGCAATGTGCACATCCACCGCCTGACGAATCAGCGCCGGCCGGATCCACACCAAACTCGACAACAAAATGACCATGGCGCCTGTCCACGCGAAGCGCCTGCGATACGGCCCTACTTGGGCAAGAATCACCCGAACCGTATCGACGTCAAAAATCTTTCCTGCCTTGGAAGAGGAGTCCATGGGCGACATGGGTCAAAGATACTGCGTGCCCACAGGCGTGAAGACCTCTTCAGGGTAGGTCACCCTCGTCAGGTACAGCCCACAACCAAGCACGCTCTTGCCAGCCGCACCCCGGTCCTTGGCGGCAAGAACCTCAAGGATCTCCTCAGGTCGCCGCCTCCCCTTGCCCACTTCAATAAGCGTACCCACCGTGGCCCTGACCATGTTGCGCAAAAAGCGATCCGCCGTGATGTGAAAGGCCCAACGATGCGGTCCCAAAACCTCCCAACGCGCTTCTCGCACGTCACAGATGGTGGTGCCCTGATCCGATCCAGCCTTGCAGAACGAGGCGAAATCATCTTTCCTCACCAGATGCGCACTGGCTTCTTGCATGGCTACAGGATCAAGGTCACCGTATACCCTGGTGGAACGTCCCTCAAGGAAGGGATCCTTGGCGTTGTGAATCAGGTACGTGTACCCGCGTTCCACCGCATCAAAGCGCGCATGGGCCTTTTCCCCCACGGTGTGGATGGCCACGATTCCAACATCTGGCGGCAACATGCCGTTGAGTTTCATGACGGCCTCCTCCCACGACGACACACGTCCGCCTAGCGCCTCGTCTGGCAATTGGGCATGGGCCACGAAGTACTTGGCGTGCACCCCGGCGTCGGTTCGACCACACCCCATGACAGGACAAGGCCCGCCAAAGAGGCGGGCCAATGTGTCCTCCAACACCTCTTGAACGGTGATGGATTGAGGCTGTCGTTGCCACCCGTGGTACCGGGTGCCGTCAAACGCCAACTCGAGAAAGACCCGCATCAGCGCGTCATGCCCAAGAGGCGATTTTCTCGCTCTTGTATTCTCCGGCGAACAACTTGTCCTTGACTTTCGTGAATGTCTCGATTGTGTACTTCACGTCTTCCAGCGTGTGGATGGCCGTGGGGATCAAGCGGAGCATGATCGTGTCTTTGGGAACCACAGGGTACACCACAATCGAACAGAAGATGCCGTAATTCTCGCGCAAATCGAGCGTGAGGTTGGTCGCTTCACCAAGGCCTCCGTTCAAAAACACAGGCGTCACGCAGGAGTTGGTCACACCAAGATCAAACCCTTCGGCGCGAAGTCCCTCTTGCAGCGCGGTGGCCACCTTCCACAAGTTCTCTTTGTGCTCAGGCTGGCTACGCAGCATTTCGAGACGCTTGCGCGCGCCCACCACGAGGGACATCGGCAACGACTTGGCAAACGTCTGTGAACGCATGTTGTAACGGAGAAACTCAATCACGTCTTCGTCACCAGCCACGAAGGCACCGATGGTGGCCATCGCCTTGGCAAAGGTGCCGAAGTACACGTCGATTTGGTCGTGGCAACCTTGGTGGTCGCCTGCGCCGCGTCCGTTCTCCCCCACCGTGCCAAAGCCGTGGGCGTCGTCGACGAAGAGGCGGAACTTGTATTCGTCCTTGTACTTGCAAATCTCTGCGAGCTTGCCTTGGTCGCCAGCCATGCCGAAGACGCCCTCCGTGACGACAAGGATGCCGCCGCCGGTTTGGTCTGTCAAGTTCTTGGCACGCACGAGCTGCTTTTCAAAGCTGTCCATGTCGTTGTGCTGGAACACAAAGCGCTTGCCCTGGTGCAAACGAACGCCGTCCACCATGCACGCATGCGACTCACTGTCGTACACAATGACGTCGTGGCGAGACACCAGCGCCTCAATGGCGGATTGGCATCCCTGGTAACCAAAGTTGAGCAAGAACGCATCTTCCTTCTGCATGAAGTCTGCGAGTTCTTGTTCAAGGGCTTCGTGCTGCGCCGTTTGGCCCGACATCATGCGGGCGCCCATGGGGTAGCCCATGCCCCACTCTGCCGCAGCTTCTGCATCGACTTTGCGGATTTCTGGGTGGTTGGCAAGACCGAGGTAGTTGTTGATGCTCCAAACAAGAAGCTCTTTTCCTCGGAAGGTCATGCGGTTGCTGATTTCTCCCTCCAGCTTGGGGAAGGTGAAGTAACCGTGGGTGTCGCGGGCGTGCTGACCAAGGGGTCCACGCTCCTGACGAATTCGATCAAAAATGTCCAAAAATCACTGATTTAGAAGGGGCGAATGTACAAACCCCAAAGCTATGCCGCACGTCCAAGGGCACGAGGGAGATGTTTGCACACTTTTCACCAAGCGTCCGTGCATGCGTCGTAATTTCGTCACCCATGAAGTTTCTCTCCTGTTGGTCTATGGCCTTAGGTGCCTTTTTGGTATCCATGTTGACCCAGTGTTCGGACTACAACAAAATGCTCAAGTCAGGCAACTTGGAGGAGAAGCTGAGCTATGCCGAAGCGGCCTTGGACTCCGGCAACTGCTTCCGGGCCCTCCCTTTGTACGACGAACTCATGCGTCTGACACGCGGCACTGAGCGCGCCCCGGACGTTCATTACAACCGCGCACTGACCCACGACTGCATCAACGACTTTTACTTGAGTCGCTACTACTTCCAATCCTTCGTCAAGACATTCCCCAACGACACACGCGTCGAGGAGGCCATGTTCCGAGCTGCCCTGTGCTCGTATTACTTGTCTCCTGAATCAAGTCTCGACCAAACCGACACGCGAACGGCCATCGATGAGTTGCAGTTGTTTATGGATCGGTACCCTGCGAGCGCGTTGCGGGACAGCACCCAAAACATGATTGAGGGACTGCGCGGCAAGCTTGAGGTCAAGGCCTTCGAGAATGCGCGGCTTTACCACAAGACCGGCAATTACAAAAGCGCCACCATCGCCATGGCCAACGCGATTGAAGACTATCCCGGCTCACCCTACCAGGAGGAATTGCAGTTTTTGATCATTGACAGCCACCATCGCTACGCCGAACAAAGCACCAACCGCAGGAAGTTGGAGCGATACAACGATGCTATCCAAGCTTTTCATACCTTTGCAACCCGTTTCCCGGAAAGCGCGCGCATGGATGAGGCACGTCGACTGTTTGACAATTCCATCCAAGCCATTGCAGAATTGGAATCGGATCCTACCACGAACCCCGCAAATCGTTGAGGCATGAGCACCAATTTCAAGAGCATCAAAGCTGAACGCACCACTGAGACGCGCAACACGCACGACTTGGAAACGCAAGGTACTGGGAACATCTTTGAAACCATTGTGGCGTTGTCGAAGCGCAGCAACCAGGTGGCTTTGAGCTTGCGGAAAGAGCTTGCGGAAAAGCTCGAGGAGTTCGTCATCCCCACCGACTCTTTGGAGGAAGTGTTTGAAAACCGTGAGCAGATTGAAATCTCGAAGTTTTACGAGCGCCTTCCCAAACCTCACAGCATTGCCATCAAGGAACTTCAGGACGAGTCCCTGCACATCGCAAACACGGAGGAGCAGGACGACGCAGAAGCTGACGCCTAATTGCACTGGCCATGCCTTTGGCCTCCCCCTCTTCCGAAAACATGTTGACCGGCCGCCGCATTGTGCTTGGCATCACCGGGAGCATTGCTGCATACAAATCGGCGCTCCTTGCCCGTGAACTGCGTCGGCGCGGTGCCGAAGTGCGCGTGGTGATGACGCCTGGTGCCACAGAATTCATCACGCCCCTCACTTTGGCCACCTTGGTGGACAACCCCGTGCATTCCGACTTCACGGAGGACGAACACGCCGGGACGTGGACCAACCATGTGGAACTTGGAATTTGGGGGGACCTGATTCTCATTGCACCGGCCACGGCCAACACCTTGGCTGCGATGGTGCACGGACAGTGCGACAACTTGCTTCAAGCGGTTCTGTTGAGCGCGCGCTGCCCTGTAACTGTGGCGCCCGCAATGGATTTGGACATGTTCACGCATGCCTCCACCCAATCCAATTTGAAAACGCTCGCCGAACGCGGCGTGGACATCATTGACCCCGGCACCGGCCCCTTGGCCAGTGGGCTGGTGGGCAAAGGCCGCATGGCCGAGCCAGAAGACATCGCCGACCACTTGGCCCGGCGCTTTGAAGCGGACCTGCCGTGGCGGGGAAAGCGCGTCATTCTGACCGCAGGCCCGACCCATGAACCCTTGGATGCCGTCCGCTTCTTGGGCAACCGCAGTTCGGGGAAGATGGGGTTCGCCTTGGCCGAAGTTCTCGCAGCCCGAGGTGCGGAGGTGACCCTTGTCGCCGGCCCCGTCTTACTTGACACACCCTTGCGTGTCTGCGAACGAATCGACGTCCAAACCGCCGATGAAATGAACGAGGCTGTGCAAGCCCTTTGGAAGGACATGGATTGGGGCGTGGCATGTGCAGCCGTTTCCGATTTTCGGCCTGCGGAGACTTCTTCGGGCAAATGGCATCGCGGCGACATGCCGGAGGCTCTGGTGTTGGCCGAGAACCCAGATATCCTGGCGACCATGGGGCAATCCAAGCAGCCCCATCAAACCCTCATTGGCTTTGCGCTCGAAAGCGACAACGGGCAAGCCAGCGCACAAGGCAAACTGGAGCGCAAAAACCTTGATGCCATCGTGTTGAACAGCTTGGAAGACGACGGCGCTGGATTTGGACACGACACAAACAAAGTCCGTGTGCTCTTCCAAGGTGGGAAAAGCGTTAGTTTTGAGTTGAAATCCAAATACGAAGTCGCGTGCGATCTCGTTGAGCTTTGGAGGACAACTCTGAATCCATGACCCACCCATCTCGCGCCGCAACCCGTTCGTCTCTCTTGCGTTGCATCCCTCATGCCTTCTTGGCGTTGATGTTGGGCGCACCTTCCCTGCTGACGCATGCCCAGGAGCTCAATTGCAACGTCACGGTGATTGCGCCTCAAATCAGCAACGTGGACGCCTCACGCTTTGACGCGCTAGAGGACGCCATTCGGGAGTTCATGAACGGCCGCCGCTGGACCGAGGACAATTTTGACTTTGAAGAGCGCATCGAGTGTACGCTGCAGCTCACCATCAACGAAGCGATTGGCTCGACCGTGTTCAAGGGCAGCATGCAAGTCCAGAGCTCGCGCCCTGTGTTCAATTCCGATTACAACACGGCCGTGATGCTGGTCAACGACGGCGACATCCAATTTGAGTGGCTGGACAACAGCAACATCCTCTTCAATCCGGGACAGCACAGGGACAACCTCTCTTCCCTCCTTGCCTATTACGCCTACATGGTGTTGGGCATGGACTACGACACCTTTGCCTTGGAAGGTGGCACGCCATTCTTCCTTCAAGCCCAAACCATCGTGGCCAATGCCCAAAACGCAGGTGAGCGAGGCTGGAAGGCTTCCCAAGGAAAACAGAACCGCTACTGGCTGGTGGAAAACCACTTGAGCCAAACCTTCCGTCCCGTCCGCACATGCCTGTACAACTACCATCGAAAAGGACTGGATGTCCTCTACCAAGATGTGGAAGGCGCACGACTGACCATGGCGGAAGCCTTGATTGACATGCGCTCCACCAACCGCATTCGTCCGGGTTCCTACAACATCCAGGTGTTCTTCCTCGCGAAAAGTGACGAGATCATCAACGTGTTTGGCCCAGCTCCGGATGCAGAACGTACGCGGTTGTTGCCCATCCTGAAGCAACTCGATCCCGGAAACATCCAGTCGTACGACGAACGTTTAAGGTGATGCTTCGTCGCATTCGCATCCAAAACCACGCCCTCATCCACGAGGTGGAGATGACCCTCGAGAAGGGCTTCCACGTGTTCACCGGCGAGACAGGGTCGGGCAAAAGCATCCTCCTCGGGGCCATTGGCCTGTTGCTCGGCGACCGGGCAGATACGTCAGGTGTGGGCCTTCACGGCGACCGCGCCATCATCGAAGGTGAATTTGTGGCGTCCCAGCTCGAAGGCTGGCTTCGGGACGCGGAATTGCCCCTTGCCCGGTCTATCTCCGTGCGCAGGGAGGTGCTTCGAAACGGACGCTCAAGGGTGTTCATCAATGACGCACAGGCGGCGGTAGGCCAACTCAAAGAACTGGGGTCGCACTTGGTCCACATCCACCGTCAGGACGACCTGGGCACCTCACTTGAGCGACCTTCTTTGGTGCGCGTTTTGGATTTGGCCGGCAAGCACAAGTCCGTCAAAGACACCTACGACAAGGCCTATGTCGCGTGGCGTGAAGCCAAGGAGGCTCTTCAGAAATTGGAGGCCCTGATGCGCGCGCCGTCAGGCGACATGGATTACCTCACCCACCAAATTCGTGAGCTTCAAGCACTGCGTCCCGAGGACATCGATTGGATTGGATTGCAGGCAGAATTGAACTCATTGCAGCACGCCACTGCGCTCCATGAAGGCCTGCAGGTGGCAGCCCTGGCATGCGACGCCGAGGACACAGGTGCCTTGACGCACGTGGAATCAGCGCGTCGCGCCCTGTCCAGCCTTGAGGGTGTGGACGCCGAGGTCGACGAGGCCTTGGGGCGCTTGACGAGTGTTCGCATCGAATTGGCCGATCTCGCCAGCACGCTGCACGACTTGGTGGACCAAAAGCAGCCCGACCCCGCAAGGCTGGCGCAATTGGAGGCGCAATACGACGCTTTCATGCGCGCCATGAGAAAGCATCAGGTCGACCGACCTGAAGCCCTCTCCGAACTCCTGCAGCGTTTGACGGAACAAGTGCAATCCCTGCAAGGGTTGGAGGAAGCCCATCAGGAGGCGTTGACACGCGAAACACAATGCCGCAAAAATCTTCAAGAGGCTGGCGCCGTCCTGACGGCGCGCCGGACAGAGGCTGGCAGAAGGCTCGTCGAAGACGTCCTTCCCTTGCTGGGACAATTGAAGATGCCCCACGCCAACATGGCCTGGGAATTCCCCCCCTGCGAGGCAGATGCCTTGGGCATGGACGATCCCGAAATCTGGTTCACCACCAACCCTGGATCGCCGCTCCTGCCTTTGGTGAAAGTGGCGAGCGGCGGTGAGCGCGCAAGGTTCATGCTCGCGCTCAAATCCGTGATGGCAGGCATCCAATCGACCCCAGTGGTCGTGCTGGACGAAATCGACACCGGCGTGAGCGGTGAAGTGGCCGCACACATGGGCCGCGCCATGAAGCACATTGCGATGGCAGCTGACACCCAGCAAGTGTTGGCAGTCACTCACTTGCCGCAGGTCGCTGCCCAAGCCCAACACCATTGGGAAGTCAGCAAGACCACGGACGGGGCGTCCACCTATGTGAACGTTTGCGCACTGGAAGGCGAAACCCGGCGGTTTGCCGTGGCCACCCTGTTGAGCGGAGACAATGTGACCGAGGAAGCCCTTGGTCAAGCCGCAAAGTTGATTGAGGCCTCCTGATCAGAAGGACCAATCCAAGCCCACCGAAGGCAAGAAAGGCAGCTGGTTTTTGCGCTGGCCTGTGATGCGGTTGATGTAAAAGATGTTCTCTCTGCTGTAGACATTGGTGACGCCCGCAGAAAGCTCAAGTTCACCACCACCCACCTCCTTCCATGTGCGCTTGACATTGAGGTCCAAGCGATGGTAAGCTGGCAATCTGCCTTCGTTGAGGCCTGCGAGGTAAATGCTGATGTCTCCCGGATTGGACGTGAGGTAATCGCCATCAATGCCGCCTCCCGTGCCAGGGGCTTGGTAGTAGCCTTGGCTTTGTGTAAAGGGCAATCCCGACCCCAAATTCCAACGGGCCGACACCAACCAAGCGCCGTTGCCAAAGCCTTGGCTGGCCACCAAATTGACATTGTGACGACGGTCAAACACCGGATCATACCAACGGAAACCGTCCCAACGGTCGACGTCCCCCAGACCGTAGACAAACCACAAGTAGGTCTCTCGCTCTTCGTATTTGACCACAACGTCCGCACCCACTGCCCGTCCCCTTTCCACGATGAAATCCTTCTTGAAGGCATCGGGCTCGTCAGCATAGGTGGTGTTGTCGGGGAAGAGCTTGTTCCGGTTGAAGTTGGTCAGCTGGGTGAAGTGCTTGATGTAGCCCTCGGTGTTGATGTTCAACCGCTCCGTCAAGTCAAATTCAAATCCCGCCACCGCGTGGTTGGCGGTCTGCAGGCTGTGCACGATCTCGCGCTCTTCGCCGTTGGGGAGCTGGATGTCGTCCTGCAGGTTTTGGGGTCCCGCCAAGAAGCCGTAAAACAGGTTGACAATGTCGCGATCTGAGTTGGCGGAGATGACGTTTTGGGAGTACATCCCTCCTGCGGCTTTCAGGCGAAGCCGCTCACTGGCTTTGTACTTGACGCCAAACCGAGGCTCCATCCGCGCACGAGCCAAAGAGCTGTAGTACTGCAGACGCACGCTGGGCTGCACAATCCAAGGTCCGCGCTTGATGGTGTAGTCGACGTAGCCTCCAAGTTCCGTGGTGTTTTCCTGCTGTTCAACAGCGACCTGCAACGAATTGAAGGTTTGGAAGTCGGTCTGCATGCCGACCACCTCAATGCCATACTCCACATTGTCTTCACCCAGCACGTACTTGAAGTCAAGTCCAAAGTTGAAGCCCTGCACCTCGCTGAAACGGTCTGGGGATCCCACTTCATCGAAGTTGATTCGGTAGTTGCTCAAGGCAAAGTGACCGTTCAAGAGCACGGAACTTCCTGGGGGCACCACCGTGAAGGTTCCGCCACCGCCGACATTGCGCCAGCCGTAGTTCGCAAAGTCCACGCCCGTGCTGTCATCCAAGACACTTGCGTTGTCGTTGAAATTGAATCCGAAGACACTCAACTTGGAACCGTCGCCCCCGCCAAAAGTGATTTTCCCGAACGCATCTGTGAAACCAAAGGGCAACCGTCCGTCGTCGATGTAGGGATAGAACAGTTGGGAAGTCTGATCGAGGTAGCTGTGCTTGACGCTCAACAAGTAGCTGATGCCGCCAGAACGGTCCTCAGACATCTTGCGAAGCGGTCCGTGCACGAGCAACTTGGCCCCAAAAGGACTGGCACCCACGCGGCCCTCGGTTTGGCGCATGTTGCCATCGCGTGTGCGAATGTCCATGACGCTGCTAATCCGTCCGCCGTATTTGGCTGAGAACGCACCCGTATACACGTCCGCATTGGACAGTGCGTCCGAATCAAACACACTGAACAGACCGATGCTGTGAAAGGCGTTGTAGATCAACATGCCGTCGAGCAACACCTTGTTTTGAATCGGAGAACCACCGCGGATGTACAACTGCCCACCTTGGTCCCCTGTGGAGACAAATCCAGGCAGCACTTGAAGCGCTTGCACCAAATCAGGTGCCCCGCCGAAACTGGGAATGCGTTTGATGTCCGCTGGGCGAATGGTCTCCACAGATGTCCGGACTTGGGTGGTTTGTTCCTCGCGATCCGCACGCACCTCTGCACCTTCCAGCGTGACCACCTTGGTCGTAAGCAACAAGTTGCTTGTCAGCACTTTGTCATCTCTTATATCAACCGTTTTTTTCACAGTTTCATACTCGAGACTGGTCACCACGAGGGTGTATTGTCCGGCAGGGATTCGGCTCAAACTGTAATACCCTTCCACGTCGCTTGAAACCCCGTAGGTGGTTCCTTCGAGCGTCACGGAGGCAAACATCACCGCCTCCCCAGAAGACTCCGACTTCAAAAAGCCTTTGACCGTGCCCTGCGCGGAAGCCACAATGCCCCACCCCATCATCACCGCGAATCCCACAACGCGCCACAACGTAGACGTCTTTGCGCCCGGGGAATAGGTTTTCAATTCTTGCATGCGAGGACAAAAGTACATCAGGCCCATGCCATTCGCTTCAGGCGATCTTCAAGGGTTTCGGACGACAAGCGTTCCCGCAGTCGGTCCACGAACAAGGGAAATGCCAAAGGCGAAGGCTTCTCCAAGACGCAATGCACCACCTCGCGGTTGCACATCCCCTGCAACCACTGAAGAAGTCGACCAAATTCAAGCTGGTCCGCCAACATTTCATCCTGCGCCTGGCGCAGCAGCAGGTTGTCTGGATCGTGGTCTTGGAACACCTGCAACAACAAGTTGGTGGACGTCAACAAATGGCGCTCCTTGACCGTGGCGCCGGGAAAGCCCTGAAACACGAGCCCCGCAATGGTCGCGACATCTCTGAATTTGCGGCGAACCAGTTCAGACGCGTTAAAGCCTGCGGACAAGTCGTCCATCAAGTGCGCTGGACTCAACAGATCCGAGTCCTCCACACGCGACCAAGGAATGGGCTGGTCGGACAGGAGTTCGAGGCCGTCGTCGTTGCAGGCCCAGTTGAAGGTTTGGGGGGTCAGCAGACTCAAGCGATAGGCCAAGAGCATGGCCAGGGCTTCGTGGACTTTTCGGCCTTCGAAGGGATACAAGAACAAATGATGTCCATCCCCATCTTCCAGCGTCTCCACGAGCAATTGGTGAGCCCGGGGAATGCAACTGCGCTCCGCTTGGATTTGGACCATGGGTGCCAGCCGCTGCAGCTCGGGCTCCCAAGCCGCATCCGCGTCGGCCAAACAGTCCCAAGCGAGACGCAGCCTGTGAGACAACTCCGAACTGAGGGACATTCTGCCGCCCATCCAAGCCGGTGTGCGCGCCGTCGAGGACTTGGACCGGCGCACCTTCGCCACAAGGCCCTTGAAGGACACCAGCGCGACCGTATGGCCTGCGAAGACAAACGAGTCTCCCTCGCTCAGGGAGGCCACAAACGTCTCCTCCACGTGGCCAAGCAATCCCTGTCCCTTGAGATGGACCGCCACCATGGCGGCGCTGACAATGGCCCCCATGCTCATGCGGTGACGCCGGGCTTTGGTCCGGTCACGCATGCGCCAAAGGCCTTCCTCATCAACGTCCACGCGTCGGTGCTCTGTGTACGCGCGCAACGAGGGGCCGCCCGTCGAGATCAAATCGAGGCACTGCCGCCAGTCGTCCTCCTCCATTTCTCCGTAGGCATGGGTGTGGGCCAACACCGACCTGACCTCCTCGGGTTGAAAACCATCTCCTACAGAAAGCGTGCATAACCACTGGACCAAGACATCCCAACACAGGATGACCGGGGTTTTGGGTTCAATTTCTCCATGGACAATGGCCTCGCGCAGGGCCACCGCTTCAATCAACTCCAAGCCATGGGTTGGTACGAAAAACGCTTTGCTCACCTCGCCGGGCCGGTGACCACAGCGTCCCGCCCGTTGAATCATTCTCGACACGCCTTTGGGACCGCCCACTTGCACGACCGCATCCACTGGGCGGAAGTCCACGCCCAAATCGAGCGAGGCCGTGCACACCACGGCGCGCAACCGGCCGTCGTGCAGCGCATCTTCCACCCATTCACGGAGTTCGCGGGCAATGGACCCGTGGTGCATGGCCATGAGACCTGCCCACTCCGGCTTGTGGTCGAGCAGTGCCTGGTACCACACCTCGGCCTGCCTTCGGGTGTTTGTGAAAATGAGGGTGCTTTGATGTGCCTCCACGACCTCGGCCACTTCGTCGAGCAGTTGCAATCCGATGTGCCCGGCCCATGGAAGTTTCGCAAACGCTTGAGGCATGGTGCTCTCGACCTCGATGTCCTTTTGGATGTCCGCACGAATCAATGCCCCTTTCGCCGACCCCACCAATGCCTCAAGCGCGAGCTCAGGCTCGGCCAAGGTGGCGCTGATGCCCCACACACACATGTCCCGTTCCGGGTTGCGTCGTGCAATCCACGACACGGCCAATTCGACTTGTACACCGCGCTTGGACCCAAGCAACTCATGCCACTCGTCGACCACCACGGCCTGCGCCTTGGACAGGCGTTCTGCGCCGCCCTTTTGGGCAATCAAGATGTGCAAAGACTCGGGGGTCGTGATCAAAATGTCCGGCAGTGCTGTGCGCTGTTTGGCCTTCTCCTTGGCCGAGGTGTCCCCCGTTCGCGTGCCCACTTCCCAGTCCAACCCCAAACCCGCAACCATGGCCCGGGCAGCATCGGCGATGTCTGCGGACAAGGCACGCAGAGGCGCCACCCATACCAGCTTAACGCCTCGCGAGGATCTCTTTGAAACCGCGGCCGCCGACAGCACGTGGCCCATGGCAGCATAGGTCTTCCCGCTTCCGGTGGGAGCTTGAAGCAAGCCGTCTTGGCCCCGGGCAAACGCCTCCCACACCTCTTCCTGAAACGCCTGAGGCGTCCAACCCTGTTGTTGGAACCACGCCTTGACCGGCGCGTGAAGGCGATGAACTTCGGAGGGCGTCATGTTGGACAAAGGAACATTGCGAAGCGACGTCGGTTCAAACAACATTTGGGGCTCTCAGCGCGTCCTTGTTTCGTCGTCCTGTATCTTCGGCACGGTTTGTGTCTCAGACCACTGCAATACTTTCAAACCATGATTCAGTCTTTCACACGCTCCACCCGGTTCGCTTCTGCGGCCATGCTGTTCCTTCTTGCCCTTGGCGCCGCGCCCCAATCTTGGGCCCAAATCCGGGGGGGAGAAAAGGAAGAACCGATCCTCATCACGGAGGACGAATTGAACCAATTGCTCGTGTGGTACGTCGACGGCAAGTACGAAAAGGTCTTGTTCAAGGCCATTCGTTACACCGAGGACGACGACCAAAAGAAGCACCCCGTCCCCTACCTCTACATGGCCAAGGCCTACCTCGCCATTCACAACAGCGACGACTCCGATTTGCGGGAATCGTATGAAGTGGACAAGATGAAAGCCCTCAAGAACGCGCTGAAGTATGCGGGCAAATTTGTCAAGAAGGACAAGGAACAGGAATTCGTTCCCGAGGAACAGGAATACATTGAAGAACTCCGCAAAGAGACCATCATTGCTGCAGAGACCGAAATGGACAACGGCAAATTCACCAAGGCCAAGTCGTACTACAAGTACCTCACAACCCTCGACAAGGAAGATCCCGGAGCGTGGATGATGTATGGCACGGTGTTTTTGACCCTCAAGGCCCGCCGAGATGCGGACAAGTCCTGGGAAACAGCCCGCAACTTGCTCCTCGACCAGCAGGCCCGCGGGTTGACCGGAGGGCAGCGCGATTTGCTTCAATACGCCTTTGTGACCACCATCGAAAAGTTGGACGAGATGGGCGACGCCGCCAAGGCGCGTGATTTCATCACGCTCGGTGACGAGTTCATTGGCGGTGAGCGCGAATACGAAGCGGTCAAGCGTTCCATCGGAGGCTGATCCCCACTGCGGGTGTCGACTCTCGCCTCTTCTTTCTCCCCCGACACGGGTTTTGCCTCCAAGGCATGGCTCAACGATGAGGGCCACACGTTTTCATCGTCAGGATGTTCTGTGGGTGTCACCCGCACCACCCTGAAAGGTTTGCTCTCCTTGACGTGCACTCCTCCTTGGGCCTTGCACATGGGACTCCAAGGCGATTTGAACACCCAGCAAGACTTGGTGTCTTCTTGCGCAGGCATGTCGACAATGCTCCACGTGCTGGATCTCGGTCCCCGCGCCCATGAGCGCCTTCAGGCACCTCACGGGTGGCAGGACATCACGCGACACACACGGCAGAGCACATGGTCCGAAGACAAAGGTTGGGACGTGGGCAAATCCCGGCAAAAGCAGTCCGCACGATTCCTGCGCGACGAAGGGACCGTGACCGTCACGGAACACCCTGAAGCCTGGCAGGACGTGCATGCGCTTCACTTGGCTTCCCGAACCCGCAAAGGCCTTGCGCACCACGGCAACAAATTGTCTGCGTTGCTGAATCGTTTGGCCGACCAACCGTGGACCTTTGCGGTGTTGGCCCTCAATGAAGAGGGAGAATGTGTGGCGTCTGGTGGCTTTGTCGTGCTTCAAGACCAAACCTGCGTCTACGCCTTCGGCGGCCAAGTCCGGTCCAAAGTCTCGGGCCGTGCCTCCGCCGCCATGTTGCTCGCGGCCATGGATGAAGCCAAGGCACGGGGCTGCACCACCTTCGACTTTGGGGGCAGCCAAGATCCCGGCGTGGACCAATTCTATGCCGAATTTGGGTCACGTGCCGTGCCCATGCGCCGTTGGGTTCATGCCCCTTGGTGGTTCAAGTTTTGTTTCCCGCAAACGTGGTCCGCTTGGACCACGCCCTCGCCTCACTTCTGAGTGCGCCCTTTGGCGTGCATAGCTTCGATGGCCGCCACCACCGCGAGCCCCTCTTCCACGGGTGTGGCCACGTCATGTCCGTCCAACAAGACGCCAAGCACGTTGTCGTAAACGTGATGATGGTTGGCCGCGGACCCAGTGTACCCTCCGTAGTCGTTGGGTGGTGGCGCCTGGGCCAACGTCGGCTTGAGGGTGTCGGGCATTTGGAACTCCTCCAAGCGGTCCATGTATTGCCCGCCAATACGGACCATGCCTTTGTGCCCCATCACCGTCATGCTGCTTTCAAAATTGCAGTGCGGCGAAGACGTACTGAACGTCAAGGTGCCCCATCCCCCGTGACTGAGCCGGAAGCGCACCGTCCCTCCGTCCTCAAATGCGGTGTCAGGATGGGTTTGGTTGACAAAGTGTGCGTCCTCCACGTCAAAAGGCCCAAAGACCCACATCAGGATGTCAATGAAGTGAGAAAACTGGGTGAACAACGGACCGCCATCTTGATCCATGGTGCCGCGCCACGACCCAGGGGTGTAGTACCGTTCGTCCCGGTTCCACAGGCATTGCACATGCACTTGAAGCACCTCGCCAAACCCACCGGATTCGTGGGTTTGCTTGAGCCATTGGGCGGCTGGCGCATACCGGTTTTGCATCACCCCAAACACCCTCACATCCTTCGCTTCCGCGTCAATCTTCAACCGTTCCACCGACGCCACATCCAGCCCCAAGGGCTTCTCGACCACCACATGACAACCGGCGGCAACCGCCTCACAAGCGAGGTCGATGTGGCTGCCATTGGGAGTCGCCACAACAACGACATCCACATCCAATGAAGTCAGCGCCGAAGAAAGCGTTGCAAAGGCACGTGCCTCAGGAGCCCAGGGTCTCCGAGACACATCCCCCTCTTCTGCCCAGGCGCGGTCGACCACCGCCACAAGCGTGGCGCGCTCGTCTCCTTGAATCATGGCCGCATGGCGCTTGCCAATGTGACCGCATCCCACCACAGCAAAACGTACAGGTGCCCTCATGCGACAAAGGTAGCGGACTACCTTCGCATCATGCGCGTGGTCTCTTTGGTGCCGAGTTGGACGGAGTTCCTGCATGATCTCGATGTGGATGTCGTGGGACAAACCAAATTTTGCGTTCGTCCTGCCTCCAAGTTTCGGGCGTTGCCGCGCATCGGTGGCACCAAAAACGTCAAGGTCGAAGACGTCCTCGCCCTGAAACCCGACCTCGTGGTGGCCAACCGTGAGGAGAACGACAAGGCCCAAGTCGAAGCCTTGATGGAGGGCTTGCCGGAGGGCGTGCTGTTGACCGACGTGCGCACCGTCCCGGACGCATGGGCCGCCATGGCACAAGTTGGATCACGCGTGGACCGTGCCGTGGACGCCCGCGACATGGTGAACCGCATTCAAGATGCTTGGGGCGAACCACGCGCCATCGTGGGGCAGGCGGGATATGCGGTTTGGTCTTCTCCATGGATGGTGGCAGGACACGACACGTTCATCCACGACGTCATGCGCCATTGGGGCATCGCCAACGCCATCGACGGAGGTCCGGAAAGCCGCTACCCCACCACAGGGAAGGATCTGGAGCGCGGAACTCTTGCGGCCC
Organism: Flavobacteriales bacterium; assembly: GCA_002863145.1. Taxonomy (GTDB): domain Bacteria; phylum Bacteroidota; class Bacteroidia; order Flavobacteriales_D; family Sanyastnellaceae; genus UBA11663. The sequence goes on from PKDW01000125.1 coordinate 27,711, forward strand.
GACAGTGGCTGCTCCCTTCCGAGCCCTTCCCCTTTCAACCCAAGCACCTTCCCGCACTGCACGCAGCCCATCCCGAAGCGCGCTTTCGCTTGGTGGACGGCGAGGCCTTCAGTTGGTATGGGTCACGCATGCTCCATGTGACAGCACACCTTAACGAGGTGGCCCAGTGGGTTGCAGAAACCGCTTAAGGTTGAACATGGAGATTGACATGATGACTCCAGGCCCCGCCCGGTCAGGCTGTCAGGCTTTGCCCCCCTTTTTTGACGTAGATGTCATAAAAATTCCACGGGCTTTGACAGGATGTCAGTTTGGCATGGGGAGAAAGGGATTGGCACCAGGTTTGGTCTAAGAGGGCCAAACAAACGAAAACACAATCAACCCTTGCAACATGAGTAAAATCATTGGCATCGACCTCGGGACCACCAACAGCTGCGTTGCAGTGATGGAAGGAAACGAACCCGTGGTCATCAACAACAGCGAAGGCAAGCGCACCACTCCTTCTGTGGTGGCCTTCATCGACGGTGGCGAACGCAAAGTGGGTGAACCCGCCAAGCGTCAGGCCATCACCAACCCCACGAAGACGATCTCCAGCATCAAGCGCTTCATGGGATCGAGCTTCAGCGAAGTGGAGAAAGAAGCAGGCCGCGTGGCGTACAACGTGGTAAAAGGCGACAACAACACGCCCCGCGTTCAAATTGACGACCGCCAGTACACGCCTCAAGAAATCTCTGCCATGACGCTTCAGAAGATGAAGCGCACAGCTGAGGAGTACCTCGGCCAAGAAGTCACGGGCGCGGTCATCACCGTTCCCGCCTACTTCAACGACAGCCAGCGTCAAGCCACCAAGGAAGCCGGCGAAATTGCCGGTCTTGAGGTGAAGCGCATCATCAACGAGCCGACCGCCGCCGCTTTGGCGTATGGATTGGACAAGAAGTCCACCGACCAGAAAATCGTGGTCTTCGACTTGGGTGGTGGTACGCATGACGTGAGCATCCTCGAACTCGGGGACGGCGTTTTCGAAGTGCTTTCGACCGACGGCGACACGCACTTGGGCGGGGACGACTTCGACCAGGCCATCATCGAGTGGCTCGTGGACGAATTCAAGAGCGAGAACAGCGGACTCGACCTCAGTAAGGACCCCATGGCCCTCCAGCGCCTCAAAGAAGCTGCCGAGAAATCGAAAATCGAACTCTCCAGCACCACGACCTCTGAGATCAACCTCCCCTACATCATGCCCGTGGACGGCGTGCCCAAGCACTTGGTGCGCAGCCTGAGCCGCGCAAAGTTTGAGCAATTGGTCGACAGCCTCGTGAAGCGCTCCGTCGAGCCTTGCATGAGCGCCTTGAAGGCCGCTGGCCTCGACAAGGACGACATCGATGAGGTGATCCTCGTGGGTGGCTCCACCCGCATCCCTGCTGTGCAGGACGCGGTGAAGGCGTTCTTCGGCAAGGAGCCTTCAAAGGGTGTGAACCCCGACGAAGTGGTGGCCGTGGGTGCCGCCATCCAAGGCGGTGTCTTGACTGGCGACGTGAAGGACGTTCTCCTCTTGGACGTGACGCCTTTGTCCCTCGGCATTGAAACGATGGGCGGCGTGTTCACCAAGCTCATCGACGCCAACACCACGATTCCCACCAAGAAGTCGGAGACGTTCTCAACCGCCAGCGACAACCAGCCAAGCGTGGAAATCCACGTGCTCCAAGGCGAGCGTGCCATGGCTGCGGACAACAAGACCATCGGTCGCTTCCACTTGGCGGACATCCCTCCCGCGCCACGCGGTGTGCCTCAAATTGAGGTGACGTTCGACATTGACGCCAACGGCATCATCAATGTGGGCGCCAAGGACAAGGCAACCGGCAAGGAGCAGAGCATCAAGATCGAAGCGTCCAGCGGACTCAGCGAGGACGAAATCGCACGTATGAAGGCGGACGCCGAAGCCAACGCCGATGCAGATGCCCAGGCCAAGGAGCGCGTCGATGTGTTGAACCAGGCAGACGGTTTGGTCTTCCAAACAGAGAAGCAGCTCAAGGAGTTTGGCGACAAGATTCCGGCAGACAAGATGGCGCCCATCAACGAGGCCCTCGAAAACCTCAAGAAGGCACACGGTGCGCAAGACGTGGACGAATGCAAGTCTGGCATCGAAGCGTTGAACACCGCCTTCCAGGCCGCGAGCCAAGAGATGTACGCAGCCCAACAAGCTGCAGGTGAAGCGGACGCAGGCGCATCTGGAGATGCAGGCGCATCTGCGGACGGCGATGCCGAAGTCACCGATGTGGATTTTGAAGAAGTGAAGGAGGGATAACACCCTCGGATGTGAATAGAGAAGGCCTCGCTGCATGCGGGGCCTTTTTTGTGTCTGTTTTTTTGTGTCTGTGGTGAACTGCATGCCCTGACGCGTGTTCCTCCTTTGCACCATGAGCGACCCAAACCTCGACCAACTCCCCCCTGCTTGGCGGCGCAATGCTTGGGCCGTGCTCGCGCTTCTCGTGGCAACCTCAGGTTGGATGGCTTGGCAAGCGCTTGGCTTGGAATTCAACTACGACTTCGAGCAGTTCTTTCCGGCAGACCATCCTGAAACGACCTTCTACCGTGAATTCAGGGAGACATTTGGAAGCGACAATGACTTTCTGATTGTTGGATTCGAAGGGGACAGCCTGACCGCCGAATTCCTCGCTGAGGTCGATGCCGAAGTAGACGCCCTCCGTGCCCTTCCGGGTGTCGAAACGGTGCAGTCCCCCACCCGTCTCAAACTTCCCGTTCGTGACCCGCTGAGTGGCATGGCCTTTCAGCGGCCCTTGCTCTCGTGGGACAACGACAGCACCCTGGCCAAAGACGTGACTCGTTTGCGTCACCGAGACGACGTGATGGGCACGTTTGTGAGTCCGAGCGGACGGGCTGTGGCATTGACCCTCGAACACACCGATGGATTGAGCAAGGCCGGATGCGACAGTTTGGCCGCAGCAGTGACGGCGTGGGAGCGGGATGTCCATGACTCCAAGTCAACCATCCGGGATGTCCACGTGTCGGGCCGAGCCGTGGCCCAAGCCTATTACGTGGGCGTCATGGAACGCGAAGTGGCGTGGTTCGTGAGCGTCGGCATTGTGCTGTTGGTGGCGTTTTTGTGGTTTGCTTTTCGCACCGTATGGGGCGTGATGGTGCCGCTGACCGTGGTCTTGATGAGTGGCCTTTGGACCTTGGGCATCATGGTGGCGACAGGCAAAGCGGTGGATGTCATGACCGTTGTGCTGCCCACCATTCTCTTTGTCGTTGGCATCTCAGATGTGGTGCACGTCTTGACGAGGTATTACGACGAGCGACGGGCCGATGCGACACACCAAACGGCGATGCAGCGTGCCTTCCGCGAGGTGGGGCTCGCCACTTTCTTGACCTCGTTGACGACGGCCTTGGGCTTTTTGACCTTGCTCACCAGTTCCATTGGCCCTGTCCACGATTTTGGCATGTACGCAGCTGTGGGGGTCGGCGTGGCCTACGTGCTGGCGTTTACCCTGCTCCCCAGCGTCATGGTCTTGGCGCCTCCTCCGGTCATCTACAAAAGTGGCACAGGGGTGTTCTGGAATGGCACCCTGCATAAGGCTTTGCGATGGACCCTTCGCAACAAGGGATTGTTGGCTGTGGCTTGGGTGGGCATTGCAGGCGCTTCTGTCGTCTTGGGAAGTGCGTTGCGCGTGGACAACAAATTGATTGAAGACCTCCGCGACGACGATCCTTTCCGCAAGCAGTTTGTCTTCTTCGAACGGGAATTTGCAGGCGTCCGGCCCTTTGAATTGTCAGTCACACTTCCCGAATCCGCAGAAAGCCCGACATCACTTCAGGCCTTGGATGCTTTGGAACAATACCTGAAAGCCGACTACGGTGTAGGTGCCTTGGTGGGTCCTGCAACGGCGGTTCGCATGGCGCACCGCGGATACATGGGCGACCGGGAAGCGTACTACGCCATTCCAGAGGACACCCGCATCCTCGGGAAGGTCCTCCGCCTGATGAAGCGCTCTGGACAGTGGAACATGCTTGTCGCTGAGGACGGCCAAAGTGTGCGTGTGTTTGGCAAGGTGGAAGACAACGGGTCGCAAGCGATTCAGGTCAAAAACGAGAACCTGGACGCGTGGTGCGCACAAAACATGCCGGCGGGAAGCGCGTGCAAAGTGACGGGAACGGCGCATTTGGTCGACGTCAACAACGCGTCGCTGGCCTCGGACATGGTGGGCGGATTGGGACTGGCCCTGGTGGCCGTGGCCATCATTGCAGGCCTGCTTTTCCGGAGTGGAGCCATGGTCGTGCTCTGCCTCATCACCAACCTCCTCCCCTTGGTCATGATTGCGGCCGTGATGGTGCTGATGGACGTGGACTTGAAAGTGACCTCGGGCATCATCTTCACGGTGGCGTTTGGCATCGCCGTGGACGACACGATTCACTTCTTGAGCAAGCTGCGACTTCAATTGAGCCAAGGCCGAACCTTGCCCGTCGCGGTGAAGCGCAGTTTCTTGGCCACAGGCAAAGCCATCGTCGTGACGAGCCTCATTCTGTGCGGCGGATTCATGACGCTGACGTCTTCGTCGTTCCTAGGCACCTTCCACATCGGGTTTTTGATCAGCCTCACCTTGCTGTTTGCGGTGGTGGCCGACCTCACCTTCTTGCCGTGGATGGTCCTGCGTTGGTTTAAGGCGAAGGTTTGACGAACTTCCCGGCATGGGACATTCTTCTCGCCGTGCCTTCCTTCAAAAACTGATCGCCACGGGCGGCACCTTGGGGCTCTCCCCTTGGACCCTCAAGTCCATGCTCGCCCAGAAGCCAAACGCTGCAAGACCTCGTTCTCTTGGACGTGGCAGCGCCACCATGCTGTCCACCTGGAATCACGGCATGGAAGCCAATGCGGCCGGCTTCTTTGCCCTTCAACAAGGTGGAAACGCCATGGACATGATTGAGGCGGGTGCGCGCATTGTGGAGGCCGACGCCACAGGATTGAGCGTGGGCATCGGAGGATTGCCTGACCGCGATGGACATGTCACCCTCGATGCGTGCTGCATGGACCATACAGGCAACGCAGGTTCTGTGTGCTTCGTTCAAGGGGTTCTGCACCCCCTCTCCCTGGCGCGCAAGGTCATGGAAGACACCCCGCACGTGATGTTGGCTGGGGCCGGAGCGGAACAATACGCCCGCGAACTCGGCATCGACGAGGTGGAGCTGTTGACAGACACCTCGCGTCGTGCTTGGGAAGAATGGCGCAACACATCCGATTACGAGCCCGTCATCAACATCGAAAATCACGACACCATTGGGTTGCTCGCACTGGATGACCAAGGCCGTCTGGCCGGTGGATGCACGACGAGCGGACTTGCCTACAAGATGCATGGGCGCGTGGGCGACAGTCCCATCCTCGGTGCGGGGTTGTTTGTGGATGCCGAAATCGGCGGCGCCACGGCCACAGGCCTGGGTGAAGCGGTGATGAAGACCGTGGGCTCGTTTTTGGTGGTGGAATTGATGCGCGGTGGCCGTTCCCCGCAGGAAGCATGCGAAGAGGCGGTGCACCGCATCATGGACCGCATGCCAACCGACGATTTGCAGGTGGGTTATTTGGCCCTGTCGCGGGATGGTGGCATCGGTGGACACGCCATTCACGGGGGCTTCAACTACGCGTACACGACTGCAGAGGCCGGCCGCATGATTGACGCTTCGCACGGTTGACCTCGTCATGACCTCATCCCCAACTTCACATTTTCTGTCTTGGTGGCGCCTGACGCGCCCCTGGAATGTGCTTGCCATGGGCGTCATGGTAACGCTGGTTCTCCGCTGGCAAGGCTTTCCATTGGGCGACTTGTTGCACCTCGGCCGAATCGGATGGGTGCTTGTCCCCATGTTGGTGGGTGCCGCAGGGAACTTGATCAACGACTACTTCGACGTGCGTGAAGACCGCATCAACAAACCGGAACGTGCCCTTGTCGGGCGCACCGTGAAGCGACGGGTTGTGGTGGTCACCCACTGGGGCTTCTCGGCGGCCGCTTTCTCTTGGAGCGCTTGGCTTTCTTCCGAGGCGAGCTCCTTGTGGCCCCTCCTTCTGGTTGCCGTGTTCTCCGTGGTGCTGTACCTCTATTCGCCCGTCTTGAAGGGCCGAGGGGCATGGGGAAACATCGCCATTTCCCTTTGTGTGGCGGGTTTGGTGGCTTGGGGCGGCATGGCCTCAGGTGACTGGGCAGAGCCTGGCCAAGGTCGCTCCCTTTGGATTCTGGCAGGAATCGTGGGTTGGCTCAACTTCTTGCGGGAATGGGTGAAAGACATCCAAGACCTGGAAGGAGATCGTGTGGCCCATCACCACACCATGGCCATGCATTTGACGGCTTTACAGAATCGAAATGGTCTCTTGATTGGCATGCTCTTGGGTGGCCTCGGCATGCTCGCGTGGGGAACTTCAATGCCCTTGTCGTGGTGGCGAATGCTGCCCATGTTGATTTTCTTTATCGGTGTTGTTACAACCACCATTCAACAAAAATCAAAAAGCGTATCTGCTTGGTTAAAAGTTCTTATAGGTTCTTTATATCTACTTATTATTTAAAACTTGTTCATGTTTTCGTAACCTTTTGGTTGGGTTGGCTCAACCTGATAGCAGCATGCCGTTCATGTTTCAGGCGGTTTGGTAACGTTTGTCACGGGCGAACTTCAATGAAGGGTAAGGATGAGGAAATGACGTTTCGTCGAGTCATATAGGAGATTTGGCGAGGAAAATGTCAAACTCAAACCCCTATTTCATGAAGCATTTGTTTCTTGCAGCCGTGGCCCTGTTCTCGGGCTTTGCTGCCATAGCTCAGTGCGATTGCCCCCCTTTGGCAAGCCGCACAGAAGTCGTCATTTCAGACGCCGGACAAGGTACTGGCACCGGCACTTGGACGTGCGACAACACCTACATCCTCGACGGATACGTGTTTGTAAACGCCGGTCAAACTTTGACCATTGAACCTGGTACGGTTGTGAAAGGAGCTGCTGGTGCAGGTTCCGATGCCTCTGCCTTCATTGTTGCAAACGGAGGCCAAGTCATGGCTGACGCCAACGAGTCGTGCCCCATCATTTTCACATTTGCAGCTGATCCCCTCGATGGCTCCATTTCTTACGACACCCGCGGCCAGTGGGGCGGTGTGATTCTCTTGGGTGACGCTTCCACCAACTTTGGTGGTGTTGCACAGATTGAAGGCATCCCCGCCGACAACGACCGCGCTTCATACGGCGGTTCGAATGACGCACACAGCGCAGGCATCATGCG
>PKDW01000166.1 GCA_002863145.1 Flavobacteriales bacterium
GACAGGGGCCTCGTGGTACGTGTTGAACACGGCCTCCAACGGCCTCGCCGACGACGACAACCGCGTGTTGATCATGCAAGTGACGACGGCAGGAAACGTGTCAGGCCAAATCAGCTACCAGGTTTTCCCCCTCGGTGTGGGCTCCGATCAGCAACAGTTGAACGTGGCGTTTGACGGAGAAGGCATCTTCGGAGGAGACGAGCCAACTGTGGCATGTGGATGCACGGACGACGAGGCGGTCAACTTTGATCCCAATGCCGATTACGACGATGGTTCTTGTGTCTTTGACGTGCTCGGTTGCACGGATTCCTTTGCCTGCAATTACGACGATGCCGCGACCCAAGACGACGGATCTTGTGTGTTCTGCGACTGCGGTGACGACGCTCCGGCTTACACCTTGAGTGTCGAAGCGTCAGCGGCGGTGCAGCCAGGCGCCGTGACGTACCGGTTCTATGTGAACATGGTCAACGCAACCGACAAACTCAGTGCGGTCTACGGAAACAACGAAGAGGCCCTGAGCATTCAAGCCCCTGCTGGCATTTACAACAGCGAATTGAACACGTCTTGGAATGCCTCTGGGTTGGCCGCAGCCTTTGTGGACCTCTACCCAGAAATGGCCGACGATTCATACGCGACCATCGGATTGACAGGACCTGCATCTGAAGGTGCGTTGGGCTCCGTCAATCCAGACTTGGCCGAGTCGGTGGAGACGCCATTGACCATTGCGGAATTCTTCACGACTGGAGGCTCAGACTTGGACATTTCAGATGCCGTGGGTGGCATTTGGTACTTGGCAGGACCGGCGACAAACGCGAATGCCGGAGAAGAGGGCCGCGTGTTGGTCATGCAAATCACCACCGAAGGTGATTTGCTGGGAACCTTGAACGCCCAAATCTTCCCTGAAGGGGATGGACAACAAGAATTCAAAATGAGCTGGACATTCTCAGGTGCTGGCACGTACGACGCAGATGGGTTCGGAAACGCGTGTGGATGCACGGATGAAGAAGCCATCAACTACAATCCGGCGGCCGATTACGACGACGGCTCGTGCGTGTTTGGAGTGGCCGGTTGTACGGATGCGACGGCTTGCAACTACGAGGAAGAGGCCACGTTGGACGACGGATCATGTGTGTTCCCAGAACCTGGACTGAACTGCGACGGCACGTGCGTGAACGACGTCGATGGGGACGGGGTTTGCGATGAAAACGAAGTCTTGGGTTGCACCAATCCCGAGGCCTTGAACTACGATGAAGCGGCCACGGATGACGATGGCTCGTGTGAAGTTCTTGGTTGCACCTACGCCTTGGCCAACAACTACAACGAAGCTGCCACGGATGACGATGGGTCGTGCGAGTTTGACCTCACCGGCAGCTCATGCCCTGGGGACCTCGACGGAAGTGGCCTTGTGCAATTGAACGACTTGCTTGATTTCTTGCTCGTCTACGGCACGTACTGCGACGAGTGAGTTTCCCGCGAAACAGGACAAGAAAAAAGGCGCCCCACGGGGCGCCTTTTTCATAGAGTGGACGCAGGACTCACTTGCCTTCGGCAAAGGCGATGATTTCTTGGCCAAGGGGGTCGGCACCGCTGCCCAAGGCAGCGGCCAATTCTCCCTTTTCATTGACCAAGAACTTGGAGAAGTTCCAGCGCACCTTGTGGTCGCCTGAGCCGTTGAGCGCCTTTTGCGTCAGCCAAGCATAGACCGGGTGCTGGTCGTCGCCTTTGACTTTGACCTTGCTCATCATTTGGAAGCTGACGCCATATTTGCGCGTGCAAAATTCGCGGATGTCCCCAGTGGAACCGGGTTCTTGCATGCCAAATTGATTGCAAGGGAATCCGAGAATCACAAGACCTTGGTCTTTGTAGCGGTTGTGCAATGCTTCAAGGGATTTGTATTGAGGCGTGTAACCGCAACGGGATGCGGTGTTCACAATGAGCACGCGCTTGTCTTTGAGGTTCGCGAAGGAGAAGGCGTCGCCTTCCAAAGTCTCAGCGTGGAGGTCGTAAAATGAAGCCACAGCAGCCGTAGGTTGATGCCAAACGTTGGCGTTGAACGTATTCCAAGCCACAAGGCCCGAGGCGCCAAGCACCGCGAACGCAGCCAATGCGAAGGTCGTTGTCATGTTCATCACCTCATCAACGCCTTTCGAACGCCGAAAGTTCAATGGATCAATCGTCCCAACGTGACTGGAAAGGGGCGGGGAGCCGTCGGCCCAACGAAGCGCGCAGGGTTCCTTGGGGGTCTGTCCAGGCCGGGGCAATCCAAGCAGGGACAAGAAGCAGCATTGCTGCACCGAGGGTTGCAGCCACTGCAGCCTCTTGCCACCAGGTGAGGGACAACACAAGCATGGTGCCGGTGGTGAGCAATGCGAGGCCTGCGCCCGCGCGAAGGGCAGTGCCCAACTGGGCGAGGCGAAGCCCAAGTCTGCGCATGACCCAACCCGTGGTCAGCACCCACTGCAGACAGGAGGCCGCCACGACCGCCCAAGCAGCACCCTGCAGGTCCAAGCCCCGTTCGAGTGCGGCAAACACACCGGCCCCCACTGCGAAGAAAAAAACGAGTTTGATGCCGATTCCAGCGCGCAATCCGTCAAGGGCCCGAAGGTTGGCGTCGCCCAGTTTGGTCAATGCACGAAAGGCCACAGCGGCGAAGAGGGTTTGAACGACAGGCGCAGCCTCCGCGAAGGGATCGCCCAAAAACAGCCAAGTCACACCCTCGGCTTGAACCACCAGGGCAGAGGCAAGCGGGATGGTGACCAGGGCGACCAAATGCATGGCGCGAAGGGTGACTTGACGCATCTGATCCTCGTCTGTTTGGATGCTCGAAAGTCCGCTGAACAACACGCTGTCGCCGAGTTTGCCCAGCACGGTGATGGGTTGTCCCATGAGGTGTACGGCGCGGTCGTACAGGCCTGTTTGGCCCGTGGTCATCTTTTCACCCACGAAGTACAAGTCGATTTTCGCGGCCGCATACGTCAGGAGATTGAAGGCGGTGCTGCGGAGGCCATACCCCAGCAATTGCCGGATGCGTGAAAGCTTGAATCCGAGTGTCAGCGGGACGCGGGCGAACCAGAGGTAGCCAAGGCTGAGGACTGCGTTTTGGACCAACAGCGCGCTCACGTAAGCCCAAACCCCCGCGCCGTTGTACGCCAAGGTCAGGCCCACCATCAAGTTGCCGATCACCATGCCGGCCAGCGCACAGCCCGTCAGGGTCTTGAAATTCATGTCTCGCACGAGCAGGCTGCGGGACACCACGCTGAAACCCGAAATGACAAAACTCAAGGAAATCCAGCGCAACACGGGGCGAAGGGTCGGTTCGCCATAGTGATGCGCCACCACAGGGGCGAGGACGTACATCATCCCAAAAAACAACAGGCCCAGCCCGGCACTGAACCACCACGCGGAGGCGATGTGTTTGGGCTCCAAGTCGTTGAACTGCACCATCGAGGGCCCGATGCCCACTTGCGCGAAGATTTCCACCACACCGACCACGATGAGGGCAATGGCCATGATGCCAAAGTCCTCTTTTGTCAGGAGCTCCGCGAGGATGCGGATGTAGACGAGCTGCAGAACGACCTGCAACAGGACATTGAGGCTTTGCCAACTTAGCGAAGCCCCCCACAAGGGCATGCGGCCCTTGGCCGTCATCAGCGTGCGATGCTTACCGCGCGGCGCTCACGGATGACCGTGATTTTGACCTGACCTGGGTAGGTCATTTCATTCATGATGCGCTGGCTGATGTCGAAGGACAACTGGTCGGCCTGATCGTCGCTGACTTGATCGCTTTCCACCATCACGCGAAGCTCGCGTCCCGCTTGAATGGCGTACGACTTTGTCACTCCGGGGTACTCCAGGGCCAAGTTTTCGAGGTCCCGCAGACGCTGGATGTAGGCTTCGACCATTTCCCGCCGTGCCCCTGGACGCGCCCCACTGATGGCGTCACAGACCTGAATGATGGGCGAGAGGAGCGAGGTCATTTCGATTTCGTCGTGGTGGGCGCCGATGGCGTTCAACACTTCGGCACGTTCTCCAGCCTTCTCGGCGATTTTCATGCCCAAAAGCGCGTGCGGCAACTCGCTTTCTTCGTCGCTGACTTTGCCAATGTCGTGCAGGAGGCCCGCACGCTTGGCGTTCTTGGCGTCCAGCCCAAGTTCCGCAGCCATCGTGGCGCACAGGTTGGCCACTTCGCGGCTGTGCTGCAAGAGGTTTTGGCCATAGGAGGAGCGGTATTTCATCCGTCCCACCATGCGAACCAGTTCGCCCTTCATGTTGTGAATGCCCAAATCAATCAAGGTGCGCTTGCCCGTCTCGGCGATTTCCTCCTCGATTTTCTTGGTGACCTTCGCCACGACCTCCTCGATGCGGGCGGGGTGGATGCGGCCGTCCGTCACGAGCTGGTGCAGGGAGAGGCGTGCAATTTCGCGACGCACAGGGTCGAAGCAGCTCAATATGATGGCTTCAGGCGTATCGTCCACGATGAATTCAACCCCTGTGGCGGCCTCGAGGGCGCGAATGTTCCGTCCTTCTCGGCCGATGATGCGGCCTTTGACGTCGTCGTTTTTGATTTGGAAGACCGAGACGCTGTTTTCGACGCTGTGCTCTGTGGCGACGCGTTGAATGGTCTGGATGACAATCTTCTTGGCTTCTGCGTTGGCGCGCTCTTTGGCTTCGTCGATGATGTCCTGGGCTTGGCTTGCGGCCATGCCACGGGCTTCCGTCTTGATTTGCTCGACCATGGCCGACTTGGCCTCGTCGGCCGTCATGCCGCTGAGCTTCTCCAAGGCGTCGATGGCCTTGTTGTGGTCGGCATCAAGATCTCTTTGCCTCTTTTCCAACGCGTTGAGGCGTTGGTCGAGTTTCTCTTGGTCTTTTTTGAGTTGACGGTCGGCGTTTTTGTTCTGGTCAATGGTCCGCTGAAGGTTGGATTCGGTGCGCTTGATGCGCTCCTCGCGTTCGTTCAGTTTGCGGTCAAGGTCCTTGCGTTGATGGGCTTGCTTTTCCTTCAGTTCAATGAATTTCTCTTTGGCTTGAAGGATTTTCTTTTCCTTGATGGATTCTCCGCGGAGTTCGGCTTCGCGAACAATGCTGTTGGCTTTGCCAGTCAACACGCGCAAGAAGAGAAAGTAGCCTGCGCCTCCTCCGAGAAGGAGTCCGGCGGCTGCGGCGAGTATGGGGCTCATGGGGTGTGAAGTTGGGCCTTGTGGCTCATCCTTCAAGTGCCTTCTGAATGCGTTGGAGAAGGTCTTCGACTTCGGCGCCAGACCACGCAGCATCCGCACTGCCCTTGGCAGGTTGCGGGGCATTCGTTTGGGCTTGAACGGCGATTTGTAAGGCGGCCATGGCCATCAAGTCAATGCGATCGGTGATGGCATATTGAGACTTGAGTTGCGCGATTTGGGCCTCCACGGCCTGGGAAGCAGCGCGCACGACGTCGACCTCTTCCGGGGAGAGGGTGAGAGGATATGAGCGTCCTCCAATCTTGACGTCGAGTGTTTCCATGGTGTCGGTTCTCAGGATTTGAGAAGTGCGATGCAATTGTCGATTTCTTCCACCAGCGTGTCCAGGTCACTTGCAGTCAAAGACGAGTCTTGGGGCGGGGGGTAAGATTGATTGTGAATGTGGCTGTTGTCCTGTCGTTCCTCGTTCAATGCCTCCTCTGTGGCCTCCAGTCTCTGTTGCAACTCGCGATTGCGATCCTTCAGACCCGTGTATGCGTCCAGCAGACGGCTCACGGCGTCAGTCAGTGAAGAGAGTTGTTGTTGAGGGTTGGACATGGGAACAGCTCGTGAACAAAAGTACGCGACGAAGGGCAACATGCTCGGGGGTGGCACGTGTAGTTTTACACCATGCGCATTGCAATTTGTCTTGAATCCGCGGCACTGCTGACTTGGGAGATAATCTCTTTGTTGAGATTTTGGAAAAAATTGTGCGTCAGTGTGTTGTGTTTTATTGCTTCAACCGGCACGAAAAGTGCTTTGGCCCAAAAACCGACACGTGCTGTGCAGTTCAAAGCAGCGCATTCGTGGTCCGATCCGCTTCGCATCGAGCCACGGCTGAGTGGCAATTTTGGCGAAATGCGGGGCAACCACTTCCACACCGGCGTGGACCTCAAAACGGAAGGGCGCGAGGGTTTGGTGGTGATTGCAGCAACCGACGGGCAAGTGTCTCGCGTCAAGATGTCGCCATGGGGCTACGGCAATGCCTTGTACCTCGATGGACCTGACGGGGTGACCACCGTGTACGCGCACTTGCAACGGTTCACGCCCAAAGTCCAGTCTTGGGCGGTGGAGAGAACGTACGCGGTTCGGTCTTTGGGGTTGGATGCGTCGCCTCCCGCCTCCGCAGGATTGCATTTCCAAGCGGGCGACACGTTGGGGTGGAGTGGCAATTCAGGGGGGAGCGGGGGACCGCATCTTCACTTTGAAATCCGATCGACGGCCAACCAGCATCCCCTGAACCCTCTTGACGGGTGGTTGGACAAGGTGGACACCCGGCCACCTTTGCTTCCCGTACTGTGGGTGGAGTCGCCCGCGGAGCGGTTGCGCGTGGCTCTTCCTGTCTCGGATACGCTTGTCCTGCCCGGCAAGACGCGCTTTGCCATCGAGGGTTACGACCTGTTGGACGGGGCCTCGAACATCTGTGGGTTGCGAACCCTTGCTGCGCAGGTCACTTCTGAGTCGGGGGAGACGTTGCTGACCTACCGTGCTTCGTGGGATGAACTGGATTTTGCGGTCAACAAAGACATGAATGCCCATGCGTTTTATCCCGTGTGGTCCAAGGAGCGAGACCAAGTTCATCGGCTTCATCGCCTTCCCACGAATCGCTTGGGCATCTACACGACGCCCCCAAGCGAAGGGTGGGTGGAACTCGATTCTGGGATGCGGGCGGAGCTGCGGGTGGCGGCCACCGATGCGGCAGGCAATGCGACCTCGGTCCACGTTTCTTTGGTGGGCGGATTGTCCTTGAGTCCTGAGGGTGGGGTGTGCAATGATTTGGGCGCGCAAGACCATGGCGAATGGAAGGTTGAACCAGGTTTTGCTGGAACGCAGAGCCATGGGAGTTTTGAGTTTGCCTGGAAGGCAGGAACGTTTTTTGAATCTGAAATCATGGGCGTGTTTGTCCGGGAAAACGGCCGAACGCTCGAGATGATGCCCATCGACGTTCCCTACCGCAAATCCATCCAAGTCCAATGGCCTGTGCCGTCGTCGGTGAACGTGTGGGAAGGGGCTTGGTCCATTTTGCCTGGCGACACGTTGCCCTCTGACCGGTGGTTGGCGGTTCAGCGCAAAGAGAGCGGAGAGGTGGCGCGCGCCGTGGTCGCATCTTGGCTGGATTCAGCGTGGGAGGTCGATTTGCCACGTGGCGGGCATTGGACCTTGGAACGAGACACGGTGGCGCCCCGTGTGCTTCCGTACCACAGCGGAACACCGCTCATGGTTTCAGGTGATGCGGTGTGGTATGTGGAGGACGCACTCTCAGGCATTGCAGATGTGCAGATGACCATTCAAGGACGCTGGGCGCGGGTGGTTTGGGACCCCAAACGAAACATGGTGACTTACGCCGCCGCCGATGCCATTCATCCCCGTGGTCTGCCGTGTCCGGTGTCGTTGCAGGTCACGGATGAGGTGGGCAACATCCACACCTGGCGGCGCACCCTGACTTGGCCGTGATGGACAGCCCTCAGCGGCGGTTTTGGATCAAACTGTAATCGAGGAAATAGAGGGCGCGGATGGAGACGGAGTTGGTGAAACCTTCTTCCAGCATGTTTTGCCAATTGTTCCAATACCCCTCCGGGAGGTTGGTGCCTGCCTCGTTGAGGGTATTTTTCCACACCACACTCAATTCACTTCCAGGAGAGAAAATCCAGCGGTAGACGAGGTCCACACTCCAGGCATTGTAATTCAGGTCGCGGCTTGACGTGCCGGTGGCCTCGTCGCGCAGAAGTGCGTTGAATGGCGTGTAGGCATTGAGGCTGCCGTCGGCGTTCAGCTCATAAAACTGGTGGTAATCCACCACGCTCCAATAGTGTCGGATGCGGGCCGACAGGCTGGAAGTGGGGTTGAAGATGTAGCTCGCATTGAGCACGTGGGTGTGGCTCGTGTTTTCACGACGTCCAAACAAACTCACCGGCCCACCGAAGGCATCTTCTTCCAGAGAGGCCCAGCCGCGCTCATTCTGTCGCACTTGCCAGCTCCACACGTAGTCCGCACTCAACCTGTCGCTGAACCGGAAGCGAGGCGCGAGGCGAAGGAAAAATTCGTTCCAGTCCGGGGTTTCGGGACGCCACCTGCGCTTGATGAATCCATCCAGTGCAAAGGCACGCCGGTAATCGGTGGATGTCACGAATTCCGCCGACATCCATCGAGGCGTCTCAAAGGGGATGGCTTCGAGGCGTGAGGCAAACCAATCCTTTCCACTTCGCGGTTGCCCTTCCAATTCAAATTTATTGAACCAAAACGTCTTGGATACAGCGGCCCATTCTGCGCCCCAAGAGGTGTTGCTGTAAGCCCGCGGCGCAAAGAGGTGGTTGATTTCTGCATCCAGAGACCACCACATGCGGTTGAAGGCGCCGAAGGGTTGGTAGATGCCGTATTCAAGGTTGCCAGACGTGACGATTTCGTTGGGGGCGGCGAGGTATCCAAGGTCGTTGGGGTTGTAGTTCTCCGATTCACGGTAGTGTCCCAAACTTCCCCGCAATTGTCCCGAAGTTTTGGACACATTCATCCCCCACCGGTACCCCTCATCGTGGGAGGAGGTGTCTCCCTGGGCCATGGTGTTTCTCGCTGCATTTCCGGTGAGGGACCAGCTGTTGGTTTTGTTGCGGAAGCTGTATTCCGTGCCTTGCACGTAGGCGTCGCGCCCATCCTCAGAACGGAGGGTATTGGTGCTGAGCAGGGTGATGAACCCGTTGTTGGGCAGGTTTTGGTCTGCCACGGTCACATTGTAGGACGTCAGTGCGTTGCTTCCGTCGGTGGTGTCTCGCGCAAACGCCTGAAAGACGCCGATGCCTGTGCTCGAGGCCGTTCGACCACTGAATTTGGTGGCATTGAAGAGTTGCCCCTCGGCCCCCACGCGTCGGCTGTAGAACAAGCCGCCTTTGTTGAACAGGTCGGTGCCCTCCAAGAAGAAGGGACGGTTTTCGTCAAAGCGCACCTCGTATGGACTGAGGTTGAGCACGAGGTTGTCCGTGACCACCTGACCAAAGTCGGGGACCAAGGTCATGTCCACCGTGAACGCATCGCCGATGCCGACCTTGGCATCAAGGCCACCGTTGACTGGTGCAGCCCATTGCCGGTCGCCTTGGTCATCCACGGCGGTCGTCGCATAGGCGCTGACATAGGGAAACAAGGCAATCCTCGGAGGGGTGTCCACGCCCTGGATGCCTCGAAGAACACCGCCTTGGTTGACCATGCCATTCATGGTGGGATCGAGGGCGTTCCACACGACTTCTTCCCGCGAACGACGCACGGTACGCCAAATGTTCATGCCCCATTCTTGTCCCACACCCGCAGGCAAGGTGGGCATGCGGAATTGGCTCCAAGGCACGCGAATCTCCGTGGACCAACCGCCAGGATGGATTTGGCTTTGCACTTCCCAAACCCCGTTCCAGGCATCGTCCGATCCTTGGGCGTTCATGATGAAATCGTTCAACGCCCCCCGTGGCGTGGTGCTGAAACCCACCGAGTTGATGCCGTCGTTGTAAGGGCTGAACCAGATGCCAAATTCGTCCGAATTTTCCACCTGATCTCGCACACTCAACTGCTGCAGGATGGAATCCGGTGCGGTGTCGTGCATCTGTGCAGCGATGTACAGGTTTTGGTCGTCGTAGGCGATCCACACCTGGGTACGGTGGGTGGGGGCACTTTGAGGAAACGGGCGGCTTTGGGTAAAATGCTTGGCACTCGGGGCGGTCTGCCAAATGTCCTCGTGCAACAATCCATCGAGTTGGGGAGGCGTATCGATGCGAAACGCCGTGGCCACTTGGTCGGTCAAGTTGAAGGGCGCCTGGGCCTTCATGCCCAAACCGCACCCCACCAAAAACGTACCCCACAGGGCGTGTCGGATGTGTTTGCTCAACGGTAAATGCGTTGCTTGTTCAACCAACTCTGGTAAGCGCGGGCATTGCGCAAATGTTCTCTGTAGTTCCGTGCAAAATCATGGGTGCCATCTCCTCCCGGTTTGGCGCACATGTACAAATAGGCGTGTTCTGCTGGGTGCAAGACGCTTTGCAGGTAGCGCGGGTCCACGTACCGAATCGGCCCGGGAGGCAGCCCGCGATGTTGGTAGGTGTTGTACGGAGAGTCTACCTCTTTGTGCACATCCAACACCCGACGAATTGAAGGGTCTCCGAGGGCAAAAATGAGGGTGGGATCCGCTTGCAAGGCCATGCCTTTGTTCAACCGATTGAGGTACAATGCTGCCACAGCAGGCGCCTCAGAAATCACCGCAGTCTCCGCTTGCACGACGGAGGCCAACACAGTGGCTTCCTTGGGCGAAAGTCCTTGGGCCCTTGCCGCAGCCACACGATCTTCATTCCACCAACGCGCGTGCTCGAGAAGAAGCCTTTCGCCCAATGCTTGGGCGTCGGTTTCCCACCACATCTCATAGGTGTTGGGAAGCACCCGCCACATCATGGAGTCTTGCGCGAGCATGTGTGCCACCTCCGAACTGTCGGCGTGAATGCGCCGGGTTGCGGTCCCCGCAATGGGTCCGACGTCTCGTCCCGCGCGGACGACCACCTTCACGGCCTCACGGTTGCCCGTCACAAGACGTGTGGCGCTGTTCTTCACGGACTCACCTGCAGGAAAGCGATAGCGGCCGGCTTTCAAACGCCCTTCCCATGACCGCATCTCCACGTGGTCAAGGACCCGCCTGCCGAAGGGGGGAAGTTGTGCCTCGAGCCGGGCCATGTGTTGCACGGCATTGTCGCCAGGCCACAATTCCACGGTGACATCTTCGTTGGTCCACGTGCCGCCCATCCAGCGGTTCCACGCCAGCCACGAAAGCCCCAAACCAAGGCCGAGGACCAACAATCCTCCTGTGAGAAATCCTCTTTTGCTCATGTTTCCCCGATTTCACGGTCGTCACCGTCCAAAAAAAGCTGCAAGGTGACCACATCGCTCCATCCTCCTTGAGGGGTCCGAATCCATTGTTCTCGACGTCCTGTCGTCCGGTAACCCGCGCGCTCAAACAACCCGAGCGAGGCGACGTGGTGTGCCGGGACCTCGGCGTACAATTGCCTCAGCCCCAAATGAGAGGAGGCATGGTCCCGAAGAAGCGCCAAACCTGCCTGGGCATGGCCCGCACGTCGTTCTGAGACAGCGATGTGCACAGCCACACCTGCCCGCAGCTGCCGTGGCTCGAAGTCATACAAGTCGAGCGCCCCCACAGTGCGCCATGGCGAACCAGGTGCGTCGCGGGTGTCGAGCATCCAGCGCCATTGGCGATCGCGGTACAGGTCGTGGTTGCCCGTCGCGAATTGGGTCATGGCCTCCACGCTGACGGGCAAGACGCTGGCGCCCATCCACCAGTCCTCACTGGCATTTTCCCAGGAGTGCAAGGCTTGCACATCGGCCAATTCCATGGCGCGCAATCGGTGGAGGTCGCAGGTCAACACGCTGCGAAGATAGCCGTACCTTTGGCCTCATGTGGAGATTGGTAACAGCCCTTGGATTGGGGGTCTTGTTTGTCGGGTGCACCGTCAACCAAGACCTGATGTTTCGCACGGAGGCGGACCACGTGTTTGACTCGCTGAGTGACACCCAACACGAAGCCTACACGCTTGCGCCCAACGACCGATTGCAACTGCAGTTGTTCTCCAACCGCGGCCAGCGATTGATGGCCATGACTGCAGGTTCCGCAACGGACAACCAAGGTGCCAACATCCTGTTCCAGCAGCAACAGCGCGCCATGTTTACGTATCGCGTTGAACTCGATGGAACGGTGGAATTGCCGGAAGTGGGCGCAGTCATGCTTGCGGGGCTCACCTTGGACGAGGCGGAGCGCAAGATTGAAGCGGCGTACGAGTCGGAATACGTCGCCCCCTATGCGTTGCTGCAGGTGGTGAACAACCGTGTTCTCGTGTTTCCAGGTGAGGCTGGGCAGGCGACGGTCATCACCCTCCAAAACCAAAACACCACCGTCATCGAAGCATTGGCCGAGGCCGGAGGCATTCGCCAGCGTGGCCGCTCCAAAGAAATCAAGCTTATACGTCAGCGCGGTGAAGAGAACTTTGTGTATCCCATGGATTTGAGCACCGTGGAGGGGTTGGAGGCCGCGCGCACCATCGTCCAAGCCAACGACATCATCTACGTCGATTCCAACCCTAATTTGATCAGGGAGGTCTTGGCCGACGTGTCCCCGGTGGCCCAATTGGTGACGACGTTCACGTCGTTGTGGTTGACGTATCAAGTGCTGCAAGATTGATGGAAGTCCAAACCACCCCTTTGGAAGGATTGTTGCTCGTGCGTCCGCGCATCTTCGGCGATGAGCGGGGCTCTTTCTCGGAAACGTGGAATCAACGTGAATTCGACGAGGCCGTGGGCGAGGAGGTCCGGTTTGTTCAAGCCAACGAGAGTTGTTCCAAAGCCGGCGTGTTGCGCGGGTTGCATTTTCAGGCACCTCCGCGCGCCCAAGGCAAATTGGTGCGTGTGGTGCAGGGAAAGGTCTTGGATGTGGCGGTGGATTTGCGTTCAGACAGCGCGACGTTTGGACAACACCATGCAGCCTTGTTGACCGCGGAAAACCGGTGGCAGTTTTTCATCCCACCTGGGTTTGCCCATGGCTTTGCGACGCTCGAAGACGACACCGTGTTTCACTATCTGTGCACCAACCTTTATCACCCCGAGTCGGAATGTGCATTGTTGTGGAACGACCCCGACCTTGGAATCGACTGGGGCATGGATGCGCCTTTGGTGAGCGAGAAAGACGCCCAAGCCAAGGCGTTTGCGACGTTTGAGTCGCCCTTTGTGCGGTGATCCGGCACCGCATTTGGCAGTCACACTTATCGAGGAAGGCCTGTTGGAAAGGAACGGTGCCCCAGCCCAACCTGGCGTGCATGGCGTTGCATCTTGTGCGCCATGTCCCTGTTTCCCAAACCCCCAATGATTGCCGCGTTTGCCCTGTTCCTCGGCGCAGGGGCGTGGTTCAGTTCTTCATCAGTGGCAAGCAAAGTCCCTGACTTTGTGGATGCGTCAAAGCGTCATGCCCCAGTCATTGCCCCGGCCATGCCAGGTGCCTTGACCTTGTTTGAAGAGCCTGTGCCGTTGGAGGCCTTTGGCGTGCGGGAAGCGTTGGATCGTGAATTGGTGGTCAACACCTACCGGCACAGCTCCACCATTCTCTACCTCAAGCGTGCCGCACGTTGGTTTCCAATCATGGAGCCGATTTTGGAAGAGGAAGGGGTCCCCGTAGACTTCAAATACCTCGCAGTCATTGAGAGCGGCTTGAGCCAGGTGGTGAGCCCGGCTGGCGCTTCTGGTTTTTGGCAATTCATGAAAAGGACCGCACCCGAGTACGGCTTGGAAGTCTCGGCCACGGTGGACGAGCGGTACCATGTCGAAAAAGCGACCCGAGCGGCATGTGCTTACCTCACGGAGGCGCACACGCGTTTTGGCAGTTGGGTGCTCGCCGCGGCGTCCTACAACATGGGCCGGACGGGGGTAGCGAAAGCCCTCGAGTCGCAACACGTGTCCACTTACTGGGACCTTCACTTGAATTTGGAAACGGCGCGTTACGTGTACCGCATGTTGGCCCTTCGGGAAGTCATGGAATCTCCTGAGCGGTATGGATTCCATTTGGGACGGCAAGACATGTATGCGCCACTGGATTGCCGAAGGGTGAACGTGTCCAGCGACATCGACAACCTCGCTGAATTTGCCCTTACCCAAGGGACGACGCTTCGAGAATTGAAGGCCATGAACCCTTGGCTTCGGGACACACACCTAGACGTTCCGGAAGGAAAATCTTACGCTGTGTCGGTGCCTGCTTGAAAACCCCCAACATGGATGGCGGCGGTCTTGAGCCTCCTGAGGCCCTCTTCTTCCACCACGTAACGGGCCTCAACCCCAGGCTGACGGAGCGCTTCCATCACATCGAGCACGGCGCCCGCTGGCACCCTCGAACCGTGGAGGGCGTGATGAAGGTCCTTCCAAGCCCAGTCTTTGGAGGCTTCGTTGAGTGCATCCATCAGACGCGCTCGGTGAATGACGCGTGCGGCGTTGGTGTGAAACGCCTTCTCAGAAAGCAATCCTTCCATCCCAAGGGTGCGACACAGCCCCTCGAATTGGGCGTCGCTTCCCACCGCCAGCACGAGCTGTCCGTCTGCGCATTGAAGAAGGTCTCCGTAGGGCGCAATGTTGGGATGCGACGAGCCTTGGCGCCGAGGCGTCTTGCCATTGATCAGGGCATTGGTGCCTTGGTTGGCGAGTGCAGTAAGACCTGAGCCAAGAAGGCTGACCTCGGCATACCATCCCACGCCCGTTTTTTCGCGCTGGTAGAGTCCGCCAAGCACTGCAGCACGCATTTGGTGTGAGGCCAAGATGTCCATGAGGGCCACGGGCATGCGGGCTGGGGGCCTGTCCGGATGTCCATTCATGGACATGAATCCGGTTTCTGCTTGAATGACCACATCATAAGCCAGCCGCGTGGGGTCCATGTCGTGTCCCACAAGCCGAATGTGGACCAATGAAGGGAAGGATGTCCGGAGTTCGTGCGGCAAAAGCCCCATGCGCTCGAGGTCTCGCCATTTCATGTTTTGCAGCAAAATGTCGGTGTCCGCGAGTTGGTCTCGAAGCCATGCGCGGCCCTGTTCTGACTTCAGGTCGCAGGTGGCGACGCGTTTTCCTGTGTTGGCCGAGGAGAAGTAGGCTGAGGTTTGGTCTGTGGCTTCACCTTGGGCGCGCCACGTCCGGGTGACATCGCCTCCAGGTGCTTCCACCTTGAGCACGTCGGCGCCGCATTCGGCCAAAAAAGAACCCGTCAAAGGACCTGCAAGCACGCTCGACAAGTCCAGCACTTTGAGTCCTTGCAACAATCCGTTCATGCCTCCAAGGTACGCGCAACGCGCAGAGTCAGGAAGCGGCAGACAACGCTGCTTTGTACGTGTCAATGGCGCGTTGGCGGGCCATTTTGTGGTCCACGATCGGGGCGGGGTAGGCCGCGGTTCCCCATTCGGGGACCCATTGTTTCACATACGCGTATTTCCGGTCAAACTTCTGCAATTGCGACGTGGGGTTGAAGACCCGGAAATAAGGGGCGGCATCGCATCCTGAACCGGCAGCCCATTGCCAGCCACCCACATTGCTGGCGAGTTCAAAGTCGAGCAGGTGCGCGGCAAAGTGCCGTTCCCCCAATCGCCAGTCCAAAAGGAGGTGCTTGCAAAAGAACGAGGCCACCACCATTCTCACTCGGTTGTGCATGAAGCCCGTGGCAAGCAGCTCGCGCATGCCCGCATCGACGAGGGGATACCCCGTTTTGCCTTGGGTCCAACGTTCAAAGTGTTCATCGTCATGACGCCATGGCACGAGATCGTACTTTGGACGGAATGCATCCTTCATGCTGTGCGGAAAAGCGTGCATGATGTGCTGGTAGAAGTCGCGCCAAATCAATTCGGTCAACCACTTTTCGCTGTGCTTGAACCCCGCCTTGGCCGCTTCTCGAATGCTCATGGTGCCAAACCGCAGGTGCACGCTCAAGCGAGAGGTGCCTTGAACCGAAGGCACGTCGCGCAGGTCGGCGTACTTGGCAAGCACATCTTTGGAGAGGACGGCTTCCGGCGCGGAAATGCTGCTCCGTTCAAAGCCCATGGACTCCAAAGGCACCGCCGAAGAGGTCCAATTGTGCAGGGATCCCAGATGCGATTCAGAGGGGGCGGAAGCCATGTTCTCTGCTGTCAAATTCAAGTGCCAGCGCTTGCTGAATGGCGTGAACACCGTATAAGGAGTGCCGTCTGGCTTCATGACCTCGCCGGGCGCTTGAATCACGTGGTCGGTGAAGGTGTGAAAAGCCACCCCGTGTTGCTCGAGGTCGGCTTTGACTCGTGCATCACGTGTTAGGGCGTAGGGCTCATAATCTTCATTCGTGTACACCGCTCGAACTTGTCCCGACACGGCAAGGTCCGCCAACACTTGGATCGGGTCGCCATGGGTGACGAACAATGCGCCACCGTGCTCGCCCGCCTCCTTTTGGAGTTGCGAGATGCGGTCATGGAGAAAGGTCACGCGCGCATCGTTTGGGTTGTCGAGTCGGTCCAGAATGTTCTTGTCAAACACGAACATGGGCACCACGGGCAAGCCAGAGGTCAGTGCCGCATGGAGTGCGCGGTTGTCCTGCCAACGCAGGTCACGACGGAACCAATGAATGACAACCGGGGAGTCAAAGGAGGGGATGGACATGGAGGCGAGGTTGAGAAAATGTTGGGCAAGGAAACGGCCCGCTTCTGCGGGCCGCCCTTTGTTCCAAAAACTGGATCAAAACACCTTACGATCTCGTGAATGTTTTGCATTCACACCTACACCAACAGGCCATCTGAAGAAAGGTTCAACGGCTGAGAACTTTTTTTTCCGAATGCTGTTCCTCCTCCAAACCCAAAACCATTATTCATTCTTATGAAGCATTTCTTTACTCTTATTGCTGCTGCAATGACATTCATGGTCTCCGGATGGAGCCAAACCGTGGTCGACATCGTGGTCGACAGCGAAGACCACACCGTACTTGAAGCTGCCGTTGTGGAGGCAGGCCTTGTGGAGACCCTCCAAGGGGAAGGACCATTCACCGTGTTTGCACCCACCGATGCCGCGTTCACAGCCCTGTTGACCGCCCTGAACGTGGAGGCAGCAGATTTGCTTGGTCTGCCTCAATTGGGAGATATTTTGACTTACCACGTTGCAGGTGTCGAAGCGATGAGCACAGACCTTTCGGATGGCCAAATGGTCACCACCGTCAACGGTCAAG
This sequence comes from Flavobacteriales bacterium, assembly GCA_002863145.1. Classification (GTDB taxonomy): domain Bacteria; phylum Bacteroidota; class Bacteroidia; order Flavobacteriales_D; family Sanyastnellaceae; genus UBA11663. Next base: position 16,954 of record PKDW01000166.1, read on the forward strand.
ACGTCAGCATTTCCATCATGGGTGAGACTGTGATGATCAACGGTTCAGCCACGGTGACAGTGGCCAACATTGACGCCACCAACGGCGTCGTTCACGTGATTGATGCAGTACTCGTCCCAGCCATCATCAATGGTTGCACCGACATGATGGCGTGCAACTACAGCTTGGTGGCAAACACGGACGACGGTTCTTGCGTGTTGCCAGGTGACATGTGCGACGACGGTGACGACGCCACGGTCAACGACATGGTGGGTGAAGACTGCATGTGTGCAGGCATCCCCGCAACGGTGGTCGACATCGTGGTCAACAGCGAGGACCACACCTTGCTCGAAGCAGCTGTCATCGCAGCCGGCCTTGTGGAGGCGTTGAGCGCAGAGGGTCCATTCACGGTGTTTGCACCCACCGATGCGGCCATCACGGCGTTGGTTGAGGCCCTTGAAATCACGGCAGAGGATTTGTTGGCGTTGCCCGACCTCGGAGAAATTCTCCAGTACCACGTGGTGGCTGGTGCAGCGATGAGCGGCGATTTGACCGACGGTCAAGAAATCGAAACCTTGCTCGGTGAGAACGTGACAGTGACCATCAATGCAGAAGGGGTATTCGTCAACGACGCCCAAGTGACTGCGGCTGACATTGAAGCGGGCAACGGCGTGGTGCACGTCATTGACGCGGTGTTGTTGCCACCCGCACCTGAGACCAACACCGTGGTGGATGTCATTGTAAACAGCGAGGATCACACCTTGCTGGAAGCAGCAGTCATCGAAGCCGGCCTTGTGGGGGTGTTGAGCTCCGAGGGCCCCTTCACGGTGTTTGCCCCGACCGACTCCGCCATCACTGTGTTGGTGGCGGCACTTGAAATCACTGCCGAGGACTTGTTGGTATTGCCCAACCTCGGTGAAATTCTCAAGTACCACGTGGTGGCAGGCGCAGCGATGAGCAGCGATTTGACCGACGGTCAGGAAATCGAGACCTTGCTCGGAAGCAACGTGACGGTGACGATCAACGCCGAGGGCGTGTTCATCAACGATGCCCAGGTGACTGTGGCTGACATTGAAGCCGACAACGGTGTGGTGCACGTCATCGATGCGGTGTTGTTGCCCCCAACCCCAGACGGCATCAACGAAGCAACTGCCACTTGGAGTGTGATGCCCAACCCTGCGAAAGACGTGGTGATTTTGACGGGGGTGAACCCCTCAGCGACATTGGCGCTTCTCGACATGACTGGCCGAACTGTGCGTGAGTTTGCACAAGGCACGACGGTCTTGACCGTGGGTGACTTGACCCCGGGCACCTACATGTTGACGGTCAACGACGGCCGCAACCTCGAATTGAAAAAGATCATGGTGCAGTAAGGCACCGATTGGAACCATGGAAAAGGCCCCTTTCTAGGGGCCTTTTTTTTGCCTTGAATGCTCCAAATGGAACGTTTGTTCGGTCAGGAGGTGCAGTGTTGCAGCGCGCCCAACAGGTCAGGGTGTCTCCATTGAAATCTGGCGTCGAGGAGGCGAGAGGGGCGCACGTTTTGGCCTTCAAGCAGCAACGCCGACATCTCGCCCATGGCCAAGGAGAGGGCAAAGCCTGGGACCTTGGGCGCCCAATGCGGACGGTTGAGGGCCTTTGCCAACGATTGGGAGAATTCCACGTTGGTGTTGGCGCGGGGCGCCACGACGTTGTAGACGCCGGAGACCTCTGGAGTGGCGGCAGCCCATCTGATGAACTGGATGACGTCGTCGAGGTGAACCCAACCCATATGTTGTTGACCTGATCCCAGAGGGGCGCCAAGGCCAAATTTGTAAATCGGGAGCAGCTTGGCCAAGGTGCCCCCGTCGGGCGACAGCACCAACCCGAGGCGCATCCGGACCAAGCGAAACGGTACGCTGTCCTCCGGCAGCGATGCACGCTCCCACGCCTCTGCGACCTCCGCGAGGAAGCCTTGGCCTTTGGCGGATTGCTCGTCGCAAAGCTCCGGCGCATGGCCATAGATGCCGATGGCAGAGGCTTGAATCCATGTGCCTGAGAACCCTTTCTGAATCAGCGCTTCACGCAGTAGATGGGTGCCCAGCGTCCGGCTTTCGAGGATGGCCCTGCGGTGCGAACCTGTCCAGCGTTGGCCGACAGAGGCCGCAGCCAAATGGACGACCACATCCACACCCTCTAGGGCTTCCAAGGGGAATTCACCTCGAGAAGGAGACCACACAAACGGGGTCGAACCGTGGACCGATCGCGCACTGCGTCCGAGCGTTCGAACTCCGTGTCCGGTGTCGACCAGTGCCTTGACCAAGGCCTGCCCGATCATTCCTGTGGCGCCTGTCACCAACCAAGATTGAAGTTTCATGCGTATCTTTTAGTTCGGAGCTTCTCTCCAGACACACTAACCACTTGACGGAACCCATGTTCGATTTACCCTTGCGACGCGGCGCGACCGGCGTGTTGACAGCTTTCTGGCTGTGGCTGTCCGTGCTCGGCGTCCAGGGGCAAGGAGACGTCAATTTGGACGAGGGGGTGTTGTCCCACAACATGGAAGCGGTGGCTTTCATTCCCATAGCCGACATGCTGACGGAAAAAGTCAACGACATTGCTTCGTGGTACGATGAGGAAGAAGACATCACGTACTTGCTCGTGGGGTGTGAAAACGGCACGGCTTTGTTCCGGATGCTGCCCGGCGCGCGTCCCATCTTCATGGGGAAGTTGCCCACTCAATCGGTCACGAGTCTGTGGCGAGACATCAAAGTCGTCCATGGCCACGCCTACATCGTCAGTGAAGCGCCAGCCCATGGCATGCAAGTGATGGACCTTGAAGCACTTCGGGCTTGGTCGCCGTTGGATGGTCCTGTGACGTGGGCGCCCGACACGGTGGTTTCAACCCCCAGTACGGCGCACAATGTGGTGGCCTTCGAAGAAGCATCCAAAGTCATTCAGGTGGGAACGTCTACGATGGGCGGTGGTGCGGTCATCTTTGACCTCTCAGATCCCTCGGCTCCTTCCTTGATTGGGGGCTTAAGCGAGTGGGGCAGTCTTCACGACGCACAGGCTTTGATTTACAATGGCCCTGACGCCGCACATGTGGGCAAGGAAATCTTGTTCGCCGCAGGTGGGGAGAGCCTCTGGATTTTGGACATCACCGACGCGAGCGACGTCCAACTGATTGGCACTTCGACCTACACCAATCCGCACTTTTCCCATCAGGTGTGGGTCTCTGACACCCATGACCATGCCTTTTTGGGTGATGAGCTCGACGAGACGTCCGAAGGAGGAGCCACCCGAACCGTGGTGTTTGATTTGACCGATCTGGACCATCCCCAAGAAGTGGAGGTTCACGTGGCAGAGACCACGGCTTCAGACCACAACCAATACACCCATGGGGAGTGGTTGTTTCAAAGCAACTACCGTGCAGGATTGCGCATGCTCAGCGATGCCTGGCCGCAACTCAACGTCTTGACGGAACGCGGTTTTTTTGACCCGCTGGAGGGAAGTTTCGGACCAGGTTTCCAGGGCGCTTGGTCGCATGTCATTTGCGAGGAGGAAGGGGTCTTGGCGTTCACGTCCATCAACGAAGGTCTTTGGGTGGTGCGTCCCCGTTTTGCCCGCTTGGACAACGTGGCGATCAGCCTGTGTGAACCAGGGACCATCCCAACACCCAATGTGTGGAGCATGACATTGAAAGTTGAAGAGGGGTGGTACTTTCCGATCGAAGTCCAAGTGGAGGGGGTGGTGATGACCACGGGTCAAGACAACGGTTGGACGGTCACAGAGCCAGGAAGCACCCTGCTTTATTTTGAGGCTTGGGGATTGCCTGGTGTGCAACCCAGTGTCAAACTGACTTCCCAGCGCTCCACGTGGTCGTTGAACATGTTGACCCCCGATGCCCTTTGGTTTGCGCACTACGAGGATGCCGACGGAGATGGATTTGGCAATCCCAACATGCCCGTATGGGGTTGTGGGGACCTGCCCGGCACCTCGACATTGCCCTTGGATTGCCAGGATTGGAATGCCAACACCTACCCGCAGGCCCCAGAGTTGTGTGACGGATGGAACAACGACTGCGACGACGAAGTCGATGAGGGAACGGCCCAATTGGTGTGGTATGCCGATGCGGATGGCGACGGGTTTGGCAATCCCAACGCACCGGTCGTGTTGAGCTGCACTCCGCTGAATGAACGCGTGCTGACTCCGGGAGACTGCAACGATTCTGAGGCGACGATGTACCCTGGTGCGCCGGCGTTGGAGGATGGCATGGACAACAATTGCGATGGCATCATTGCCGACCTCGAAATCAACCCCTGTCCCGGTGATTTTGATTTGGACGGCAACCGGACCATCAATGACATGCTTCAGCTCCTCTCCAATTTCGGATGTGAGGCGGGATGTTCGTCGAGCATGGACAACCAAGACACTGTCGATACGGCGGACTTGCTGGTGTGGTTGGGGGTCTTTGGGCTGGATTGCGACTGAAGGACGTCGCTTCGAGGGTCAATGCTCCGCTTGTTGCTGTTCGTGCATGGTGGCGTACAGGCCGCCCGCCTGAAGCAGCTCGGCATGTGTGCCTTCCTCCAACAGTTTTCCTTCGTCCAGGACGAGGATGCGGTCGGCGCCACGCAGAGAGGCCAAGCGGTGACTGACCATGATGGTGCAGGCCGCTTCTTGTCGTTGAATGGCCGACAAAATGGCGTCCTCCGTCTCGGTATCCACCGCGGACAAACAGTCGTCGAGCAGCAACATTTTGGGGGTCTTGATGAGGGCCCGCGCAATGCTGACGCGTTGCTTTTGACCGCCGCTCAAGTTCACCCCACGTTCCCCAAGAAGGGTGTCGTAACGATGCTCAAAACCCTCGATGTCCTCTGCAACTCCTGCGTCTGTGGCGGCTTGTTCTATTTGGACCAAGGAGGGGGTGTCGTGTTCGCTGCCAAAAGCGATGTTGTTGGCAATCGTGTCGCTGAACAAAAACACGTCTTGGGGGACGTAGCCAAATTCTGACCGCATGGCCTGCAATTCCCAGTCCTGGAGCGGCGTTCCATCCAGGGCAATCGTGCCGGAAGACGGATCCATCATTCTCATGGCCAACTGCAGGATGGTGGACTTGCCGCTGCCCGTACGTCCCGTGATGCCCACGGTTTCTCCTGCGTTCACGGAGAAGCTGACTTGGTTCAAGGCTTGAATGCCGGTCTCGGGATAGGTCCAAGTGACGTTTTCAAACGTCAAGGCCGGGGCGTTGGACAAGGGCGTTGTTCGTGCTTCGGGTGCAGATTGAACCGCGGGTTGAGCGTGCAAAAAGTCCAAGATGCGGGCCATGGAGGCTTCGGCTTTTTGGACCAGAGAAGTGACCCAGCCCACCGACGCAAAAGGCCACGTAAGCAGGTTGACGTAGAACACGAATTGGAAGATGTGGCCCAAGTCCAAGTGGCCTGCAGCCACGCGGTGACCGCCCACATACACCGTGAGGATCGTGCTGAGGCCGACCAGCAACACAATCAGAGGCATGAACATGGCCTCCACTTTCACGAGGTCCAACACCCGCATTTTGTAGAGGTCTGTTTCGACGTCAAACCGTGCGGCAGCTGCCTTTTCGCGGTGAAAGCTCTTCAGGACGCGCATGCCGGCAATGTGCTGCTGCACGAAGCTGGAGACGGCGCTTTGGGCTTGTTGCCTGGCGTCGCTTTTCCGATGGATGTTGGCTGAGATGAAGTAGATCCCCGCAGACATCAAAGGGAGGGGGAGCAGGGCGAAGGCCGTCAAGACCGGGTCGATGTACAGCATGACGCCGACCACGAGGGACACCAAGACTGTGAGGTTTAAGGTGTACATGATGGCCGGGCCGAGGTACATGCGGACGTTGCTGACATCTTCGCTGATTCGATTCATCAAGTCGCCGGTGTCGTGGGCTTTGTAAAAGGTGGTGTCCAGCACCTGGTAGTGGTCGTAAATCGCGGCTTTCAAGTCGTACTCGACCAACCGGCTCATGACGATGACTGTTTGGCGTGTGAGGAAGGAAAACACGCCTTTGATGAGGTATGCCAGCAGGAAAAGCCCCGCCTGCGCCAATCCAATCCAAACCACCAGGTCCAGCACATCTTGACGGCTTGAAGGGGCTTTGTCAGGCGCGACTTCAGCGCCCACAAGCGTGCCTAGCCAGGTGAGGTTGTCAGGAATGCGAACCTCTTTGGAGGACAACTCGTCAAACGTCGCCCCTTCGTTGAGGGGCACCAAGAAATCCCGGTTGGCGTCGTTCAAGGCGTTGACGCCTTCCCCAATCATCGAGGGTGCCCACACGGCAAACACATTCGTGAATGCGATGAACACTACACCGAGGAACAACCGCCCGCGGTAGTTCCAAATCATGGGGTTGAGAGAGAACAGGGATTTCATCGTCGTCGCAGGCTCGCGTCAGAACGCAAAGTTCCACGAAACCGACGGCAAAATCGGGAAAAGGCTCACTTGTTTGGCCTGAATCTCCAACGTTCCTTCCAGCAAGTCGCCTTCGTTGTCGAAGAAAAGGAAGTAGGGATTGGCGCGGTTGTAGAGGTTGTAAATGCTGAAGACCCAACGGCGGTCCACCTTGCGGCCAGTGTCGTTCTTCTTCGGGAAGAAGGTCGCACTGATGTCTGCGCGGTGGTAGGGAATCATGCGGTAGCCGTTGCGCGATCCGTACACGTCGGTGACATATCCTTCAAGGAAGTAGCGCTGCACGGGGAGGGTGAGACTGTTTCCCGTGGCGTAGACGAAGATGGCGCCGAAGTTCCAACGCTTGCTCGGGGTCCAGTCCACGACCACGCTCAGGTCGTGGCGTCGGTCAAACTTCGCAGGGAAGGGGTCGCCGTTGTTGAGATCTTCAAACATCCGGTCGGTCTTGCTCCAGGTGTAACCCACCCAGCCGTTCAGTTCGCCAAACTTGCGCTTCACGAAAAATTCTGCACCGTAGGAGGAACCATTCCCAAACACAAGGTTGTTGTCGGGATTGGTGCCGATGTTTTGGTCGGGGCGCGTGTTTTCTGCGTATTCGACGAGGTTGCTGAGGTCTTTGTGGTAGAGCTCCACAGAACATTCCCATTCGCGGTTGTCCCCGAGGTCCACGAAGTACCCTGCGTTGATTTGGCGTCCGTGTTGAGGCGGCACGAGGTCGGAGCTGGGCACCCAAATGTCTGTGGGCGTCGTGGTGGCCGAGAGCGAGGCCAGGTGGACGTATTGGTAATTGATGGACCAACCCGCCTTGACGCTGCTGCGCGGACCGGTCTTCAAACGTGCACTCAGACGCGGTTCCCAACCGCCGTATTGCTTGACGAGCTCGCCACCGCCGTAGGTGAGGGTATCCGCGGGACTGAGCACATTTTCCCCCGGAACGATGCGGGTGAAGGGCCCGACGTGGCGGAAGTCGCTGTACCGAACGCCTGCATTCACTTTCAAGGCGTCCGTCACATCGATGATGTCTTCGAGGTAGGCTCCGGACTCGTGGCTGTAGGCGATGGTGGCTTCTCCAAAGTCAAACTCGGTGTCGCCTTGTCTGAAGAAAAAGGAAGTGGGGACGAATTTGTGGTACACGTGGTCGACGCCGCCGCGGACTTCGTGGCGCAAGTTGGGGTACCAGCTCAGGAGGGCTTTTTGCGTCCAATCCTGCACCCCGGACTCAAAGCCAAATTGGAAGTCGTCCTGCCCCGATTCAAAGGCAAATTCGTAGCCCGTGTAGGACGCATTGACGTTCAAGAACATCTTGTCGTTCACCACGTGGTTCCACCGCGAAGACACCATCGTATTGCCCCATGGGATGGACGCACCAAATCCGGCATCGGCGCTGTTGAAGCTGAAGACGTCTCGGCCGAAGTATCCCGACACAAACACCTCGTCACGGTCGGAGAAACGGTGGTTGTATTTGGCGTTCAGGTCGTAGAAGAAGTAGCCGGACCCTGCGGCTTGCGTGGTCTCCACGTAGGGGCGGGTCAAGACGTCGATGTACGTCCGTCGGCCCGACACAATGAAGCTGGACTTGCCTTTTTTCACGGGGCCCTCCAAGGTTAGCCTGGAGCTGATGAGTCCAATGCCGCCACTGCCTTTCAACTCGTTTCGGTTGCCTTCCTTGAGGCCGAGATCCAGCACACTGGACACGCGTCCACCAAACCGCGCGGGCATGCTGCCTTTGTAGACTTCCACCGAGGAGATGGCGTCGGCGTTGAAGACGCTGAAAAACCCAAACAAGTGGCTCGCGTTGTAAATGGCGGCGTCGTCCAAGAGCAACAAGTTTTGGTCGGGTCCTCCACCGCGTACGTAAAAGCCGCTGTTCCCCTCACCGGCGCTCTGGATGCCGGGCAGCATTTGGATGGCTTTCAGGACATCCACTTCGCCCATCAAAGCAGGCAGGCGTTGGATGGTCGCCATGGCCACCTCAGCCTTGCCGAGGGAGGTGCTCTCCGTGTTTTGTCCCGTGGTGCCCACCACTTCCGCAGCATCCACCTCGACCGATTGGGGCGACAAGGATACATTCCATTCGACGTTCTTGGAACCGATCAGTTTGCGCGTGGCAGGGGCATAGCCAATGAATGTGCATTGCAGCTCTGTGGGACGACTTGGCAGGGTGAGGCTGTAAAAGCCGTAGACGTTGGTGGACACGCCTTTTCCTCGCTCCGCGTCCAAAATGTTCGCGCCCAAGATGTACTCGCCGGTGTTTGCGTCAGTCACCCGGCCGCTGATGGTGAAGGTTTGCGACCAACTTTGAATGCCGAGAAGGCCGCACGCCAACAGCACCCATGCTTGATGAAAACTGACTTGAAATTGTGGATGCGATGTCATGGCGAAGGGACGGGGCGCAAAGGTACCCCGCGTACCTTGGTGCCGAGTGAAAAACAATCCCAAATCTCTCAGGTTCGCCACGTGGTCCACGATTTTTCTTGTGGGATGCACCGCGTCCACTCCGCTTGAGGATCCTCGGGTACTTCGCTACAACGAGAGCGCAGCCATCACCAGTCTTGATCCCGCGGCAGCGCGCAGTTTGGAGCACATGTGGGTGGTCGATCAGTTGTACGATGGGTTGGTGGAGTTGGGGCCAGACTTGACGGTGCTCCCTTGCCTCGCCAAGTCTTGGACGTTTGACGAAGAAAGGCTGGCTTACCGGTTTCGGTTGCGCAGGGATGCGGTCTTCACAACCGGGCGCTCCGTTCAAGCCGACGACGTGGTCTTTTCCTTGGAGCGCTTGCGTGACCCAGAGGTGGTGTCTTCTGGAGGGTGGATTTTGGATGCAGTGCCACCGCAGGGCATTGTCGCATTGAACGACACCACAGTGGAAGTGCGGCTCCGAGAAGCTTATCCGCCGTTTTTGGGGCTGTTGACAACGGCTTACGGAAACATCATTGACCACGAAGCAGCATCCGAAGAGGGAAACGATCTGCGCGACAATCCCGCAGGTTCGGGGCCTTTTCAGCTGGCGTGGTGGATGCCGGGTGCCGGTCTCGTGCTGCACCGCCACGAGGGGTATTGGGAGAAAGATGCCCGTGGCGAAGCGCTGCCTTATCTCGAGGCCGTGCACGTGGATGTGGTTCAAGACATGGGCGCCGAGTGTCTCGGGTTGACCCAAGGGCGGTACGATTTCATGAGCGGCCTTCATCCCGCGTACATGGAGACCTTGTTGGACGAGACCGGGACGCTCCGTCCATCCTTCGAAAACACGCTGAAGCATCTGCACGTCCCCTTTCTGAAGACCGACTATTTGGGGGTGGTGCTGGATGGGGCGAACACCCCGGGAGCCCTCCGTGATGCGAGGGTGAGACGGGCGATGAGTTTGGCTTTGGATCGCCATGGCCTCGCCCGTCACCTGCGGCGCAACGCAGTGACCCCGACAGATCACTTTGTCCCGCCGACCATGTTGGGCCGAGACACAGTTCTTCCTGTGACGCAGAATGTCGGGGAGGCGCTTGCGCTTCTTGCTGAAGCGGGATACCCGGAGGGGCAAGGGGTGGGGGAGATCGTGTTGAGCACGACCTCAGATTACGTCGACATGTGTGCGGCTTTTCAGCACGATTGGGCCCAACTGGGTCTGGATGTCAAGGTGGATGTCGTTCCGGCCTCAGTCCATCGCGAACGCGTGGCGCAGGGGGAAACCGCCATGTTTTACAAGTCGTGGTTGGCTGACCACGCAGATGCCGAGAATTTCTTGGGGTTGTTTGTGGAGGCGAATTTTTCACCGGGAGGCCCCAACTACACGCACTACCGCAATCCCGAGTTTGAGCGTGGCTTCCATGGTGCGCTTTTGCTGGCCGACCAACTCGAAGCGCGGCTCGAGGCATACCGCGTGCTCGATGCGCTCATTCATGAGGACATGCCCGTCATCCCGCTGTTTCACGACCAAGTCACGCATTTTTTGTCTCACCGGATCGACGGGTGGCCCATTCATCCTGTGAACAGGCTGGATTTGCGCCGCGTGGTGAAGCGTTGAATGTCAGTGGCTTTGGCCGCTGTGGACAAATCAGAGCCCCAGACAGGACTGAGTTCATGTACCTTGGTGCGTTGCGCGGAACGATCTCGCCATGCTCAAAATTGACAGTCACACCCACATTTTGCCCCGTGTCATGCCCAAGTGGTCGGAGAAATTCGGCTACGGGGGATTCGTCCATTTGGAAGTCAGCAGGCCTGGCTTTGCCAACATGATGCGGGACGACCACTTCTTCAGAGAAATCGCTTCAAACTGTTGGGACGCAGAGGAGCGCATTGAGGAGTACGGAAAGTCGGGTGTCCAGGTGCAAGTGGTCAGCACCATTCCGGTCATGTTCTCGTATTGGGCCAAGGCGAATCACGCCGCGGATTTGGCCCGGTTCCTCAACGACCACATTGCCCAGATTGTTCAGGCCCACCCCCGTCATTACGTGGGGTTGGCCTCTGTACCCATGCAGGACACAGACGTGGCCATTCAGGTTTTGGAAGAGGCGGCCAAGCAAGGGCACAAGGGTGTGCAGATTGGATCCAACATCAACGGCCTCAACTTGGGAGATGCGCGCTTCTTTCCCTTCTATGAAACGTGTGAGCGTTTGGGCATGGCCTTGTTCATCCACCCTTGGGACATGATGGGCAAATCGGACATGGAGCGTTACTGGTTGCCATGGCTCGTGGGCATGCCGGCGGAAACAAGCCGAGCGGCGTGCTCGATGATTTTCGCCGGGATATTCGACAAGTACCCCAAACTCCGTGTCATGTACTCTCACGCCGGCGGTTCCTTCTTGCCGACGTTGGGACGCATCAAACATGGCCACGCATGCCGTCCAGACTTGGTGGCCCTTGACAACCCCGCGTCGCCTGACAATTACCTCGGAAAGTTTTGGGTGGACAGCATCACCCACGATGAGCGCCTGTTGACGTTCATTTTGGAGATGCAAGGCGCTGAACGCATCTGCATGGGCACAGATTATCCCTTCCCGCTCGGGGACTTGGAGTTTGGGGCGTTCATGCAGTCCATGGACTTTGAGGACGACCAGCTGATGCAACTTTTCTCGGGGGCCGCGTTGTCTTGGTTAGGCATGGAGGCCTCAGATTTTGAGTGAGCTTTCTGAAGAGGAGTGAGATGGACCAAGAATTGAAAGACCTGTTGGAACGCTGCAAGGCGGAGGAGCGGAGTGCCCAAACGGCGCTCTACCGCCGCTTCGCGTCCAAGGTTTATGCCACGGCCCTGCGGTACACCGACAGCCGGGATGAAGCTTCTGACATCGCCCAGGAAAGCTGGATCAAGGTGTTCCGGCATCTGGGGAAGTTCAAAGAGTTCAACAGCTTCGAGGGATGGGTGCGTCGCATCACGGTGAACACGGCCATCACCCACTACCGGAGAAATTTGAAGCACCGCTACCACGACGACGTGACCGAAACCTTGGCGACGCCGCTTGATTTGGCCGCTTCGAAGAAGGCCGATTTCACGATGTCAGAAATCCAAACGGCGATGGCAGCCTTGCCCCGGGGGTACCGCACGGTGGTGCAGTTGTACCTCGTCGATGGGTATTCCCACAAAGAGATCGCGGAGATGTTGGGGGTGGACGTCAACACTTCGAAGAGCCAGTTGTCCCGCGGTCGAAAGCAATTGCAAGCCTTCTTGGCTGCCATGTCGCAACGGGCCAAGCCACAATCTGACCTTCCCTCGAACCCCACGAACTGAAAAAAGTCAACCGTCGAGCAACCATCTGAAGGAATCCTCGTTATTCAAGCGTGGTGATTCCACCATACCAACGACATTCAACAAAAGGACCATGACATTCACGTCGAACAACATGCCTCCCTTGGACTCCACAGACGCGCCTTGGACGGAAGCAGAAGTGCACATCCGGGAGACCATGCTCGCAAGCGGTGCCGACGCACCAGAGGGATTGGAGTCCCAAGTCTTTGAGGCGTTGGACGCATCGACGTCTGCTCCTCAGACTTCGGCATTGTTGCGCCGGGGTGCCCTTGTGGTGGCCAGCGGCGTGGCAGTTGCAGCCCTCTTTTGGCCCACGGAGGACGTGACAGTGAACGTGGGTTCAACGCAGGAAGCCCCTGTCATGGCTGTTGAAGAGCCCGCGGCCACGCCTCATTCGAGCGCTGACGCGACTGTCGAGCAAGTGCTGGATGAGGCGGCTGACGCTTCTCAAACAAAGGAAGTCTTGACAGAAGCTGAAGTCGACGGTGCGGGGAACGTCAACGCGCCCATGGAACCGCTCGAGAACCTGGAAGGGCTGCCCACCACGGAGTTGGAAGGGGGCAACGACGGGGAACGGTTCCCGCTCAAATCCGAGAAAGCCGCACCTGCAACCGAGCGCCGGGAAGCGACCCTGGAAGTCAAGCAGTAAATTGGCCTCTCCATGGAGAGGTTGAACACCAACAACGTGATGCATCATTGCGGGCTGCTGTGGCTTGGCATGCTCCTTTGTGTGGGTGCGTGGTCTGCAGATCGGATGCCCAAGGATTCCATCGTTGTGGACGGCCAACACCTTCGGGTGATTGCAGACGTGCGCATCGACACCTCGGCATGGCAAGTCAGCAAGTCAGGGAAGGACTGGTGGTTCGGCGTGGGTTGGGACTTTCAAGCTTCTCCTTTGTCCGCCTCGGGGACGCACATTTCCACGTTGGACCTGTTTTCCAACCGTCCGGCCCTGCGCGTGGAGCGCCAACAAGTGATGCGAAATGGCGGAGGGCGTTTGGCCTTGTTTGCCGAACACTCTCAACCTTGGACGTTCTCCTCGGAGGAAGTTTCCGAGAATGTCAAGGGCTGGATTTGGGGAGGTGAAGGGCAGGGGTCCGCTTCCATTCAACAATTCACCCTGACTCCTGACAGCCTCGCCTTTGAAAGGGACACGACCATGGCGCCCTTGTCGCCGGGTCATGCCGTTCGCGTAGGGGTGAGTTGGGAAGGCAATCCCATGGGGGGGTGGCGTCCGCGCGTGTCGGTGTCGGGATTTGCATGGAGGCCCTTTGGGTGGTCGCTTCGCGCGCCAGGCGACCCTGGGTCTTGGATGGCGGCAGATGCGTCGGACACGTTTCAGCGCGAAGCCATGTGGCGGGCACGCATGAGGCTGGAGTTGGGCTTGGTGCTGGATTTGGGGGAAAGCTATCCGTCCGCCCGATCTGGGGCACAATTCAGGGTGGATGCGTTCTGGTTGCCTGGCAGCATTGGCGGGCTCTTCCTCTCCTTGGTGATGTCGCCGACAAAGCGTTGACGAGATTCGTTGTACTTTGGGAACATGCTGCCCTGTCTCTCACTGCGTACATCCCGCGCGTTGCTCGGAGCCACGTTTGTGGCATGGGGCTGTTTTTGGGGCACTTCTGCACGAGCGCAGGTGGACGTTGTGAATGGTGGATTTGAATCGCATTCGATGTTGCCCAATGCCTCAGGTCAGTTTCACCTTGTGGATGGATGGACGCATGGAGGTGGTGCGGAAGGCATGCCGGACTACTACCACCAATTGGGGACCAGTGGCGGCGATTTGCCGCAGACCCCCCTCGCCAAGGTCAGTGCCCTCAAAGGGCGTGCCATCGTGGGTTTTGTGGCGTACACGGACGACCAAAACCCAAGACATGAATACGTGGTGGGGCGCTTTTCTGAGCCCCTTGAACTGGGTCAACGCTATGAAATGCATTTTGCAATCACCTCAGGCCGCGTGCACGATTGGGTCAATGCGGGTCTGGGTGTGAGTCAATTGGGTGTGGCGCTGTCCATCGATAAACCAACCCAACAAGGTCATGAACGGTTGGACCTCGAGCCACAGTTTGAAATTCACGAGGCGCTCTACGACCGCGAATGGCGGGAGATTTCGTTCGTCTTCACGGCCACAGAGGCCTTCGAACATCTCACGTTGGGCCTCTTTGGCGACATGCCCAACGTCAGGCGGGAAGAGTCAGGGACACGCACCATGGCGTATTACTTCGTCGATGACTTTGGCATTGAGGAAGTCAGCAATGTGCTCATGTCGGAGGAGGATTTGGATCGCGGAGAGCGCGGTTTCGAGCCTGTACCTGGGATGTTTGCGCCCAATGCGTTCTCACCCAACGGAGACGACCTCAACGACACGTGGGTTTGGTCGATGCCAGAAGGCCAAACCGGCCAACTCTCGGTGGTGAACCGTTGGGGACTGCAAGTATGGCAAGGCCAGCTTTCCGCCAACTTCGGGTGGGATGGCACCGATGCAGCTGGTGATCCGATGAATGCTGGAATGTATGCGTGGCGAATGGTTCTGGACGAAGCGTTCGAAGGCCAAAGCGTGTGGAAAGGTTGGGTGACCCTCGTCAAGTGAGCGCAAAATCGGTTTGGCATGTCCATCCACGCACGGCGTGGCCTGTGGATCTCCCAGGAGGCCTTGAAGGCACATGGGACGGTTGGTCGGCCAAACCTGACCTGCAAACAACCTGGGATGCTTCCAACAAGGAGGCGGTCATGCGTGTTTTGGACGCACAATACACAGCTTCGGGACTGACCTTGCCCGAGAGTGTTCGCTCGCTCACACATCCTGATTGTCGCGCTGTCACGGTGGGGCATCAATTGGTCTTGGCCGGAGGTCCTGCGTTTTTTCATCACAAGATTCTCACGGC
>PKDW01000001.1 GCA_002863145.1 Flavobacteriales bacterium
GTCCTCAGCACCGCCTTGCCCTCTGCTTCGGCGTCGTCATGGAGGAAAAGGATATACCACACACCCAACCCCCTTGATTCGCGATCTTGAGGTTGTTTAGCTGCATCGGCCTATATCTATCAACTCCAATTTAAAGTTCTCACCTTTGGTTTCATACCCCGTGCCTATGGCGGTGCTTAATGTTGTACTCGCGCGCGCTCTTGAATTGGCGGATGGGGGCAATGATGCCGTTCACCAGGATTTTGCGGGGCAACCAAGGAAAATCAATCACGCGTCCATCGCCCAAAAACTCACGCAGGTATCGTCCCACCGCACCTGGCGTCGGTGCATCAGGCGTCCCCAAATTCACAATCAGGATGCAGGTCTTCATCGGTAGACTCATGGGTTCACAACAACCGACGCGCTCAAATGTGCAGCGCGCGGTTTTCTGTTGCTGCGAGGGCCGCTTCTTTGATGGCCTCGGTGAAGGTGGGGTGCGCGTGGCTCATGCGAGAAATGTCCTCGGCACTGGCCCGGAATTCCATGGCGACCACGGCCTCGGCAATCATGTCTGCCGCACGGGGTCCGCACATGTGTACGCCCAAAATTTCGTCTGTCTCCGCATGTGCGAGCACCTTCACCAGTCCGTCCGTGTCCATGCTGGCCCGCGCGCGTCCACTGGCTTTGAAGGGGAAGCTTCCGCTTTTGTAGGGCACGGCGTCTGCCTTCAACTGCTCTTCCGTGGCGCCCACACCGGCCACTTCAGGCCAGGTGTACACCACATTGGGAATGAGGTTGTAGTCAATGTGTGGGTGTTGGCCGGCAATGGTTTCTGCGGCAAAGACGCCTTCCTCCTCGGCTTTGTGGGCGAGCATGGCGCCACGCACCACGTCACCGATGGCGTAGATGTGTGGCACTGCGGTGCGCATGCGGGCGTCCACACCCACGCGTCCGCGCTCGTCTGTGCTGAGGCCAGCGGCCTCGAGGTTGAGACCATCGGTGAAGGGACGACGGCCCACGCTGACGAGGCAGTACTCCGCCTTGAAGGTCTCCTCATCGCCTTTCTTGGAATCGGCTTTGACGGTCACGCTGCGGCCGGTGGCCGTGACTTCCTTCACGCCGTGATTGAGGTGAAACTTCACGCCGAGTTTTTTCATCGAGCGCATGAGCTCCTTGCCCATCGCGCGATCCATGTTGGGAATGATGCTGTCAGCGTATTCCACCACATTGACTTCGGTGCCGAGGCGTGCGTAGACCGAACCGAGTTCAAGACCGATGACCCCCCCGCCAATGACAATCATGGATTTGGGCAACTTGGGCAGGCCCAACGCCTCCGTGCTGGTGATCACTCGCTTCTTGTCCACGTCAATGAAGGGGAGGGTGCTGGGCTTGCTTCCCGTCGCGACAATCACGTGCTTGGCGCCAAGCTGTGTCGCCTTGCCTTTGGCCGGCGTCACGGCGATGGTGTGGGCGTCGACAAAAGAACCGAGTCCGTGATGGACGTCGATCTTGTTCTTCTTCATGAGGAAGTTGATGCCCTCGGTGGTTTGGGACACCACCTCGCCTTTGCGGGCAATCATCTGTGGAAAATCGATGCCGAGTGACCCCACTTCAATGCCATGAGTGGCGAACTGCTCCTTGGCTTGGTGGTAGTGTTCAGAGCTGTCCAACAAAGCTTTGGAGGGGATGCACCCCACGTTCAAACACGTCCCCCCCAAGGTGTTGTATTTCTCCACCAAGGCGGTGCGCATTCCGAGTTGGGCAGCTCGAATGGCAGCCACGTATCCTCCGGGGCCGCTTCCGATGACGACGACGTCGTAGTTTTCCATGGGACAAAGGTAATTCGGAGGTCGAGGTCTGCACCCGCTCGTGTTGTTTCTTTGCACCCTCCATGTGGTCGCGCATAGCCTCTTTTTTGATTCGTCACCGTTTCACCACGGTGGTCTGTCTGCTCGGCATCACAGTGTTGATGGCCTTGTCGATTCCGGATTTGGGGATGCAATACAAGTACGGTGGGATTTTGCCTGAGGACGATCCCACGGAGTTGGCCCATGCTCGGTTTCTCGAATCCTTTGGCGCGGAGGGGAACGTGTTGGTCATCGGGGTGGAGGATGCGCGCCTGCGCACCGCCGAGGGCTTGACCCAATGGCATGAGCTCGCGGAGGAGATTCGCGCGTTGCGTGTCATGGTGGATGGCCAGCCCACCGTCATCATTGACTCGGTCTTCGCCATCACCAATGCGTTTGAGGTGTTGAAGCACCCTTCCGAAAAGTCTTTTTTGTTGGAACCTTTGGCGCCCGACATGGTCGATGCCCAGCCCGACGCGCCACCGCTGACCGACGCACGCGCCCACGAAATTGTCGACCGGGTGCGGTCGTTGCCCTTCTACGACGGCCTCCTTTACAGCCCCAACAACGATGCGACGTTGATGATGGTTGTGTTCAACCTGGACATGCTCAACTCGCCCAAGCGCGGACGCATTGTGGAGGACATCGTCGAGACCTCCGACCGGTGGGCGGTTGAAACCGGCATCCAAACACACCTCAGCGGACTTCCCTTCATTCGGATTTCGATCACCAACAAGGTCAAAGGAGAATTGGGGTATTTCATCGGCGCTGCCATTGCCGTGACGGCCTTGTTGCTCTTTTTGTTCTTCCGGAACCTTGCCGTGGTCAGTGTGTGTCTGACGGTCGTGGCGGTGGGTGTGGTTTGGTCTTTGGGCATGATGAGCCTGTTGGATTACAAGCTCAGCCTGTTGATGTCCCTCATCCCCCCTCTGATGATTGTCATTGGGGTGCCCAACTGCATCTACCTCGTCAACAAATACCAGGCGGAGTTCAAACGCCATGGCAACAAGATGCTTGCCTTGCAACGCATGGTGACCAAGGTGGGCAATGCCACGTTGCTGACGAACGCCACGACGGCCATGGGGTTTGCGACGTTCATCTTCACGCACAGCCCGATTTTGGTGGAGTTTGGCGTGGTGTCGTCGCTGAGCATCATGATGGCGTTTGGCATCAGTATCGTCCTCATCCCCGCGCTCTTCACATGGCTGCCAGAGCCCCGCGAGCACCACCTGACGCATTTGGACCGGGTGTGGGTGGACCGCGTGGTGGGCACGTTTGTGGCTACAGTTCAGGGCAAGCGCACGGGGGTGTACGTGGCTGCGCTGTTGGTGGCGGTCTTGAGCGCCTGGGGCATGACCCAAATGGTCACGACCGGAAACATCGTCGACGACCTGCCCGACGAAGACCGCGTGTTGGTCGACCTCGGATGGCTCGAGTCCAAGTTCAGTGGGGTGATGCCTTTTGAGGTGCTGATTGATGGCAAAAAACCAGGCCAAATCCTCAGCCCCGCTAACCTCAAGCGCATTGAGAAATTCCAGAATCTCCTCCGGGAGTACCCGGAGTTTTCGCGTAGCCTCAGTGCCGTGGATGCAGTGAAATTCGGGGTGCAGGCCTTTTACGGCGGGGACCCAGAGCGATACCGCTTGCCTTCCCGCCAGGAACGCAGCTTCATGGGGCCCTACTTCCGGGGTGCCGAGTCGGCTGCCTCCGACGTGGACGACGCCAGCGCGGTCACAAGCAACTTTGTGGATTCCACCAAAACAGTGACCCGGGTGTCGGCGAACATGGCCGACGTGGGCACCCTCGAAATGGAAGACTTGATGGCGCGACTTCAACCGCGCATCGACAGCATTTTCCCGCCGGAGCGCTTCGATTTGACCATCACGGGAACGAGCATCGTGTTCTTGGAAGGCACGAATTACCTCGTCAAGAACCTCGCCATTTCGATGACGCTCGCCATCACGGTCATTGCCTTGGTGATGGCACTGCTGTTCAAGAGTGCGCGGATGGTGGGCATCGCCCTCATCCCCAACTTGCTCCCGCTTCTCTTCACGGCGGGGGTCATGGGTTGGACCGGCATTCCCATCAAGCCCTCGACCATTTTGGTGTTCTCTGTGGCGTTTGGGATTTCCGTGGACGACACCATCCACTTTTTGGCCAAATACCGGCAAGAGCTTCGGGCCAACGGCTGGAACATCCGCGCCGCTGTCTTGGCCGCCGTCCGCGAAACGGGGGTGAGCATGATGTACACCTCGATTGTGCTCTTCTTTGGGTTCCTCATGTTCGCGATAAGTGAATTCGACGGAACGCGTTCGCTTGGATTGCTCGTCTCCGTGACCCTCCTCGTCGCCATGTTCTCCAACCTGATGGTGTTGCCGTCGCTCCTGATGAGCTTTGCCCAATACGTGACCACGCGAACGTTCAGCGAGCCGTTCATCGATCTGTTGGACGAGGAGGACATCGTGGCGTTGGACGATCTCCAAGTCCAAAAAGGCGCCAGCGCCGTCAAGGGAGAGGAGCGGCATGAAGGCCTGAGAGGACGGGGTTGACCCTTAGTGTATCTTCATCCCATGAAAGGAATTGTTCTCGCCGGAGGGAGTGGCACGCGGCTTTGGCCTCTGACCAAGGCCGTCAGCAAGCAACTGATGCCCATCTACGACAAGCCGATGATTTACCATCCGCTGTCAACCTTGATGATTGCGGGCATCCGGGACATTCTGATCATCACGACTCCCGAGGATTCAGCCTCGTTTCAACGCCTCCTTGGCGACGGCTCCGACTTGGGTTGCTCTTTCACGTACACTGTCCAGGAAGTGCCCAATGGCCTGGCCCAGGCCTTTGTGTTGGGCAAGGAGTTCATCGGCAATGACAAGGTCGCGCTCGTGCTGGGAGACAACATCTTCTACGGCAAGAGTTTTGGCCGCACCCTCCGCGCGCACACCGACCCCGACGGGGCCATTGTGTTCGCTTATTACGTTAGCGATCCGGAGCGGTATGGGGTGGTGGATTTTGACCCTGACGGCAAGGTGCTGAGCATCGAGGAGAAGCCTGCACAACCCAAGTCCAACTTTGCTGTTCCGGGATTGTACTTCTACGACAACGACGTCGTGGACATCGCGGCCAACCTCGAGCCAAGTGCACGTGGCGAATACGAAATCACCGACGTCAACAAGGCCTACTTGGAGGCGGGCAAACTCCACGTGGGCGTGTTGGACCGCGGCATGGCCTGGCTGGACACCGGAACCCACACGTCTTTGATGCAAGCTTCGCAGTTTGTCCAGGTCATTGAGGACCGCCAGGGTTTGAAAATCGGTTGCTTGGAAGAGATTGCCTGGCGCATGGGGTTCATCGACGACGCCCAACTTGAAGCGCTTGCCCAGCCCCTCGTCAAGAGTGGGTACGGAACCTACTTGCTCGACCAGCTCCGCCGCGGACGATGAGCGCACCGAACATTTTGAATGACTTCTGACTTTTCTTCCCCATGAGTCTCTCCTCCTCCGAAGCACGCTGGCGTGACGCCCTTGAAGCTTCCATGAAAGACTTCCTCAGTGCTTACCCGGCAGGGGCTGCGGACGAGTTGTACGATCCCATTCACTACCTCTTGTCGCTTGGAGGCAAGCGCATTCGCCCCGTGCTTGCACTTGCCGCATGCGAAGCCGAGGCAGGCGCGCTTGATGCTGCCATGCCCGCGGCCATGGCCGTGGAATTGTTCCACAATTTCACCTTGATGCACGACGACATCATGGATGAGGCACCCCTTCGCCGTGGACGTCCGACCGTGCACACCAAGTGGTCCGAAAACGCGGCGATTTTGTCTGGAGATGTGATGTACACCTTGGCCTTGACGGCCTTGGAAGGCACGCCCGCCGAAGCCTTGGCGGACGTCCTTCGCATGTTCAACGTGACGTCCAAAGAAGTTTGCGAGGGCCAACAGAGTGACATGGCGTTTGAGACGCGGGACAACGTCACAGTGGACGAATACGTGAACATGATTCGACTCAAGACGTCGGTGCTTCTCGCGGCCGCAGCTGCGATGGGGGCGCGGTCAGCCGGTGCTTCTCCGGCGCGTGTCGAGGCATGGTACCGCTACGGCGTGAACGTGGGCTTGGCGTTCCAAATTCAGGACGACTTTTTGGACACGTTCGGCGAAAGCGGCGCGACGGGTAAGCAAGTGGGGGGTGACATCTTGTCGGACAAGAAAACCCTGCTCTGGTTGACCACCGAGGCGAATGAGGAAGGGCGGAAGGCCTTGGCCCCGTGGGTGGGAGTGCATCCTGCGTCCGGGTCGGACCAGGGAGAGGCCAAAATCACAGCCGTCCGCGCCGCCATGGTGGCGGCGGGCGCCGACGCCGAAGCCCAGCGCCGCATGGCGCAGCATGTCGAAGAAGCGGTTTCCGCAATGCGCACATTGAACCTCTCTCCGGAGACGTCGGGTTGGTTTGAGGGGTTGGCCCAGCACGTGATTTCGCGGAGCCATTGATTCCAAGCGCATTCCTTGGGGGGTCCCTCGGGCCAGCTTATCTTTGCTTGTGCTAAATGCCCAATGTCCTCATGGACCCACTTTCATTTCTGAGTAACGCCGAACCTGGCGCACTCGAAGCCCTCTACGCTCGCTACCAAGCGGACCCCGAATCGGTGGACCGCACGTGGCGGCTTTTTTTTGCAGGTTTTGACCTGAGCCGCGCCACGTATGGCGACGACGCGGCCTCTCCCGCCACCTTGAAGGAATTCAAGGTGTTGGATTTGATCCACGGCTACCGCACCCGAGGGCACCTGTTCACCCAAACCAACCCTGTGCGAGAGCGTCGGACCTACACCCCGACGCTGGCACTCGAGCACTTCGACCTCTCTGAGGCGGACCTCGACACGGTGTTTCAGGCGGGCAATGAAGTGGGCATTGGCGCCGCGAAACTCCGAGACATCATTGCCCATCTCGAGTCGACATACTGCCACTCGATTGGGATCGAATACATGTACATCCCCGAGCCAGAGCGGCTCAAGTGGATTCGTGAGCACATCGAATTGGCCAACCGTCCACGTCTGGACGCCGAAGGCCGAAAGCACGTACTCAAAAAGATCAGCCAAGCCACGCTCTTTGAGGAGTTCCTCCAAAAAAAGTTCGTCGGCCAAAAGCGCTTCTCCCTCGAAGGAGGGGAAAGCCTGATTCCCGCACTCGACGCCTTGATTGAAACGGGAACCACCCGTGGCGTGCGTGAAGTCGTCATCGGCATGGCGCACCGCGGCCGTCTCAGCACGTTGGCCCACATCCTCGGCAAGCCGTACGCCAACATCTTGTGTGAGTTTGAAGGCAAAGCCTACGACGGCGACGGCCTGTTCGATGGTGATGTAAAGTATCACCTCGGCTACTCGCGCAAGCAGGTGGCGGACACCGGAGAAGAGGTCACCATCACCTTGGCGCCCAACCCCTCGCACCTCGAGGCGGTGGATCCTGTGGTGGAAGGCATCGCACGCGCCCGCATCGACGCGAGGGACGGCGATGAAGCGAGTGTGTTGCCGATTTTGATTCACGGCGACGCGGCCATCGCGGGACAAGGTGTGGTGTACGAGGTGGCCCAAATGGCCGGCCTTGAGGGTTACCGCACAGGCGGCACCGTTCACATTGTCGTGAACAACCAAGTGGGCTTCACCACCAACTACCTCGACGCACGCAGCTCAACGTATTGCACGGACGTGGCCAAGGTCACCAAATCGTTGGTCTTCCACGTGAACGCCGACGACGTGGAGGCTGTAGTGCAGGTGATGAACATCGCCCTCGAATACCGTCAGACCTTTCACCGGGATGTGTTCATTGACCTTTTGGGCTACCGCAAATACGGCCACAACGAGGGCGACGAACCCAAGTTCACCCAGCCCAAGCTTTACAAGGCCATTGCGGCACACAGTTCTCCGCGTGACATCTACCTCCAGCGGTTGCTTGCCGATGGCTCGGTGAGCGCCGAAGAGGCCGAGGGCATGAAGGCCGAATTGTTGGCCCGCATGGAAGACGGATTTGAGGAAGCCAAAACCATGGAGCTGTCTGTGGTCGACGATTTCCTCAGCGAGCTTTGGGAAGGCTACAGACCTGCCAAGGAAAGCGAATTGACGACATCTCCTGACACGGGCGTGACGCAAAAGAAGCTAACCGACCTGGCCGTGGCCATGAACACGTTGCCTGACGGTCCCAAGTTCTTCCGCAAGGTGAAGAAGTTGATGAACGACCGCCTCGCCATGGTCGACCGCGACCAGTTTGACTGGGCCATGGGCGAAATGCTGGCCTACGGCAGCCTCTTGATGGAAGGCCATCCTGTGCGCTTGAGCGGCCAAGATGTCGAGCGCGGCACGTTCTCGCATCGTCACGCGGTCCTGAAGACCGAGGACGCTGAGGAGGAGTGGATCTTGCTCAACGAATTGAAGAAAGACCAATCCCGCATGGCGGTGTACAACAGTCACCTCTCGGAATACGCCGTGAGTGGATTTGAGTACGGCTATGCCTTCGCCAATCCCCATGGATTGACCATTTGGGAGGCACAGTTTGGGGACTTCAACAACGGCGCCCAAATCATGTGGGACCAGTTCCTCAGTGCGGGCGAAGACAAGTGGCGCACCATGAACGGCCTCACCTTGTTGCTTCCCCATGGCTACGAAGGCATGGGCTCCGAGCACAGCAGCGGCCGCATGGAGCGGTTCTTGCAGCTCGGCTCTGGAGACAACATCATCGTGGCCAACTGCACGACCCCAGCCAACATTTTCCACGTGTTGCGCCGTCAGGTGCACCGCCCCTTCCGCAAGCCTTTGGTGGTCTTCACCCCCAAGAAACTGCTTCGCTACCCCAAGGCGGTTTCGACCATGGCGGATTTCGCCAAGGGCAAATTCCAAGAAGTCATCGACGATGGCCATGGCGTGAAAAATGCCGACACTGTGGTCCTTTGCTCGGGCAAGGTGTACTACGATTTGCTCGAAAAATTCGAAGATCGCGTGCCCAAAAACATGGCCGTGTTGCGGGTGGAGCAGCTTCATCCTTTCCCGGCGGATGCTGTGGTCAAGGCCCTGAAGCGGCAAGCCAAAAACGCGAAACTCATCTGGCTTCAAGAGGAACCGCGCAACATGGGCGGTTGGACTTTCATGAACGAACACATGGCCATCCACGGCATGGGCGACCTCCAATATGTCGGACGAAGCGCCAGCGCCAGCCCGGCCTCAGGATCTCCTGCGGTTCACCAACAACGCCACGATGCCTTGCTTGACGAGGTGGTGGCCATGGCAAAATTTTGACCTGAATCAGACCCACCAACGACACGATCATGCCGATTCTAGAAATGAAAGTCCCCAGCCCCGGAGAAAGCATCTCCGAAGTGGAAATCGCCACGTGGCTGGTGTCGGACGGCGACTACGTTGAGAAAGATCAAGCCATTGCTGAGGTGGACTCAGACAAGGCCACCCTCGAATTGCCCGCCGAAGCCGCAGGTGTCATCACGTTGAAGGCCGAGGAAGGCGATGCCGTCGCGGTCGGAGACGTGTGCTGTTTGATCGACACGGACGCGGAGCGTCCTGCAGTCGCTGCAGCCTTGGCTCCAAAGCTTGAGGCTGCACCAGTGCCCGCTGCGGCCCTAGCAGCCACTCCCGCGTCTGCACCCGTCGCGCCAGCTCCTGCACCGGCTCCTGCAGCCCCCGCATCGACGGGTGCAAGCCATGCTGCTGGTCATGCCTCACCGGCGGCCCGAAAGTCCATGGCGGATGCGGGCCTTCCCGCGGGTTCCATTCAAGGGACGGGCCGCGATGGTCGCGTCTTGAAGCAGGACGTTTTGGCGGCCTTGGCCGCTGGATTTGACGCGAGCAACGTTCGTTCCGGTTGGAGCGGAACCCGCGAGACTCGTCGTGAGAAGATGAGCATGCTGCGCCGGAAGGTGGCAGAGCGTTTGGTCTCTGTGAAGAATGAGACGGCCATGCTGACCACCTTCAACGAGGTGGACATGAAGCCTGTGATGGACTTGCGCAAAAAGCACAAGGACGCGTTCCGCGAGCAGTTTGGCGTGGGCCTCGGATTCATGGGTTTCTTCACCAAGGCAGTGACCACAGCGCTGGCGGAGTTCCCTGCAATCAATGCCCAAATCGACGGCAAGGAATTCATTTACCACGACTATGCGGACGTGTGCATTGCGGTCAGCTCGCCCAAGGGACTCATGGTCCCGGTGGTACGCAACGCAGAGACGCTGAGTCTCGCGGAGATTGAGGCGGAAATCAAGCGCTTGGCCATTCGTGCCCGCGACGGTGAACTGACGGTGGACGAAATGCAAGGCGGCACCTTCACCATCACGAACGGAGGGGTGTTTGGTTCCATGCTCTCGACGCCCATCATCAACCCGCCGCAGAGCGCCATCCTCGGCATGCACAACATCGTGGAGCGTCCCGTGGCGATCAACGGCAAGGTGGAGATTCGTCCCATCATGTATGTTGCCCTCAGCTACGACCACCGCATTGTCGACGGCAAAGAAAGCGTTGGCTTCTTGTACATGATCAAGGAAATGATTGAGAATCCGGAGCGCATGCTCTTCGGTGGGAAGACGCCCACTGAGGTGCTCCTCGGACTGTAAGACCGAACGTGACTTGAACGAAAAACGGGGCTCCCACTGGGGAGCCCCGTTCGCTTCAATCTATCCACGTCGGCCAACCAAAACCCTCAAGGAGCCGACGCTTCTCTCTCTATCCACATACCGTGCCAAACCCAGTCAATACCGGGCCAGCGAAGGATCAATGAGTTCTTGCCAAGCCAGGATGCCTCCGGTGAGGTTCACCAGGTTGGTGTAGCCATGGCTGTCTTCGAGTTGGCGAATGGCCTTGGCGCTTCGCGCCCCCGAGCGGCATTGCACCACGACGGGCACATCCTTGGGAATGCGCGAAGTGCTTTCGAGAACAGTAGCCAGGGGGACGAGGTCACCACCGATTTCTGCGATGCCGTATTCGTAAGGCTCTCGGACGTCGATGAGAACGTGCGCTTTGCCACTGTCGCGCCACACTTTGAGTTCGTGTACATCGATCGCTTGCACCTCGGGCTCTTGCGCGGCAGGAACCCCGATGCCACAGAACTGGTCGTAGTCGATGAGTTCGGTTTGGGTGGGGTTCTCGCCGTTGAGCGGATTGCGAGGGTCCTTGCGCACTTTCATGGTTCGCGTCGTGAATCCGGTGGCGTCGAAGAGGAACAAGCGACCACTCAGCGTGTCTCCCACGCCGGTGATGACCTTGATCACCTCCAGCGCTTGAAGGGACCCGAGGATACCCGGAAGCACCCCAATCACGCCACCTTCCGCACAGCTCGGCACGAGGCCTGGGGGTGGAGGGGAGGGAAACAAATCTCGGTAGTTGGGCCCACGGGTTCCGTCAGGCAGAAGCTCGTTGAAGACGGAAGCCTGTCCTTCGAAGCGGTAGATGCTGGCGTACACGTTGACTTTGCCTTCGAGCACGCATGCGTCGTTCACGAGGTAGCGGGTGGGGAAGTTGTCCGTCCCGTCCGCCACGACGTCGAACTGGCGCACGAGTTCGCGGGCGTTTTGGCTCGTGAACTTGGTGTTGTGCACCTCGAGCGTGATGTGTGGATTGAGGGAGGCAAGGCGGTCGCGGGCGGCTTCCGCTTTGGGTGCGCCTACCGACTGAATGCCAAACAACACCTGACGCTGCAAATTGCTCGCGTCCACAGTGTCAAAATCGACGATCCCAATCCGACCCACGCCGGCGGCGGCGAGGTACAGAAGGAGCGGGGAGCCAAGGCCACCCGATCCAATCACGAGGACGCTCGAGCCCTTGAGCTTTCGCTGGCCCTCGATGTTGAATTCTGGGATGATGAGGTGCCGGCTGTAGCGCTCGAGTTCCTCTTTGCTGAATTGAATCTGTTCCATGGTTTCCAAGTCTTAAAAAGGTCAGAGGCCTCCGGCAATGGCGGGAATGATGCTGACTTCATCGTTCGCCTGAAGGGCCGTGTCTTCGCCTTCAAGCGCATGAATGTCTTCGTCGCCGACGTACACCCGAATGAAGCTGCGAAGGCTTCCGGAGTCCTCAAACAAATGAGGCTTCAGGCCGGGGTGCTGCGCGGCGAGGGCCGCGAGAAGGTCTTTCACGGTGGCAGCTTCTTGGGTGAAGATGCCTTGGCCGTCGGTGAATTTGCGCAACGGCGTGGGGATGATCAATTGAGCCATGTCAAGGATGTTGTGTTGTTGTTTCGATGTCAGGAGACGCGCCAAGCTTCAGGAAGGGCCACGATCGCCTCTTCGGCGAAGTGCCGCTGTTCGTTGAGTTGCCAGCTGCGGACATGGGCGGTGCCCTTGGGTTGCACGCTGACGATGATGTAGCTGAAATAGGGGAGGGCCACGGCCAAATCGTGTTCACTCGGAATCGCCGGATGAAGGGGGTGGCTGTGGTATACACCAAGCAAGGTCAATCCCTCGCGAGCCGCATGCCGCTCCGCATTCAGGTAGTCTTTGTGTGAGATGGCAAAGCGGCGGCGCTGGTCACCTTCCTTGCTGTTGGTCACCTCTGTGGACACGGTGACGGCGCGGATTTGCCCGTCCTCAGATCCATAGAAGAACCCACAGCATTCGTTGGGAAAGGCGGCCTCCGCGTGGTCGGTCATGCCTTTTAAGGCCTGGGGGTCAATGTCAAGTGGAAGGAAGCTCATGGCAGAAGGCGTTCAATCACGTCACTGTATTTCGTGGCATCGTCAGCGAGCACGGTCACGATGACGCCTTCGTCAAGTTCCTCTGCGAGTTGCACGGCTCCTACGAGGTTGGCTGCTGAGGAAGGGCTGATGAGAAGGCCTTCCTCTTTCGCTGCGCGCTTGAGCATGGCGTAGCTGGATTCCGTCGTCACCAAACGTGTTTCGTCGGGCACGGTGGCGTCAAAGATCTTGGGCACACGCGCAGTCTCGAGGTGCTTCCAACCTTCGAGGCCATGAAGCGCCGTTTCAGGTTGAAGCGCGACGAGTTGAATGTCTTCGTTGAATTCTTTCAAACGACGGCCAGTTCCGGTGAACGTCCCTGTGGTGCCAAGTCCGGCCACAAAGTGCGTGATTCGGTGGTGGGTTTCTTCCCACAGTTCGACACCCGTGTGGTTGTAGTGTGCCATCCAGTTGGCGTCGTTGCTGTATTGATCCACGTAGTGGTACTTGTCGGGCTGGGAGTGCGCCAACTCACGGGCCACGTCTTGCGAACCATCCGTGCTTTCAAACGGACTGGTCAAAATGAGGTCTACCCCCAAGGACTTCAAGATGTGCTTGCGCTCTTTGGAAGCATTCTCGGGAATGCACAGGGTCACGGGGATGCCGGCCGATGCGGCGAAAATCGCGTAAGCGATGCCTGTGTTCCCCGAAGAAGCGTCCAGCAATCGGCGACCGCGAAGGGCGCCTGAAGCGACCGCATTGCGCAGGATGTTGAACGCCGGACGGGCTTTCACGCTGCCCCCGAATTGCTGCCATTCGAGTTTGGCATAGATCTCCACGCCGGGCTTGGGGCTCAGGTGGCGCACGGGATGCAACGGCGTGTTGCCGACGTGCCAACGGAGTTCGTCGAGCGTCGCGAGTCTGGGGTCGAGGATGGGTGCAGTCAT
Organism: Flavobacteriales bacterium; assembly: GCA_002863145.1. Classification (GTDB taxonomy): domain Bacteria; phylum Bacteroidota; class Bacteroidia; order Flavobacteriales_D; family Sanyastnellaceae; genus UBA11663. Next base: position 13,419 of record PKDW01000001.1, read on the forward strand.
CTCAGTTTGGGTAAAAAAAGAAGCCCCCGTTACGAACGAGGGCTTCTTGAGGTTACGTGTTGATGTGAATGTGTCATCCACGCATGCGCAAAGAGGCCCTGTCCGGAGGACAGCAGCAACAGCAGCGCGTGTATGTGGATAACATCATGTCTCTAATTTCAGACGAACGTTTGATAATTCCAAATGAATTGCTTAAAAAAGTCGACCGATGCTATCTGAGCACCGAGAATCGCTCCGCGTCCAACCGGATCAAAATGCCCATGAGCAGGGTGAATCCCATCAGTGAAGATCCGCCGTAGCTGAAGAAGGGCAGTGGAATGCCAATGACGGGCGCGAGCCCCAAGACCATCCCCACATTGACCAGCACGTGCATGAAGAGGATGCTCGCCACGGCATAGGCATAGATGCGGGTGAACGGGGAGCGTTGCCTTTCTCCCAAGTGCAGGACCCGCAGAATCAGGAAGACAAAAAGAAGCACCACGCCCGTACTTCCCAGAAAACCCCATTCCTCTCCGACCGTGCAGAAGATGAAGTCTGTTTCTTGTTCAGGAACGAACCCGTAGGCCGTCATCGGTCCCTGTGCCCATCCTTTGCCCGTCCAACCTCCGGAACCAATCGCGGCCTTGGCGTGTCGGATGTTGTAGTCCGCATCGGGGTTGTCGACGTCAATGCCAAAGAGCACGTGGATGCGTTCCCTTTGGTGCCGCTGCAGGATGTGCTCCATCCCCAAATGCAGTCCCGTAGAAAACGCCATGCCTCCCAACAGAATTAAGGTCCCCCAAAGCGTCGTGCGCTTTCGGTACCGCGGCAGCGTGGCGGCCCGGGTGAGCAGCAAAGTGCACGTTCCAAAGACAGCAAAAGAAATCAGAAACCACCAAAAGCCGGTGTCGGTTCCCACAAAGGGGTACCAACTTTCGTTGGCGCCAAACAGGATGGTCAACACGGCAAGGACGAGGGCAGAGACCCCGAGCAACAAGACGTTGCCGCTGAGCCCTTCGCGGTACAAGACGAACACAAAGCCCCCAAAGACCAAGACAGTGCCTGCATCGGGTTGAAGCAAAATCAATCCCGCGGGCAGGGCGATGATCGCCAGGGATTGCAGCCGTGTGGCCAAGGTGCGCCACGGCCGGCCGTGACGGCTCAGGAACCAGGCCACCATGAGCGCGGTGGCGGTTTTGGCAAATTCACTCGGTTGAATGCCAAAGCTGCCCACCCCAAACCACGAGCGCGCGCCCCCGACCTTTTTTCCCACCACCAGCACGGCCGTGAGCAAGGCGAGGATTACGAGGTACTGGAGCACCGATGTGCGGATGTAGAACTCGCCTTCGATGGCGAGCAGTCCCGCCATCACGCAGGCGCACACGCCCATCCAAATGAGCTGCTTGCCCGCCTTGCCGCTCAGGTCCCAAACGACCTCCGCTTCGGCTGTGGCGCTGACAATGTTCAGCCAACCCAAGACCACCAAAAGAAGGACCACAAGCAAGGTGGGCCAATCGAGCTGATACAAGACATTGAACCGACGTGGACTCATGGGGCAGGCTGCGTGGGTTCGACTTCGGCAAATTGGGGGTCCAAGGGGTAGGTGGCCCCCATGACCCGACGTTCCCGCTCCGTATTCGGCACGTCGCCGTGGAGGTATTTCTCCACCAGCAGTCCAGCGATGGGTGCGGCCCAATCGCCGCCAGCCCCGGCATATTCCACGTACACGCTCACGGCAATCTCCGGAGATTTTCGGGGCGCCAGGGCCATGAAGACACTGTGGTCGGCTTTGTTTCTGTTTTGAACTGTGCCCGTTTTTCCGCATGTGGTGATGCCGGGGGTGTAGGCCCGCCTGCCAGTTCCCGATTTGTCCTCGATCACCGCTTGCATGGCGTCGAGAATGGGGTCAAAATGCGTGGCGCTCACCGCCACCTCATGTCGCACCTGCAGGGATTCCGGTTTTCCCTTGCCCCCAATGTCTCGGATGAGGTGGGGCTCCATGTACCATCCTTTGTTGGCCATAATGGCGGCCAGATTGGCCATGTGCAGTGGGGTGGCGAGGAGTTCACCCTCTCCAATGCTGATGGAATAGATGGTCCTGAACGTCCAGTGACGCCGGCCGTAGATGTTGTTGTAGTACGTGGTGTCGGGCACCAGTCCAAGCCTCGTTCCGGGAATGTGTCCCCCCAAGTCGGTCCCAAGGCCGAAGTCTTTGATGCGCTCGGTCCACCATCCCAGCCCGAGCCGTGCGTTGTCGAATTTGTCCTTGTCTGGGTGCTGGTTGACCATGCGGCGCATGACCTCGTAGAAGTAGGGGTTGCAGCTGTGAACAACCGCACGCCGCAAGTCGTCTTGGGTGTGGCCCCCGTGACAGCCAATGATGTCGCGGTTGCAGTCGATGTGGGTGCGTGGCGAGATGGACCCCTGCTCCATGGCGATCAGCCCTTGGACCATTTTGAAAATGGAGCCCGGTCGGTAGGTGCCACGGACGGCTCGGTTGTAGAGGGGTTTCCACGGGTGTTTGGCCAAACTGTCGTAGGCCGCACCCCGACTCGTGCCAGTCAACAGATTGCCGTCGTAGGAGGGCGCCGAAACGAAGGCCAGAACCTCCCCGGTCGCGGGCTCGATGGCCACGACGGCTCCCCTTTTGCCCTCCATGAGTTGCTCGGCATAGCGCTGCAGGTCGGCGTCGAGGGTCAAGGTCACATCTGCACCCGTCACCGGCAGCGAATCCATGTCCGTCAACGTGTTTCGCACGTTGTTTCGAACGTCCACGAGGTGGTGGCGAATGCCTGGGGTGCCGCGCAGGTCGGATTCAAATTGGGCTTCCACCCCGGATTTGCCCTTGTAGTCCCCGAGCCGATAACGGGAATCGCGATTCATGTCTTCGCGGTCGACCTCGCGGTACTCGCCCACGATTTGACTCGCGATGCCGTAGACGTTTTTACGCACGGGCTTGGTGCGGATGGACAGTCCTGGATATCGCCACAATTCTGAGGACAGGGCCGCGTATTCCTCGGCGCTCAACTGGCGCATGAGGGGTGAGGCCTTGTACCGCGAGTAGCGCCTTGCTTTGGCGAGCCGTCGTTCCAGTTCCGCGCGGTCGAGTTGGACCAAGCTTGCCAGGGCGGTCGTGTCGATGCCGGCCATGTGGCGCGGCACCACCATCAAGTCGTAACTGGGCACATTGGTGACCAACAGGTCTCCATGGCGGTCGAGACAAAGTCCGCGTGCAGGTTGCAGCACTTCTTGTTCCTCGGTCAGGCGTTCGGCGCGGTTTTTCCACTCGTCCGTGGTGACCTGCATTTGGAACAACCGAATGACAAACAACAACCCCACGCCGAGCACAATCGCGCCCACAATACGCTGCCGTTTAGCCAAGTCTCGCCCATTCAACTCCATGGGTACGCGCTGACGCCCCGCTGATCGCCCCGCGTGGGTCGATTCAGGAGACCTTGAATGAGCATGAAGGCCCCGACATTGAAAAGGGTGGACAAGGCGGTTTGGCCCAGCGTGCGTCCCATCAAAGACCAGCCGTTCTGAAGGGCGAACAGCACGCCCCAGTACACGGCCAGGCCAAGCGCAGCGAAGATGCCATAGCGCACCCACCCGTCTTGGAAGGGATCCAACACGTGACCCTGACGCAGGCCCTCTCGCGATTCCATGGCGGCCGTCAGGGTTGGGTAGGCCATGCCCAGCGTCACCGAGGCTGCGAGGTGCATGCCTCCTGTAAAGCACACCACATCCATGATGCCCCCGGTCACGGCAGCGAGCAACAAGTATGTCGTCGGAGGCCAACCCACCGGCATTTTCAGCAGGCCGTACAGGTGAATGGCCAGCAACCCGTATCCACCCCAAAAGATGCCGTAACGGAAGAGCAAGACCTGGCAAACCAGCGCCCATCCGAGGGTCCAAAACAAGGGGAAAAATGCACTCATGGCGTGTTGGATGGGGCGGAACTCAGGCTGTCAAGCCTGCCGTTGCGCGGATGTTCAAGCCAAACCACGTGTCGGGCACCGGGATAGTTGGCGCCCAGGGAAACAACCACCGTTTGGAATTCATCGGTTTCGTTGCCCACCACGTCTTCCACCATGCCCACGGGCACGTCTGCGGGAAAGACCCCGTCAAATCCCGTCGTCATTACTGTGTCACCGGGCAAGACCAATTGAGACCAGGGAATGTCCAGCACTGAGGCTCGGCGGACATCCCCCTCTTTGGCGACCAACCTTCCTGCCTGTCCAGCGCGACCCATCCGGACACTCCATTGTGCCACGTCATGCGTCAAGGTGAGCACAAGGCTTTCGTGGGCCGTGGTGTCCACGATTCGTCCGGCGGCAAATCCCTGCGAGAGGATGCCCGCCCCAAGCGTCAGTCCATCTCGGCCACCACGGTTGAGGACCATCCATGGAGAACCGTTCCACCCCGGACTGCGTAGCACCGAAGCATCTCCGGTTTGCCAGGGGGCAGTGCGTCGTTCTTTCAGGCTTTCCAATTCAGCGCGAAGCCTCGCGTTTTCGAGCATTACGAGCCGGTTGGATTCGGCGAGGTGGGTCCACTCCTGCACATTGGCTGCGGCGTTGAGCCACGACCCCGAGGCTCGAAGAGACCACCCTGCAAGGGCAGTGCGGTGGTGGCTGTACGTAGTGTTCATCCAGCCCAACGCCACGCCCCACAATGCGAGGAACAGCAACCACCGGTGGGTGCGTGCGAGGAGGGCAAAGAGGTTTCGCACGGCCCCGCGGTCAGTTTCTCATCAAGAATGGGAAGCGATCGATGTTTTTCAATGCGATCGCAGTGCCTTTGGCCACCGCATGCAACGGATCGTCTGCCACGTGCACGGGCAACTTGGTCTTCTGGGAAATCCGCTTGTCCAACCCGCGTAGCTGGGCGCCACCGCCGGCGAGGAAAATGCCCGTTTTGTAGATGTCTGCCGACAATTCTGGCGGCGTGTGCTCAAGCGCGCTGTGGATACTCTCTTCGATTTTGATGATGCTCTTGTCCAGGGCACCGGCGATTTCCGAGTAGGTCACGACAATTTCCTTGGGGATGCCCGTCATCAGGTCGCGGCCATGCACGGCATAGTCTTCGGGCGGATTGTCAAGTTCAGGCAGTGCGGCGCCCACGGCAATTTTGATTTGCTCGGCCGTGCGCTCGCCGATCAAGATGTTGTGCTGGCGGCGCATGTACTCTTCGATGTCGTGGGTGAATTCGTCTCCGGCCACGCGGATGTTGGTGTCGGTCACGATACCACCCAAGGCGATCACGGCGATTTCCGACGTTCCACCTCCGATGTCGACGATCATGTTGCCCATGGGCTCTTCCACGTCAATGCCGATGCCGATGGCGGCGGCCATGGGTTCGTGGATGAGGTAAACTTCCTTGCCTCCCGCGTGCTCTGCGCTGTCTTTGACGGCGCGCTTTTCCACATCCGTGATGCCGGACGGGATGCAAATGACCATGCGAAGGGAGGGATTGAACCAGGATTTGCGACCCGAGATGAGTTTGATCATCCCCTTGATCATCTGTTCCGCCGACTCAAAATCGGCAATCACACCGTCTTTGAGGGGGCGGATCGTTTCGATGTTTTTGTGGGTTTTCCCGTGCATTTGCTGCGCGAGACGGCCAATGGCCACCACGTTGCCCGTCATGCGGTCTTTGGCCACGATGGACGGCTCATCCACCACCACCTTGTCTTGGTAGTAGATGATGGTATTTGCCGTGCCCAAATCCATGGCAATCTCCTGAGTGAAGAAGTCGAACAATCCCATACCCTAAAGGTAGACGGGCACTTGCCTTGGACCACAGCAATTCAGGGCATTCTGTGCCCATGGTTGATAAGTTTCACTTTCTCGTGAGTCCGAGGGTGGAGAGGCCGTGAAGTTGTGAAAAAAGGCCAACGCGGGAGCGTGATGCTTTTGTCCCAGAAATCAGTGGCGGAAGTGACGGACGCCGGTGGTGTACATCGCCAAACCGAGGGCGTTGCAAGCGTCGATGCTCTTCTGGTCGTTGATGGACCCGCCGGGCTGAATCACTGCGGTGACTCCTGCCTCGGCCGCGAGCTCCACGCAGTCGGGGAAGGGGAAGAAGGCGTCCGATGCCATGCTTGATCCTTTGAGGTCAAACCCAAAGCCCTGTGCCTTTTCCACGGCCTGCTTCAAGGCGTCCACGCGGCTCGTTTGTCCTGTGCCACTCGCGAGCAACTGCCCGTTTTTGGCAAACACCACGGTGTTCGACTTGGTGTGCTTGACGAGCTTCAAGGCGAACAGCAAGTCCTCCGCACTTTCGGGGCGGATGGCCTCGGTCGTGCAGGTCCAGTTGTTGGGTGCTTCCATGCCATTGTCGCGCTCTTGAACGAGGTAGCCGTTCAGGGCAGAACGGACCGTGGCGCCGGGCAACGTGCCGGGCTGACGCTCCAACAAGATGCGGTTCTTTTTCTGAGACAACACGGCAAAGGCATCTTCCTCGAATCCAGGCGCAATGACCACTTCACAGAAGAGCGTGTGGATGAGTTTGGCGGTCTCCAGGTCGATGGGGCGGTTGGCAATCAGGACGCCACCGAAGGCGCTTGTGGGGTCGCCTGCCAAAGCGTCGGCGTAGGCTTCCGCCAACGAGGGACGTGTGGCACATCCACAAGCGTTGTTGTGCTTGAGAATTGCGAAAGTGGGGGCGTCGTCTTGGAACTCCTCCATGAGCTGCACCGCGGCGTCCACATCGAGCAGGTTGTTGTACGACAAGGCCTTGCCGTGCAAGGGTTTCAACAGATCGTCCAAGTCGCCGAAGTACTGGCCCGCTTGGTGGGGGTTCTCGCCGTACCGCAGTGCGCGGGACTGGGACACACTGACGTTCAAGATGTCCACGCTGCCACCTTCGAGGTGCGTGCCGCTGAGGTGCGCGTGAATCATGGTGTCATAGTGCGAGCTCACGCGGAAGCCGCGCGCGGCGAAGGCCTTGCGCTCTTTGAGGGTGGTGGCCCCATCGCGCTTCAAGACGTCCACAAGGGCGCCGTAGTCGTCCATCGAGGGCACGATGACCACGTCGTTGAAGTTCTTGGCCGCGCCGCGAATGAGGGCGATGCCTCCGATGTCGATTTTCTCCACGATGTCCGCTTCTGAGGCGCCGCTGGCCACGGTGGCTTCGAAGGGGTACAAATCCACCACGACCAAGTCGATGTTGGGGAGGTTGTACTCCGCCATTTGGGCTTGGTCACCCTCGTGGTTCCGACGGTTGAGAATGCCGCCAAACACCTTGGGATGAAGCGTCTTCACACGGCCTCCCAAAATGGAGGGGTAGTCCGTCACCGATTCCACGGGAACCACCTCTGCCCCCATCGCTTCAATTGCAGCTTGGGTGCCACCGGTTGAGTAAATCGTCACGCCAAGGCGCTTGAGCTCATCCACGATGGGCTCGAGGCCATCTTTGCGGAACACGGAAATGAGGGCGGATTTGATGTGGCGGAGGTCGGACATGGGGAGAAGAGGGGTGGGTTAGAAAGCCGCAAATCTACGACGGTCCATGCGGATTCCCCGCCCTGCGCAGTAGCTTCGTTCCATGCTTTGGTTCAGGCTGTTTCGAGAGAGTTTGTCGTTTGCGTGGCAGGCCATTTTGGTCAACCGTTTGCGCACCCTTTTGAGCCTCCTTGGGGTGATGGTCGGCATCTTCGTGATCAGCGCCGTGTTCACGGTTGTCGACAGCTTGGAATCGGAGTTGCGCGACACCTTCAACATGCTGGACGACGACGTCTTGTTCGTCACCAAGTGGCCTTGGTCTTCCGGTGGAGATTACCCTTGGTGGAAGTACGTTCAGCGCCGCCCACCGACCGAACGAGATCTTGAATTGTTGATGCCGCGCATGACGTTGGCTTCGGCGGGCATGTTCCAAACCAAAACCTTCATGGATGCCGAGGCGGGCAACAACCGCATGCCTCGTGTGGTGGTGGGGTCGGGCTCGCACGATTACGACAAGGTCATCAGCCTCAACATCGAACACGGGCGCTACTTCACACCCTCTGAAAGCGCTGCGGGCCGCCCGGTGGCGGTCGTCGGATACCAGGTGGCGATGCAGTTGTTTGGGCGTCACACCTGTGTGGGCCAAACCCTGAAAGTCCGTGGCATGCGCATCGAGGTCATCGGGGTGCTGGCGGAGGAGGGGGAAAGTGTCGTGTCCATGGGGCTTGACGAATTCATGCTTGTTCCCTCAGCGTTCGCGCCACGGCTCTACGACCCCAGTTCTGACGACGGTTCCCAAATCGCAATCAAGGCCAAGCCCGGGGTTGAGTTGGCTGTTTTGGAAGACGAACTCGTCCAACAATTGAGGGCCGTCCGGCGCGTTCGTCCAGGACGGGAGGAGGACTTTTCCGTCAACCGCATGGACATGCTCACCGGCATTTTGGACTCCATTTTCACCAACCTTGCGATGGGCGGGTGGTTCATCGCCATGTTCGCCGTCCTTGTGGGCTGCTTCAGCATCGCCAACATCATGTTTGTTTCTGTACGAGAGCGAACGAAGATCATCGGCGTCCAAAAGGCCATCGGCGCCAAAAACTCCTTCATCCTCATTCAATTTTTGTTCGAGGCGGTGACCCTGTGTGTGTTCGGTGCGTTGCTCGCGCTGTTCGCCATCCAAGTCCTGGTGTTGGTGGTCAATGCCATGGACGTGGGCATGACCCTTCACATCGCCCCCAAACGGGTGTTGCTCGCACTTGGTGTGGCAGTCACCTCAGGATTGGTCGCGGGCGTCGCTCCCGCCAGACAAGCAGCAAACCTGCCCCCTGTGGAAGCGATGCGTGCCCACTGAGGGGCGCGCATCAAAGAACTTGAACGTTGCCGCGTTGGGCAGCCCGGTGTCAAAGATTGATGGCCAACCCCACACGCACAGAGTACGGGGGCAAGGTCACGTTTGTGGTGGTTGAGCTTGACACCGACCCATCTTCGCCTATGACGATGGCATTGGGGTCTGCAACCTGAATCACATTGCCGTCTTCGAGGTGGAACATTTGGGCATAGCGTGCGGTGATGAAGGTGCGCTTGCCGAACCGGAGGCGCAATCCCGCGGCATACCCGTAGTTGAAGTTCGCTGAGAAGAATGGCACGTCGTTGACGGGCTGGCGGTCGTCTTCCCCATCCAGCACCAAGCGCGCGCCCAAGAAAGATCCCCGAACCCCGCCGTAGCCTTCCACAAACGGCTGGAAGCCGGAGTTTTGGAACAGCGTCATGCGCAGGAGGTAGTGGGCGTGGGCAAGTTGATTGCGGACGTAGAGCGTTCCTTTGCGGTCGACGCCGTTGTCGGTCACCATGATGGTGGTGTCAAACCCGCCAATGGGCTGGAAACCGAGGTCAAATCCCCCGTCGAAAATGCCCTTGCGGTCGTGCTTCATGTACGTCAAGGCGAAGCCGTATGACGGCTCGTCAAGCACAGATTCGAGGTTGTCACCGGGGACATCTGAGATGAGGTGAAAACCGACGTGACGCCATTTTTCCTTGAGAAGAAGGTCCACTTCGGGCTTCTCCTCTGAGGTGGCAGGGGTGGTCTGTCCCCAAGTGGCCGAAGCGCAACAGGCCAAGAAAAGGCTGGCTGCAAGCATGCGCAGGCGGTTGGTGTGTGCGTGTGTCATGTCGTTCACTTTGTGATTCATCGGTGAGGCTTTCAAGCATCGTGCCAAACATCTTGTTCACAACGCATGGGGCGCAAAGATAGTTCGGGGCCCAAAGGCGTTGGAAGTTTTGGGCCAAGTTTGCAAGGAACATGTCAGACGGCACCACATCCATTCTCGTGACGGGCGCGGGCGGACAGCTCGGAAGCCGACTTCGAGCATGCGCTGAAAGCAGGCCCAACGTGACGTTCATTGGCTTGGGCCTAGAGGCGTTGGACGTGTGCGATCGCGCCGCCGTCTTCGAGGCTGTGGCGACACATCGGCCTGACGTGGTCATCCATGCCGCGGCGTACACGGCGGTGGACCGCGCCGAATCCGAAGAGCCCCTGGCCCATGAAGTCAACGCCACTGCAGTCCGCCATGTGGCGGATGCCTGCAACGACGCAGGGATTCCCATGGTTCACATCAGCACGGATTACGTCTTCGGCGACGTGCCACGTCGGCCTCTTCAGCCCACCGATCCTACGGGTCCGGTGGGTGCGTATGGCCGAACCAAGCTCGCCGGCGAAGAGGCTTTCATGGCGTCAGGCGTGAACGGCGCGCTTGTGCGCGCGGCGTGGCTGTACGATGCGGAAGGGCACAACTTCATGAACACCATGCTTCGTCTCGCCCAAACCCATGGGGCACTGAGGGTGGTGGACGACCAACACGGCTGCCCCACGGCCGTTCCGGTGCTGGCAGACGCCCTGCTGGACATGGCGCTGAGGGGTGCGGACATGCCCCAAGGGGTGTGGCACTTTGCACACGAAGGGCACACCACGTGGCATGGGTTTGCGAAGGAAATCATGCGCGTGGCAGGATGGGATGTGCCTGTGGAGCCCGTGGGAACGGCTGCGTTTCCCTCCCCGGCGCAACGCCCTGCTTGGAGCGTGCTGGATGGCGGGCCTTTGTGCGAACAGATGGGGTGGCAGAGATGCACTTGGGAGGACGCCCTGGCGCAAGTTTGGGCCTTGAAAGAGGCCGGTGGTTGAAATGGATGTGTGAACTTTGGCATCCCTATGGAAGATCACAGTCTCTTGAACGACGTGCGTGCCAAGGCCGAAGCGTGGACGCAAGCCCCTCATGACGATGAAACGCGCACCACGGTGCGTTGCTGGTTGGACACCTGCGAACAAGACGAAGAGGCGCGTGAGGCTTTGATTGACGCGTTTTATACCGATTTGTCGTTTGGAACAGGTGGACTGCGCGGAAAGATGGGGCCCGGCACGAACCGGATCAACGCCACCACCATCGCCAACGCGACGCAAGGCCTTGCCAATCACTTGAAGAAGGTTCATGGCGAAGCGCCCGCGGACACCCCATGGCGCGTGGCTGTGGCGTGCGACAGCCGACACAGAAGCCAAGAGTTTGCCCAAATCACGGCGGAAGTCCTCTCCGCCAATGGATTTGAAGCTTGGATCTATCCCGAACTGCGTCCAACCCCGCAGCTGTCCTGGACGGTGCGCGAACTGGGCGCCGTAGGCGGGGTGGTCGTGACCGCGAGTCACAACCCCTCCATTTACAACGGGTACAAGGTCTATGCTTCGGATGGCGGTCAGGTCGTGGCGCCGGAAGACGCCCAATTGGTCGCTGAAGTACGCGCCTTGGACGCCACCACGGTGGTTCCTCGGAGTCAAGACCGCATTCGTGTCTTGGACGCCTCTTGGGACGAGCGATTCCGGAGCATGCTTGCAGGCTTCCGATTGTCTCCACACTTGGTGGCCCATGGTTCGGATCTGCCCGTGGTGTACACAGGGTTGCATGGAACCGGTGCCATCGCGGTGCCGCCGGCCTTGAAGGAGTTTGGATTTCGCAACGTGCACGAGGTGGCGTCACAGGCCATCCCCGACGGCGACTTCCCCACCGTGGCGAGCCCCAACCCTGAGGAGGGTCCTGCTTTGGCGGAGGCTGTGGCATTGGCCAAAGAGGTGGGGGCTTCCTTGGTCATGGGGACCGACCCGGATTCGGACCGTGTGGGGTTGGCCGTACCTGACGGAAAAGGAGATTTTGTGCTTCTCAACGGAAACGAAACCGCGGCCTTGTTGACCGATCACGTCTTGTCCAAGTGGCAGGAATCCGGCAAACTCGACCGCCCTTCGTTTGTGGCCAAGACAGTCGTCACCACCAACCTCCTTGTCGATCTCGCTGAACATTATGGGGTCGAAGTCAAGGAAACCCTGACGGGATTCAAATTCATTGCCGAGGCCATCCGAAAGGCAGAGGGCACGCTGCAATACGTCGTGGGAGGAGAAGAGAGTTATGGCTACCTCGTGGGCGATCAAGTGCGCGACAAGGACGCCGTTCAGAGTTGCTGCTTGCTCGCCGAGCTGGCCCATGAATTGGCCCAAAAAGGAGAGCGCATGCTCGATCGATTGGCCGCACTTCACCGTCGTCACGGTGCCTACAAAGAAGGTCTTGTCTCTTTGGTGAAAGAGGGGCGCGAGGGCAAGGCCCAAATCGATGCCATGATGGTCAGCTTCCGGACGTCACCGCCGGCAGAGCTCGCGGGGGAACGGGTCGTCGAAATTTTGGACTTCCAATCTCGTGAGGCGCGATCCCCAGAAGGGGATGTGCTGCGATTCTTGTCCCAGGCTTCTTCCAATGTGATGCAGTTTGTGACGGAAGCCGGTTCGCGGATCACCGTGCGTCCGAGTGGCACGGAGCCCAAAATCAAGTGCTACGCCAGTGTGCGTGAAGACTGGGATGGCGAGGGTCCGCACGACGCGGTCATTGCGCGTCTTCAGACGCGGGTGGAAGCCCACTTTCGCGCGCTCGGCGTTCAAGGTCACTGAAAGCGGGCATCAACGCAGGAGCCAAGGCTTCCACAGGGCCGAGCATCACAGAAGGCTGCGCGCTGTCGGGAACCCATGCACGCGGGCCCATCCATTGGTTGAGAAGCATCACCCCAAATGACAAGACGAGTGCGAATTTCAGCAAGCCGAACAGCGCGCCGGCGAGCTTGTTGACCAAGCCAAGGGCCACCAGATCGAGCATCTTTTCCAACAGTTTGGCCAGCAAGTGGACCGTCACCACCACCAACAAAAACGTCAGCGCGAGGGAAGCCATGTGAAGGGAATTGACGGACCACGTGACGTGCGGGGCAAGTTGCTCCGCCACCATGTGCGAGAAGTGTGACGCGGCCCAAATGCCACCCACAAGCCCCACCATGGATGCCACAGAGAGGATCAAACCTTTCGTGAATCCGCGCCATGCACCAACCAGCAGCACAAGCAGAAGAACCACATCGAGGGTGGCAAGGGGCAGGTTTTCCATGGGTGTTGATTCCGTGTGTAAAGTAATGGCGAATCGGGTTCGGGGTGGGGTAACTTCGCCACGTGTTGTCATCATCGACATCTCCTGTGTATGTTCGGCCTGCGCTGGCGGCTGATTTGGCCCATGTCCACCGTCTCATTGTGGAATTGGCAGCCTATGAGCGTGCGGAGAACGAGGTGACCCTCTCCCTCGACACCTTCACCCAAGACTTCATGGCTGCTCGCTTCGAGGTGACTGTGGCGGTGGATCACGACGAGGTCATCGGCATGGCCCTGCATCACCCGAGGTACAGCACGTGGAAAGGGGTGACGTGGTATTTGGAGGACCTCGTCGTGACCGAATCGTGGCGGGGGAAAGGGGTGGGAAAAGCCCTTTTCGATGAGGTGGTGGCGGTGGCCCAGCGTCGCAACGCCCACCGTTTGGAATGGCAAGTGTTGGACTGGAATGCGCCCGCCATTGGTTTTTACGAAAGGCTTGGGGCCTCCGTGAGTTCGGATTGGTTGAACGGCCGTTTGACGCGGACTCAACTGGACAGCTGGACCGCGACCTCGAAAACCTTGGATGACACATGAGGTTTTCTGCCCACAAATTTGGCGGCGCCTCCGTGTCCGATGCCCAAGCGATTCAGCGCGTGGGCCAACTGCTCTCGGACCAAATTGAAACCGGGGAACGTGCCATGGTGGTGGTCTCGGCCATGGGCAAAACCACCAACGCCCTGGAAGCAGTGTGGTCGGCCCCTGCCGAAGGCGAGCGTCGGGAATTGTGGATGGCCTGCGTGGCGCAGCACATGGCGGTCGCCAAAGCCTTGGGCCTGTCGTCCTCGCTCATGGAAACAATGCGCGGTCGCATGGAAAGCTGCTGGCAAGCCTCGGAACAGGTGCGCCCCAAATCCATGGATGCGGCGTATGACGCCATGGTGGCGGCAGGGGAACTCGCAAGCACCACGTTGGTGGCGGCCTGGCTTTCAAAGGTTGGCATGTCGGCGGCATGGTGGGATGTGCGCGACACGCTGCACACCTCGGGTCCGCACCGCTTTGCGCGCGTGGATGAGTCCACCATGGACGAAGCGGGAACAGCGCTCCGCGCCCGCATGCACGAGGCACGCGTTGTGGTCACGCAAGGATTCATCGGGCGACACGCCGACGGCAGCACGAGCACGTTGGGCAGGGAAGGCTCCGATTACAGCGCGGCGTTGCTCGCTGTCGCGGTGGGTGCCGAGGGCGTGACCATTTGGAAAGACGTTCCAGGCATGATGAACGCCGACCCCAAACGCCATCCCGAGGCGGTCACTGTCCCCCAAGTTGACCACGAAGAAGCGCTCGAATTGAGTTACTACGGCGCAAGCGTCATTCACCCCAGGACCGTCAAACCGCTGCAACTCGCGGGTTTGCCCTTGTGGGTCAAGTCGTTTGTGGCCCCAGAAGGTCCTGCCACCCGCATCGATGCCTTCCCCGGCCTCATCCCCGAGGTGCCGATGTTCATTTGGAGAGACCATCAGACGTGGATGGAGATCTACACAGCCGACGGGAGTTTCTTGGTGGAGGACCACCTGACCGAAGTATTCGGGGCGTTGGGCGAGTCGGGCATTCACGTTCGCCTCATGCAGCAGAGCGCCACCCACTTTGGGGTGTTGGCCGACCGAAACGACGCCCAAATGGCCCGTCTCCAAGAGGCTTTGGGAAGCGGATTTCGCTTGGAATGGACCCACGACTTGACGCTCTTGACGGTCCGTCATGGAGATGGAAATGTGCTCGACGATTTGACGAAGGGGCGCGATGTGCTCGTTGAACAGCGTGCTGGCGCCACATGGCGTCGTGTGCTGCAATCACAAACGTAAAGGCATGAATCACAGAATCTGACCCATGAAAAGGCGTTTATGTGTCATGAACGGGGCGTGATTCAAGAAAAAAGCATGCGTTCGTTTGTTTTTCCCAAACAATTGAATCACATTGCCCCAACCAAAGGATTGGTCTCCTTTGGTGTGGTACAAACGGATTTTCGAATCCGTTTGAGTTCAATGTCAAGTGGGGCGGGACGAAAGTCCCGCCTTTTCTTTGGCCAAAAGGAGATGAAACTCCCGGTCTCAGCGCCTTTGGAGGACGATCTTCAGTACTCGTCTTCGTTGAAGAAGAAGTCCTCTTTGGAAGGGTAATCGGGCCAAATGTCCTCGATCGTGTCGAACGACTCGCCGTCATCCTCCAATTGTTGAAGGTTCTCCACCACTTCCAACGGCGCACCGGTTCGCATCGAGAAGTCGATGAGCTCGTCCTTGGTGGCGGGCCAAGGGGCGTCCTCGAGGTATGAGGCAAGTTCGAGTGTCCAATACATGGTGTCCTGCTTAAGCGGTCTTAGACCTTTCTGTCAGCGCGCAAAAATAACCGAATCTCGATGCGAGTCAAGTCTTGGGCTGTCTTTTGCGCGTCAGTCATTGGGTTTCCAGGGAATGTCTTGGTTGCCCGTGGCATGGGTGAGCCACCTGCCAACCATGAACAAGGCGTCCGAAAGTCGATTGAGGTAGGTCAACCCCACAGGATCTAATTTTGTTTCCCGGTGAAGAGAAACGCAGCGGCGCTCGGCCCTGCGACAGACGGTGCGTGCCACATGGGCATCTGCGGCTGCGGGATGCCCCCCGGGCAGCACGAAGCTTGAGAGCGCCGGCAAGCCCGATTCAAGTTCGTCCATCCAAGACTCGAGTCCTTCGGCGCCATGGGGGTTGAGTGCGGGCAATTTGGCAGCCCACTGGGGGTCCGTGGTGGCCAAGTGACTGCCCAGGGTGAACAGTTCGCTTTGGATGGCTTGCAAGGGCGAGCGGAGGGGCTCCGCCGCATCGTGGGTGGCGATTTTGCCTATCCAGGCGTTGAGCTCATCAATGGTGCCGTAGGCTTCAATCCGAAGGTCGTCTTTGCCAATCCGTGCACCGCCAAACAAGCCCGTGCTGCCGTCGTCTCCTGTCCTCGTATAAATGCGCATGCTGCAAGCTACAACGGAGGGGCCGCGGCGCTGCCTCCAAGGCGTACCTTTGGCATTGTGATGGCCGAAGACAAGCAAGACACCAAGCAAAAGCGCTACGACGCTGCGTACATGCGCATGGCCCGGGAATGGGCGCTCCTCTCGCATTGTGAGCGGAAACAAGTGGGCGCGCTCATTGTGAAAGACCAAATGATCATCGCCGACGGCTACAACGGCACGCCCAGCGGGTTTCCCAATGTCTGCGAAGCGGAGGACGGCACCACCCATTGGTATGTCCTCCACGCGGAGGCCAACGCCATCACCAAGTTGGCCAAGAGCAACAACAGCGCAGAGGGTGCCACGTTGTACATCACCTTGTCGCCCTGCCGAGACTGCGCCAAACTGATTCACCAGGCGGGCATCGTTAGGGTGGTGTATGCAGATGCGTACAAAGACTCCAGTGGATTGGCCTTTTTGAACCAAGCTGGGGTCGAAATCGTTCATCTGTCAGAATGAAGAATGGACAACCTTTGGCTTTGGCCGTGGCCCTCGTTGCAGGACTGTGGCTCGGACGTGGATGTGGCGGTTTGAATGGCGGTGGAAATGCGGATTCCCGCGTGGCCTTTCACGGCCATTGGAACGCATCAGGCGACCAAGCGCGCTTGTTGAATGTGCTTCACCGCATCGAGGATTTGTACGTGGACACCTTCAATCGGGGCAAGTTGGTGGATGCCGCCATCGAGGCCATGCTGGAGGAATTGGATCCCCATACGGTGTATTTCAGCGGGGAAGAACTGGCCGCCATGTCCGAGAACATGGAAGGAAACTTTGAAGGCATCGGCGTGGAGTTCATCATCCAAGACGACACGTTGATGGTGGTGGCGGCCATTCCTGGAGGACCTTCGGACGAGGCAGGAATCCAGGCGGGCGACCGCATTCTCGAGGTCGAAGGCCTGCCCATTTCAGGTCCTGATCTTCACAACCAAAGGGTCATGGAACTTCTGAAGGGACCGCGAGGCACGGAAGTGACGTTGGGTTTGTCCCGACGTGATGCGCCATTTCAAGTGCATTTGACGCGTGACCGCATTCCCATCCAAAGCGTGGTCGCCGCCTTTGTCACGGAGGACTCGGTGGGATACATCAAGGCGATCCGGTTTGCCGCGAACACCGCACAAGAATTTGAAGAAGCCATGGCCATGCTCCAAGCCCAAGGGGCCAAGTCAGTGGTGGTGGATTTGCGGGGCAATGGCGGGGGCTATTTGAATGCCGTCGTCGACATGGTGGAGTTGTTTTTGGACGAGGGCGATCCCATTGTGTACACGGAGGGCAAGTCGTCCCCGCGGCGCACGTACAAGACACGTCGTCGGGGTTCCTACGAGGACTGGCCCGTGGCCGTGTTGGTGGACGAGGGGTCGGCCTCGGCCAGCGAAATATTCGCCGGGGCCATGCAGGACAACGACCGCGGTGTGGTGGTTGGGCGAAGAACGTTTGGGAAAGGGTTGGTGCAAGAGGAGTTTCCTGTACCAGGCTCGGGGGCGCTGCGGTTGACGGTGGCGCGTTTTTACACCCCCACGGGCCGCGCCATTCAAAAACCCTACGCCGATTACGACGACGACTTTGACATGCGCCTGGCCTCAGGTGAGTTGTACCACGAAGACAGCATGCCGCTGGTTGATTCTTTGCGGTATGTGACGCCCATGGGGAGGGAAGTCTATGGCGGGGGCGGCATCGCCCCGGACATCTTCGTGCCTTGGGACAGCACCGCCACCAGTGCGTGGGTGAGTGAGTGGATTTGGACAGGGGTGTTGCGGGATGCGGTCTTCACTTGGATGGATGCGCATCGCGAGGCCTTGCGTTCCTGCGATTCGCCAAGGGACATCGAAGCCCTTCCAGGATGGCGCCAAGGCGTGTTGGAAGTGGTGTATGCCCAAGCAGAGCGAGACGGTTGGCCTTGGCGAGAGCCCACGGAAGAAGAGGCCGCCAAATTGCGTCACCGGTTCCTCGCCCAAGTGGTCCGGACGCACTGGGGCGAATCGGCATCTTACGAAGTGCTGACAGAGGGAGACCAGGGGGTGGCCCGTGCCATTCATGCCCTTGTGGAAGGCCCCTTGGCAGGACGAGTGGACGGCATTGTATCTTTGGCCCCGACAAACAACGACATCAACTCCAACAACGAAGAACATGGCTTTTGAGCTTCCCAACCTCCCCTATGCGCATGACGCCTTGGAACCACACATCGA
>PKDW01000024.1 GCA_002863145.1 Flavobacteriales bacterium
GGTGCAATTTGAGGACGCCATCCGTGGCAGCGTAAGCTTCAAATCGAGCGTGCTAGACGACAAGGTTCTGATGAAGGCCGACGGCCTCCCCACCTACCACCTCGCCAATGTGGTGGACGACCACCACATGCGCATCTCGCACGTGATTCGGGGAGAAGAATGGTTGCCCAGCGCGCCATTGCACGTCTTGTTGTACCGGGCGTTTGGATGGGACCACCCTGTGTTCGCCCACTTGCCGCTGATCCTGAAGCCCACGGGCAACGGAAAGCTCAGCAAGCGGGACGGCGATGCCGGTGGGTTCCCCGTGTTCCCGACCAACTGGACCGACCCCAAGAGCGGCGACACGTGGCCTGGCTACCGCGAGCAAGGATACGCGCCAGAGGCGTTCGTCAACATGCTACTCATGCTCGGGTGGAACCCCGGAGATGAGCGGGAACTCTTCACGGCTAAAGAAGCGGCGACGGAGTTTTCGCTGGACCGCGTGGTGAAGTCAGGCGCAAGGTTCAACCCCGACAAGGCCAAGTGGTTCCAGGAGCAACACCTTCGCAACGCGGGGTCTGCAGCCCATGTGGGCGCCTTGCACGCGCTTGCCGCGGCGCAGGGCGTGAATTGGACGGCGGAACAATGCCACACCGTGCTTGACATGATGCTCGAACGCGTGGCGTTCCTGCCTGAAATCATGGCCACGGGATGGTTGTTCGAGGCGCCCTCCGACTACAACGCCAAGCTCGTGCGCAAGAAGTGGAGGGAAGAGACCGCCGGGTATTTGCATGATCTCTCGGATGTGCTGGGCGGGGTGGACGACTTCACCAGCGAGAACGTCGAAACGGCCTTCAAAGGGTTTTTGGAAGCGCGTGAACTCGGGTTTGGCCAAGTGCTGCTGCCGTTCCGGATTGCCCTGACAGGGGAGGGCGGCGGGCCCTCGATGTTTGACTTTGTGGCCTTCCTTGGAAAGGAAAACACCTTGGACCGATTGAACTGCGGCGTGGATGCCGTGTTGGCCTTGAAAGCGAGCGAAGAAGGATGACGACCAACCAAATCCACGTGAACGGGCTCCGGTTTTGGGCCCACCACGGATGCATGGAAGAAGAGGCCATCATTGGCCAAGAATACCGCGTGGACGTCACGCTGTGGGTGAACCTCGCGCCCAGCGCAGCCACCGACGACCTCAGCCAAACCGTGGACTACACCGATGTGCACCACATTGTCAAGCGGGAAATGGGCGTGCGCAGCAAACTCGTCGAGCAGGTGTGCCAGCGCATCGTGGCTGGGCTTCGCGAAGAGCTTCCCTTGGCCGAAGCCGTGGAGGTGAAGGTCACCAAATTTCAGCCCCCCATCGGAGGAGACTGCGACCACATTGCGGTCGTGATGCAAGGCTAAAGCGCAAACGCGCTCGCCTCCGTCACAAAGACATTTCAGGGACGTGGTCCGAAACCACGAGCTTGCCCGCGGTGGCCGCGACGATGTCGTCCACACTGACCCCCGGTGCGCGCTCCACAAGGTGGAAGGCGCCGTCGCGGATGTCGAGCACGGCGAGGTTGGTCACCACACGCTTCACGCATCCCACCCCGGTCAGCGGGAGGGTGCACGCGTCGAGAAGCTTCGAAGCGCCTGCGCGGTTGGTGTGCTGCATGGCCACGATGATGTTCTCGGCGGAGGCCACGAGGTCCATCGCACCTCCCATGCCCTTGACCATTTTGCCGGGAATTTTCCAGTTGGCGATGTCGCCGTTCGACGCCACCTCCATCGCGCCGAGCACTGTGAGCTGCACATGGCGGCCGCGGATCATCGCGAAGGACCTGGCGCTGTCAAAGAACACCGCGCCGGGCATGGCGGTGATGGTTTGCTTGCCCGCGTTGATGAGGTCGGCGTCTTCGTCCCCTTCCATCGGGAAAGGACCCATGCCGAGGATGCCGTTTTCACTTTGAAATTCCACCTCCATGCCCGCCGGAATGTGGTTGGCCACGAGGGTGGGAATGCCGATGCCGAGGTTGACGTACCAACCGTTTTGAACCTCCTGTGCGATGCGCTTGGCGATGCCGTTTTTGTCCAACATGGCGATTAGTTTGAAGGGGTTTGGGGGCGCACCGTACGCTGTTCAATGCGCTTTTCGTAGCCTTCACCTTGGAAGATGCGCTGGACAAAAATGCCCGGCGTGTGGATGCTGTTGGGGTCGAGCTCTCCCACGGGGACGAGTTCTTCCACTTCCGCCACGGTGATGCGGCCAGCCATGGCCATCATGGGGTTGAAGTTTCGGGCGGTCGCCTTGTAGACGAGGTTGCCCGCCGTGTCGCCCTTCCAAGCCTTCACCAACGCGAAGTCTGCAGTGAGGGCCGACTCGAGGATGTGCGGCTTGCCGTCAAACTCGCGCACCTCCTTGCCTTCCGCCACTTCCGTGCCATAGCCCGCAGGGGTAAAGAAGGCTGGGATGCCTGCCCCTCCTGCGCGACAACGCTCGGCGAGCGAGCCTTGCGGGATGAGGTCGACCTCGAGTTCGCCGCTCAGCATTTGGCGTTCGAACTCGTCGTTCTCCCCGACGTAGGAGGAAATCATTTTGCGGATTTGACGTTGCTGCAGCAGCAGGCCGAGGCCAAAATCGTCGACCCCCGCGTTGTTGGAAATGCATGTCACCCCGCGGACGCCGCGGCGCACCAGCTCTGCAATGCACTGTTCAGGAATGCCGCACAGGCCAAACCCGCCCAGCATCAAGGTCATGTCGTCGGCCACCCCGTCGAGGGCGGCTTGGGGTCCGGAGACCACTTTGGAAATCGCCATGGCTCAATGTCGTTGATTCAGAAGTTGATCAGTTGAACAAGTCGTCGTCATCCAACGGGTCAAAGGTAGGCCCACGCAGTTCCCCAATTTCCTTGCACGTCAGCGTGTCGCCGCCGATGCTCTCGGGACGCAGGAAGTCTTCCTGGCTGACGGCAAGCTCCTCGTCGGCGTAGACGTCCTTCATGAAGAAGCCGTAAATCGGAAGGCCCGTGTTGGCGCCTTGGCCCAGACGCGTGGTCGAGAACCGAACCGTCGGGTCTTGCGCACCGACCCACACCCCTGTCACGAGGTCCGGGGTCAGGCCCATGAACCAACCGTCGGTGTTGTTTTGGGTGGTGCCGGTCTTGCCCGCCATCGGCACGCGAATGCCGTCGTAGTCCCGGGCGTCCGAGTCGTACCGGATGCGGATGCCCGTGCCCATCTTCTTGCCCTTTTCCTCGTTCCAGGCACCGTCCACCACGCCTTTCATCATTTGGATGACTTGGTACGCCGTGCGGTCGTCGAGGCCTTGTCGGATCTCCTGAACGGGTTCGTAGATGGGGTTGCCAAACCGGTCTTCGATGCGCGCAATGAACGTGGGCTCTACGTAGACCCCTTGGTTGACGAGCGAAGCGTTCGCGCTGACCAATTCGCGAAGCGTCAACTGCGCCACGCCGAGCGCGATGGATGGCACATTGGGGATGTTGCTTTTGATGCCCAAGGCGTGGGCCAGGTCAATGACCCGCCTTGTGCCGTAGTCCTTGATCAGCTTCGCCGTAACCGTATTCATGGAATTCGCCAAGGCGTACTCGAGGGTCACCATCTCTCCGTAGTCCTCGTCGGAGTTGTCCGGGCACCAGCGCGGCGGGTCGCTGCCCGGCGGGAGGTCAATGCACGTTTTTTGGTTGGGGAATTCGTCGCAGGGTTCTGCACCCAAACGAAGGGCGGTCGCGTACACAAAAGGCTTGAAGGTTGAGCCGACCTGGCGGCGGCTTTGGCCCACGTTGTCGTATTGGAAGTGCTTGAAATCAATGCCGCCCACCCAGGCCTTGATGTGGCCGGTGGCGGGCTCCATGGACACCAGGCCTGCGTGCAAGATGGCCTTGCGGTGCAGGATGCTGTCCAACGGCGACAAAACGGTGTCCACGGCGCCTTGGTGCGAGAAGACTGTCATCGCCACGGGCTCGTCAAACACCCTCCGCATCTCCTCGTCGGTCCGCGCCAACCACGTGTGGCCACACCCGCCTTTTTCGCCATTGCACTGGTATCCCGCACGGCCGTCGGCCAACGTCGTGGACGTGATGTAGAACCCTGGACGGTTGCACGACGGGCACAGCTTGCCAATGCCCTTCTTGTAGCGGTCGGAATCACGCATGGCCACGTCGAGGATGGCCTGCCGGACCTCGGGCTCGATGTCCTCAAAGAATGGTGCCGCCTCTTCCGGACGGTCACGCAGATCGCGTTCGAAGCTCGCCTGCAGTTCTCCCGCCAAGTGCCGGTGCACCGCGCGCTCGGCATACTCCTGCATGCGGCTGTCGATCGTGGTGATGACCCGAAGGCCGTCGCGGTAGATGTCGTAGGCCGAGCCGTCCGCCTTGGCAAGCACGTGGTCGCCGTCCTCGTCCTTCTCGGCGAGCATCTTTTTGAGTTCGGCGCGAAGTGTCTCCCGGAAGTAAGGGGCGGCACCCTCGTCGTGGCTCACCCGTTGAAACTGCAAACCCAACGGCTGCGTCTGCAAAGAATCGGCGAAGGTGGCGTCGAGGTGCCCGTATTTGGCCATTTGGGACAACACGACATTTCGGCGGTTTTGCACCAATTCGGGGCGACGGAGCGGATTGTAAAGGGCGCTGTTTTTGAGCATCCCCACCAGCATGGCCGATTCCTGCACGTTTAGCTCTGAGGCAGGTTTGTTGAAATACACGTTGGCCGCACTTTCAATGCCCACCGCCTGGTTGATGAAGTCGTAGCGATTGAAGTAAAGGGCGATGATTTCCTGCTTGGTGTAGTGTCGCTCAAGGCGGGAGGCGATGATCCACTCCTTGGGCTTTTGAAGCACCGCACGCTCAAAGAAGCTGGTCGTCTCGTACTGGTCGGTGAACAGGAGTTTGGCGAGCTGTTGGGTGACCGTCGACCCACCGCCACGCTTGCCCATGAAGGCAATGGCACGTGCCAAACCGATGAAGTCGATGCCGGCGTGGTCGTAAAAACGCGCGTCTTCGGTGCTGATCAGCGCGTCGACCAAATGGGGCGGCAAGTTTTCGAACCGGGCGTCCGATCGGTTTTCCGTGTAGTATCGACCCAAGACTTTTCCGTCCATGGAATAGACCCGAGTGGCGAAGTCGGTTTTGGGGTTGGCGAGGGCTTCGGTTTCTGGCAAGTCGCCCAGTCGGGCCAACATCACCAAACCCGCCAAGCCGAGCAACGGCCCAAGGCCCACCAGCCACAACAGCAACTTCCAAGGAATGCGCTTCATGCTTCGAAGATGGGCTGCGAGCGCACTTCCCCGGCGCGCCTTTGAATTCGTTGTGAGCACCCATGCGTGAATTCTTCACGGGCGCGAAGTTGGGGGTGTACATTTGCGGCATGGTAGCCTTGATCAAAGCCGCACAGCTCCTGTTGAGCTTGTCCATTCTGGTGGTTCTCCACGAATTTGGCCACTACTGGGCCGCCCGCGCCTTCAAGACCCGCGTCGAGAAATTCTACCTCTTCATGAACCCTGGGTTCTCGCTCTTCAAGAAGCAAATCGGAGAAACGGAATGGGGCATTGGCTGGCTCCCGTTGGGCGGCTACGTCAAAATCGCAGGCATGATCGACGAGAGCATGGACACCGAGCAGATGGCCCAGCCAGCCCAGCCTTGGGAGTTCCGTTCCAAGCCCGCGTGGCAGCGCCTCATCATCATGCTTGGCGGCATCATCGTCAACCTCATTCTCGGCTTCATCATCTACTCGGGCGTGCTGTTTGTTTGGGGTGAAACCAAACTCGCCAACGAACACCCCGTCAACGTCGACCCCAAACTCGAGGCCCTCGGCTTTCAAGACGGCGACCGCATCCTTGGCTACAACGGCGAGACGCTCCACTATTACGGCGACCTCCGCATGGAAGGCTTCAACAACCGCGTGACGCAAGTCGATGTGTTGCGGGACGGCAAAATGGTGTCGTTCGAACTCGAACAGGAACTCGGCCAAACCTTCATTGACCAAGGCATCCGTCGCCCCTTCTCGTTGCTGTATCCGTGTGAGATTGCCGGGATCGATTCCGCAAGTCGCGCCGGCGTGGCGGGGCTGGAAGTGGGCGACCGCATCCTCGCGGTTGGCGACATGCAACTGCCCTACTTCGAGACCGTGCGCGAAGCCATCCAAGCCCATCCAGAGACGCCCATTCGCTTGACCGTCGAGCGCGGCGGAAAGGTGCTGCAACTGGACGCCGTCCCGGACAGCGCGGGAAGCTTGGGCTTCTTTGTGCATCCTGCAGCGCACTATGCCGAGATGTTCCCCATGACCCATTTGGAATACGGTTTGGGCACCTCCATCGGTGCAGGCTTCACCACAGCCAAGGAAACCCTCCAAGATTACGTGCGCTCCATGCGCTTCCTGTTCACGAAAAGCGGCGCCTCCCAGGTGGGCAGCTTGGTGACGTTCGGGAGCATTTTTGACGGCGGTTGGGACTGGGAGGTCTTTTGGCGCAACACCGCCTTCTTCTCGCTCATCTTGGCGTTCATGAACCTGTTGCCCATTCCAGCACTGGATGGCGGGCACGTCATGTTCACCTTGTACGAGATGATCGCGGGCAAACCTGCTCCGGAGAAAGTGCTCGAGCGCGCCCAAATGATCGGCATCCTCCTCCTCCTCTCCTTGATGGTGTTTGCCCTCGGAAACGACTTCTTCCGTTTGTTTACTGGCGGATTTGGTTGATTTTGCGTGCATGACTTTGCTCTCCATCTTGGATTCTGGCCTTGAGTTGTCCGCGGAGGACATCAACGCCTACGGCTTGGTGATCGGCGGCAGCGCAGTCATCATCCTGTCGTACTTCGCCAACCTCCTCGCCCGTCGGACCAACATCCCCAGCGTGCTCGTGCTGATTGCCATGGGCATCGCCATCCGCCAGGGATTCAATGCCGTCGGCCTCAGCGCCATCCCTTTTGAAGGACTCGTGCTCGAGTTGTTGGGCACCGTGGGGCTCATCTTCATCGTCCTCGAAGCGGCCTTGGAGCTGGAGCTCCGCAAGGACAAACTCACCCTCATCCTTCGAAGTGCGACCCTGGCCTTGGCCGCGCTCGCCCTGAGCACCGGAGCCATTGCCGCCTTCCTGCACTTCGCCTTGGCCATGCCTTGGTTCAACGCGGTGGTCTACGGCATTCCCTTGTCCATCATGAGCAGCGCCATCATCATCCCTAGCGTGGGCGGGCTCTCTCCCGCCTCCAGGGAATTCATGGTGTACGAAAGCACCTTCTCGGACATCTTCGGCATCATGGCGTTCTACCTGCTGTTGGGCAACCAGGACGCGGCCTCTGGCGCCGAGGTGGTGCAAAGCATCGCCGTCAACCTCCTCGGCACGCTGGTCATCTCGGTGGCCGTGGCGTATGCGATGGTGTACGTCTTGCAAAAAATCGAGAGCGGCGTCCGCCTCTTTTTGAGCATTGCCGTGTTGCTGCTCATCTACGCCATCCAAAAGTTGTTCCACCTCAGCCCGCTCATCCTGATTTTGATTTTTGGGTTGATGCTCAACAACCACAAGCTGTTCTTTCCCGATTGGCTCGGCATCACCAACGGATGGCCTGGCAAGCTCCTCAAAGACAATCGGATGAAGGCCCTGCATCACGACTTCCACGTGCTCACACTGGAGAGCGCCTTCGTCATTCGAACCTTCTTCTTTGTGCTGTTTGGGATGACCGTCAGTCTGGGCGTCCTCCTCGACGTCGAGGTGCTGCTGCAAGGCCTCATCATCAGTGTGCTGTTGTACGTGGTGCGCCTCGTCCTGCTGTGGGCCATGAAGCAAGAGCCGTTGTCTCCGCTCCTGTACATCGCCCCCCGCGGATTGATCACGGTGTTGCTCTTTTTTGCCATTGAATCCCAGCACGCGGAATTGGTGGTGCCGGCCTTTGACCAAGGCATCCTGCTCGTCGTCATCCTCACGACCTCTTTGGTGATGACCGCGGCGCTGATTTCAAAAGGCAGTGGACTGCAGCCTGTGCCCGAGCACGACCTCGACAGCTTGCCCG
Organism: Flavobacteriales bacterium; assembly: GCA_002863145.1. GTDB lineage: Bacteria > Bacteroidota > Bacteroidia > Flavobacteriales_D > Sanyastnellaceae > UBA11663. The sequence continues at coordinate 7,974 of PKDW01000024.1, forward strand.
AGGCGCCGCGTTCTTCCGACCCGGTGGTGCGCCCTGAAAGCGACCTCGCGTCGGCTGTCAGCTCCGAAGAAACGCCCGCCCCGGAAGCCGACGAATCCAGCCCAACATCTCCAGCGTAAACAACTGCCGTTCGAGGTCCACTGTCCGGCCTTCGCATGTCTTTCTGAGCTGGTCCCACGTGGTGGGCCGCGCGTTGTTCAGGGTATCCCACACCTCGCGACACCCCTCAGGAAACGCCACCAGTTCCCCCTGCGCAGACCCCGTTTGACGGCTTTGTTCGCCTTCCGCGATGGCGCGCCACAAGGCGTTCACGTCCGCCACAGGCACGGCCAATTCGTCCGCCACCAAGGCCCGATTTCCCGACCACGAAGCCCCCATTCCCTGTTGCCACAAGGCAAAGACTTCCCGGTCCTGGTCAAAGGCACACCGCGCCGAAATCAGCGACCCCCCACGTGCGGGACTTTGGATGACCACCGTGGTCGGCGCCAACCCCGTCAGGATGCGATTCCGCGAAGCAAACATCCACCGCTCCACCTGCACGCCCGGGGGTTGCTCAGTCAAAAGCAGTCCCCCCCGGGCCACGATGGCTTCGGCAAGCTCTTCGTGCATGCGCGGATGAATGGCGTCCAAAGCGCATGGAAGCACCGCCACCTGTGCACCGCCCCGGGCGCCGTTCAAGGCCCCTTGATGCGCGCGGCCGTCGATGCCACGCGCCAGACCACTGACCAACCGACCCCCTGCTTCGGTCCATTCGCGGCCTGCTTGCAGGGCCCATGCCGCCCCTTGCGGTGAACAACCCCGCGTGCCCACCACAGCCAGCGCCCGGCCCCAACCCTCGGGCTTGGGCCAGGTTCCACGTGCGTACAACACCGGGGGTGCGTCGGGAATGTGTGCAAGCAGCGCGGGGTATCGCAGGTCGTGGAACGTCACCACGTGCGCACCCAGTCGCTGAATGGACTGGTGCTGACGCTGCGCGCGGTCCCAAGTCGCAGCCGCTTTAGACGGATGACCCTGCGCCCAATCCTGCCACGCCGCCACAGGGCTCCCAGCTCGGGACACTTCTCGCCGAACCCACCTCGCCCCCTTTCCCGACCGCGCGAGCAACGCCATCCACGCCAGCACTGAATCCATGGCCCGAAAGGTGCAGCCGGCCCGCAGCCGACCCACGGGCTGTTCACAGACGCTGGTGTTTGTTTTGCACACGACGCGGAAAACGGAGGAATGTGTTGTTATTTGGCCTCATGCGATGTTCACTTTTCGCCGCCCTCTTGACCCTGGGTGGCCTTTTGGGCGACACTTCCACCTCTTGGGCTCAAACCGTCCAAGGCCGCGTGCTCGACGGGACCAACCAACCCGTGATTGGCGCCTACTTGACCAACGGCGTGGTCACCGTGGCCACGGACATGGATGGCGCTTACACCCTGGAATTGAAGCCCGGCCAGCACACCATCATGTGCACCTTCATCGGCATGTCCAAGCAAGAGTTCCAAGTTGAACTCACCACAGGCCAAACCGCCCAATGGAACCCCATCATGACGTCCGCGGCCGAAGCCCTCGGACTCGTCGTGGTCTCTGCAGGACGGTTTGAGCAAGACGCTTCGGAAGTGACGGTTTCCCTGGAGGTGTTGAAGCCGGCCCTGGTGGAAAACAAAGCCACGACGACCCTCGAAACCGCCATCGAACAAACACCGGGCGTGAGTCTGGTTGACGGCGAACCCCAAATCCGAAGCGGCAGCGGCTTCAGCTACGGCGCCGGCTCACGCGTGATGGTCCTCGTCGACGACCTTCCTGTGCTCAGTGGCGATGCGGGCCGGCCCTCGTGGGGCTTTCTGCCCCTCGAAAACTTGGAACAAATCGAAATCATCAAAGGGGCCAGTTCTGTCCTGTACGGCAGCGCGGCGCTCAGCGGTGTGATCAACATTCGGACGCGGTATCCTGACGCCCGACCGCTCACGCGGGTGAGTCTGCAGCACGGGGTGTACAGCGACCCGCGAAGCGCGGAAGAGAGCAAATACTGGGACGGCACCTTGCAGCAGAGCAACCTCCGTTTCCTTCACAGCCAACAGCTCGGCGGCTGGGATGTCGTGATTGGGGGCAACCTCCTCGGCGACGACGGGTTCAAGGGCCCTGAGATTTACCAAGACAGCGTCGGCGGAGCGCTCGTGCCCGTGGACACCGCCTCCATGAATTACAACCCCTTCAACGTGAACCGATTTGGGGCCAACAGCCAAGGCCGATTCAACGTGAATTTGCGCCGACGGGACACCGGCATTGAGGGGCTGAAGTTTGGGCTCAACACCAATTGGCAGTTCGGCGAGTCGCTCAACACGCTCATTTGGGAACGCGCCTACGACGGGTTGTACGGCAGCACAGACGGTGCCGCCACGCGCACCCGCCAGCTCGTCGGCACAGTGGACCCCTACATCGAATACCTGTCACCGCGTGGCACCCAGCACAGCTTCCGCAACCGCTGGCAGCACCTCAACAACGACAACGACAACGACCAAAGCAACACGAGCAACGTCTTCTACTCCGAATACCAAGTGCAGCAGCGCGGCGACGTCTGGGGCGTGGATGGATTGGTGTTAACCGCCGGAGCCGTTCAGCAGCTGACACGTGGCACCGCGGAGCTTTACAACGGAGGCAACCCCGAAGGCATCAACACCGCGACCAACCGCTCTGCATACCTCCAGGTCGACCAAAAAGCAGGCGAGCGACTCAACCTCTCCTTGGGCACCCGCTACGAGCATTTTAGCATCAACGACAGCACCGCCGCCAAGCCGGTGTTCCGCGCGGGATTGAACTTTCAGGCGGGCCAGGCCTCGTGGTTGCGGGCCAGTGTCGGCCAAGGGTTTCGCTTCCCGACCATTGCCGAGAAATTCATTCGCACGGGTTTGGGGCCCCTCCAAGTGTACCCCAACAACGAACTGCGTCCTGAAACCGCCATCAACATCGAAGCCGGATTCAAGCAGGGCCTGAAGATGGGCGGGTTCCAAGGGTTCTTGGACGTGGCCGGCTTCTATCAGGAATACGACAACTTCATTGAATTCACCTTCGGACAGTGGGGCAATCCAGTGACCGATGCCCTTGCAGGCAACGGATTCCGAAGCCTCAATACAGGCAGCAGCCGCGTGACCGGGTGGGAGACGTCCTTGATGGGACGGGCCACCTGGGGAGAGGCCACCTTGGATGTCCTCGCTGGGTACACGTACACCAATCCCGTCAGCCTGACACCCGATTACCTCTACTCGGTCATCACCAATGCTGCCGGAGACACCATTGGCGGGGCGAGCTACAACAACACGAGCTTGGACACCACCGGCCAAGTGCTGAAGTACCGTTCCCAAGACTTGGTGCGTTTTGACGCCGAACTCCGGCGCGGACCTTGGTTCATTGGCGCCAGTGCACGGTACCAAAGCGCACTCCAAAACATCGATGCCGCCTGGCTCTTGTTTGAGCAACTTGGCGTGGTGGACTGGGGGCTTGAAACGTGGCTTGCGGACAACCCGAAGTTGCCTTGGATTTGGGATTTCCGTGCGGGCATCAACCTCTCGGATCACCACAAAATGTCCCTTGTCGTCAGCAACCTGACCAACGCCGAGTACAGCATCCGACCGTTGGCCATTGAGTCGCCGAGGCTTGTGAACCTCGTGTACACCTACGAAATCAAATAGCACGGGATTGGATCCCTTCCTGACATGAACATCTTGGCTGTCATCCCTGCGCGTCACGGCTCGACGCGTTTCCCCGGCAAACCACTCGCTTCCGTGGCAGGCTTGCCCATGATTCAGCGCGTGCACACGCGCGTGGCAGCGTCAGGCGCATGCGACAAGGTTGTGGTGGCCACGGACGACAAACGCATCGCTTCGGTCGTGCGGGAATTTGGAGGGCACGTGGTCATGACCTCCCAGGACTGCCCCAACGGGACAATGCGATGCCACGAAGCCGTGGTGGCCTTGGAAGCGGAGGGGGCTCACGTGGACGCCGTCTTGAACATCCAAGGCGACGAGCCCTTCGTGCATCCGGAGCAAATCACCCAGCTCGCCGACATGTTGCGCAAGCCAGATGCCGCTGTGGTGACCCTGGCCAAATCCATGCCCGCCGACCCTGAAATCCAATCGCCACATCGCGTCAAAGTGGTCCGAAACCTCAAGGGCCGCGCCCAAATGTTCAGCCGCAGCCCCCTTCCCCATGGGGACGGACCGTGGCTGCAGCACGTCGGACTGTATGGGTTCACGCGCACGGCGTTGGAGGCTCTGGTGCAATTGAGCCCCACGCCGCTTGAGCAACGCGAACGACTCGAACAATTGCGGTGGCTCGACCACGGCTGGCGCATCGACGTCGGCACGACCACGCACCTCACGCCCGCGGTCGACACCCCCGAGGATTTGGTGGCCATCGAGCAGCTCATTCAGGCTGGGGACTTGCCCATCTGAAGGCGCCAATTCTGCCCGTATCTTCGCACACCCGCACGACGTGTACGGGCAAAACTCATTGAAATGAACAAGCGACTTTTCGGTGCGACCGCCTTGGCGGTTTGGGCCTTTTCCCTCGGCTGCAACACCCCTTCTCAAGACATGAAAACCTCTGACTACGTGACCAAAGCGTCCGCACTCCCCACACCTCCTGACGCGGCCCAAAAGCCACACACCACGGACATCCACGACTTGCAATTGCAAGACGAATACTTCTGGATGCGCCTGAGTGACGCGCAGAAAGAAGCGAGTGAACCCGACGCCCAAACCGCGGAAGTCGTGGCCTACCTCGAAGCCGAAAACGGCTACAAGGAAGAGGTGATGGCGCCCACCAAGACCCTCCAGACCAAGCTGTACAACGAGATCGTGGGGCGCATCAAGAAGGACGACGAGAGCGTGCCCGTCCTCGACAAGGGCTACTGGTACTACAGCCGCTACGAAGAGGGCAAGGAATACCCTTACACCTGCCGCAAAAAAGGCACCATGGAAGCCGAGGAAGAGGTCATGCTCGACCAGCCCGCCTTGGCCGAGGGACACAGCTACTTCGCCGTGGGCGGCCGCAGCGTCAGCCCCGACAACAACCTCCTCATCTACGGGGTGGACACCGTGAGCCGTCGCCAGTACACCCTCTACGTGAAGGACCTTCGCACAGGCGAACTCTTCGAAGACCGCATCCCGGAAACCACGGGCGGCGCGACATGGGCCAACGACAACAAGACCCTCTTCTACACCAAGAAGGACCCCATGACCCTGCGTTCATTCCAGGTTTACAAGCACGTCTTGGGCACCGACGTCAGCGAAGACGTGCTGGTGTTTGAAGAAAAGGACGAGACCTTCTCTTGCGGCATCGGCAAAACCAAAAGCGAGAAGTACCTCGTCATTGGCACCAGCACCACCGTCAGCACGGAGTGGTGGTACCTCGATGCCAACACCCCCAACGGCGAGTGGAAGGTCATCCAAAAGCGCGAGCGCGATTTGGAGTACGACATCAGCCATTACGGCGACCACTTCTACATCGTGACCAACCGCGACGCCAAGAACTTCAAGCTGGTGAAGACCCCCGTGAACGCCACCGGCTACGACAACTGGGAGGACGTCTTGCCCCACCGTGACGACGTCTTGCTCGAGGGCATCGACATCTTCAACGACTACCTCGTGGTGCAGGAACGCCAAGAGGGCCTCAACCGCATCCGCATCAAGCGCTGGGACGGAAGCGCGGATGTTTACATCCCCTTCAATGACCCCGCATACACCGCCTACGTGGGCGCCAACCCCGACTTCAATACGGACCGTTTGCGCTACAGCTACGCGTCGATGACCACGCCCAACAGCGTGCTCGAATACACCTTCACCACAGGCGACATCGAAACCCTCAAGCAGCAGGAGGTGTTGGGCGGCGAGTTTGACCCGGCCAACTACGTCAGCGAGCGCATGATGGTGGAGGCCCGCGACGGCGTGAAGGTGCCCGTGAGCATCGTGTACCGCAAAGGGTTGGAGCGCAACGGCCAAAACCCCCTCCTCCTCTACGCCTACGGCAGCTACGGGTACAGCATGGACGCCAGCTTCTCTGTGGCGCGTTTGAGCATGCTCGACCGCGGGTTTGTCTACGCCATTGCCCACATCCGTGGCGGCAGCGAAATGGGCCGCGGCTGGTACGAGGACGGAAAGCTGTTCAACAAACTCAACACCTTCCAAGACTTCATCGACTGCGGTCAGGCCATGGTGGATGCGGGCTTCACCAGCCCCGACCACATGTACGCCATGGGCGGAAGCGCAGGCGGCTTGTTGATGGGTGCCGTGATGAACATGGCGCCTGGCCTGTTCAACGGCGTCATCGCAGCCGTGCCCTTCGTGGACGTCATCAACACCATGCTTGACGAAAGCATTCCGCTGACGACGTTTGAGTTTGACGAGTGGGGCAACCCCAAAGACAAGGCGTACTTCGACTACATCATGCAGTACAGCCCGTATGACAACGTGGAAGCCAAAGACTACCCCCACACCCTCATCACGACGGGATACTGGGACAGCCAAGTGCAATACTGGGAGCCCGCCAAGTGGATCGCCAAGTTGCGCGACGTGAAGACGGACGACAACCTGCTCATCATGGACTGCAACATGGAGACCGGCCACGGTGGCGCCTCAGGACGCTTCGAGCGCATCAAGGAAGTCGCCCTCGAATACGCCTTCATGTTCATGCTCGAAGGCATCGAGGACTAACGATGGCCGCACCACGTCGCTTTCGGAACCTCACACGGGAAGAGCTTCAAGGCTTGGAGCTGGAATTCGCGCGGTTCCTCGCCTCGCAAGGCATTGCCGCAACGGAGTGGGGGCGCGTCTCCTCCGAGGAGCCCGCACGGGTGGAGGAACTCATTGGGGAATTCAGCACGATGTTTTGGGAAACCACCACGTCACGCCTGACCTACCTCGAACGGCATGACGGGGGCGACACGTGGTATTTCAAGTTTGGGGAACAGGAAGCCCAGCTCCTGCGCATCGACCCGGAAGGCACGCGCTTTCAAGGCTCGAAGGGCTACCCGGAGGAAGCCCGCGGACAGGAACTGTTTTTGATTTTGGAACAAGGAGCGACGCCCGTTCCCTCTGAAAAGCACCACGAGCTCGACACCCTGTTCGAGGGCTTGAAGGGCGAGGTCTGAGACAACTCAGGGACGCCAACCCATCCGCAACATCCACCCCCCAAAGTCCTCTCGGGACAAGTCGAGGTAATGCGCGTGAAGGCCCGCCTTGTGCGCGCCTTCCACATGCTGGATGCTGTCGTCCAAAAACAAGGTACGCCCCGGCGCGAGTCCGTGTTTTTCACATACCGCCAGGAAGGTCTCTGGATGCGGCTTTTTGAGGCCCAACTCGTGGCTGTAATGCGCCTGCTCGAACGCACCCCAAAACGCAGAGACATCCGGCAGGGTCGCTTGCAAATCCGCCTCGAACACTGCCGCGTGAATGGCGTTGGTGTTGCTGAGCAGGAACAAGCGCGTGCGCGCACCCAAAGCGGTCACGAGGTCCGCCCGTGCGGGGGGCATGCCCGTCAGGATGCAACACCAGGCTTCGTGGATTTGGTCTGAAGTGGTGCCGAGGTGGCAGCGCTCGGCCAAATGGCCGTAGAACGTTTCCCGATCGAGCCGTCCTGTCTCGAGGTCATCGAACCACGTCGATTGGGCGTCTTGATGGTACAGCGAGGCGAAGTCCGGATCGCCCAACGCTGCAAAGGCCTTGGGTGGCGCATCGTAATCGATGTCGTACAGCACCCCGCCGAAGTCCAGGATGACGGCGTCGAGACCGTCCAGCGCGACGGGTTGATTCAACATGGGTTCAGAGGCGCTTCAGCCAGGCCTTTTCGTGCCCACGTGCCCGGGCATCCGCCAACGCTTCGCGCGCCGAGGCTTCCGTCGCATATCCCCCCATGGACACCACCGTCAAACCATTGTGGTTTTGGTAGTGCAGCGAGGTGTCAAAGCCTTCGTCGCGCATGGAAGAGGCGAGCTTTTCTGCGTTGGCTTGCACACCAAACGCCCCACCCACAATCATGAAGTTCACAGGTGCCGACTTGGCCACTGGGGAAGGGGCAGGTTTCGGTGCGGGAATCGGTACGGGAATCGGTTCTGGAGCGTCAGAAACGACCGGCGCCTCGGCCTCTTCCACAACCACGGCTTCAACCACCGGCTGCGGGGCTTCGGAATCAGGCTTGGCGGGAACCATGACGCGCAATCCGCCCGTTGCAGGTCGTCCTTCATGGACGTCGAACTCGATCAGGCCCTCCCACGCCGTGCGCGTGACAAAGGCCTCAATCGACTCGCCTTGCTTGGTCTGCACGGCTTCTGCCATGGCTGCCACATCCGCGTCGCGTTCCACAGGCGCGTAAGTGGCCGTCACAGGTACCGCATTCCACAGCGGATGGCTTCCAAGCAAGGTCTCGTTGCCTGCAGGGTCGGCGAGCAAATACGCCCCAGCCAGGGTCAGAGGGATGGCCACTGCTGCCGCTGCACGGGCCAATTGCACGCGGAACGGAATGACGCGGGCTTCTTCGCTGGGCCTCGCAACCGCAGGCTCCGGCGACGGAGCGTTCACCACTTTCGGGGTGGCGGTCACTGATTTTGGCACAGCGACCTCGCGTGCCACGAGCGGGATGCTGGCGTGGCCAAACGACTGGAGCATGCGTTCAAACTCGGCATCGGCCATGAAGCGGACCTGCTGGTCTTCCTCGCGGTACAGCTTGCCCAATCCCGGAAGTTCCACTGTGGTCCCGGCCTCCAGTTGCTGCTGGAGGTGCCCCACCAAGGATTCGACGGCCTTCAGAGCTTCGGGGTACATCACGCCGCGCTTCGCCATGAGTTCGTTGGCGACCAAGCCGTCGTTGGTGGTCAACCGCGCATTGAATAGGACGTCGCGGGAGGGCGGGACGATTTGGCGTTTGGCCTCGTCGTACCAAGCCGATCGAGGATTGCACACAAACCCTCCCAAGCCGGGCAGCATCACGCAATCGTGATCCCAAAACATGCCCGGCAACACGCTCAACACATCGCGGTGCGTCAACGGGGAAGAAAGGCGCAGTGAATCCATGAAGGCAAGGTATAACGAAGGCTTCAAGAATCAAGGAGCATCTCCCTCAAGCTACCCACATGTTCCTGTGGGTAGTCACCTGAGCAAATGAACGTGGCCCTCGAGCAGCACGGGACCGGACTCACGCTCGATGCGGATTTGGTAGAGGTAGACCCCATCGGGCGCGTAGTACGCACCCTCCTCCACGTTGCCCTGCCAAGGCTGCTCGAGGTCGTCTGAATAAAACACCAACTCGCCCCACCGGTTGAAAATCTTCATCCAATACCCGCGGATGTCCTCGCCTTCCACCCTGAACACGTCGTTGATGCCGTCGTTGTTGGGCGTGAAACTGGTGGGCACGTACACGGGGTAGAACAAGTCCACAAAGACCGAGTCGCGCCCCGGACAACCCGTCGTGTCGACGGCTTGGAGCACGTACCACCCTGGTTCGACCACCGTCAAGGTGGGGTTCAAACAGGTGCTGCAATCCAGGTTTTCGGAAGGCGTCCAAAACACATCCAAGCCGGGTGCTTGTCCCAACAATTGTACAGTGTCCAGCCACGCCACTTCGAAGTCCGGGCCGGCGCTGATGCCCGGAGGTTGGGTCACGTAAACCGTGACGTCGTCGCTCGCCGTGCAGCCTTCGCTGTCGGTGACAAACACGGTGAAGGTTTGGGTGAAGTTGGGGAAGACCGTGGTGGTGGCGTTGCCGGGCGAGCTCACAAGGTCTGCCGGCACCCATGTGAAGGTCGAGTTGGGGTCGTTGCCCTCGGCCGAAATCTCGAACACCTCTCCCCGGCACATCCCACCATCTTCCGAGGCGTAGGCTTCGGGGATTCGAACTTCGACGGTGATTTCATCGGTGCCGATCCCACAAATGTTCTGGATGTCCACCGTGAAGGTCGTGGTGGCCTCGGGCGACGCATATGGGAATTGCAGCCCAGAATCGTTCAACGGGCCCGATGGACTCCACAACCACGCATCGCCTTCCGCGCCGGGAAGCTGCACCCCAAACCCTGCACAAATCTCCACCGACGGATAGACCTGGTCGCCCGGAGGTCCAGGCACCACCGACACCGTCACCTCGGTTTCTCCCGTGCACCCGATGTTGTCAGTCAGTTGCACGGTGTAGGTCGTCGTCGTCGTGGGCGACGCAAGCACCGTGGTGGCGTTGGGGTTGTCGATTCCCGCTGTGGGGAACCATGTGGCGTTGGCCGCGCCTTCCGCAATCAACGGCACGCTTTCGCCCAAGCAAATCGCCGTCGAAGAGGGGGTCACTTCCGCCGCCACGGCTTGCACCACCACCGTGATGGACGCCTCTCCAATGCCGCAGTTGTTTTCGTCGGTCACGCTGAACGTGGTGGATCCGACGGGGGGCGTGATGTTTTGGACCGGAACGTTGATGTCCTCAATGAGCGGATGCGGTGTCCACACAATCTCTGAGGTGCCGTTGGCGATGAGCTGCACCTCCTCCCCTTCGCACACCGGGTCCACAGGCATAATGACAGGCGAGGGCGGCTGTTGGATGTTCACTTCGATCTCCGCGTTCACGGGCTCCAAACACCCGGCCGGGTCGGTGACCGTCAAAATCACGGTGTACGACCCCGGGCTCGAGAAGGTGTGCGTGGGCTCGTACTCTGTGCTGATTTCGCTGTCGTCAAACGTCCACAGGTAGTTGTAGCCCAGCGTGCTCGTGTTTTCAAACGCCACATCGAGCCCGTCGCACAGGATGCCTTCGGTGGCCACGTCGATGCCCACATCAAGTTCGCCCAGCTCAAACTTGAACAAGCCCAGGTTGCAATTGAAGCTGTCGTTGGTGGAACTCCATGCGCCCGTGGTGGTGGGCATGTCGCTGTTACCCCCGCACCCCGCGCACATGGCTTGGTACACCGTACCGTCTTTGTCAAAGCGCGAAGTGCCTCCGTCCACGTGTTCGGCCGAGGTGCCCCCGCCAAAGAAAGTGGCGTAGCTCAATTCTGTGCCTCCCGGATTCATCACCCCAAGCCAGAAATCGCCGTCGTTGGTGCCGGTTTGGAATGCGTCGTCCGTGGTTGGCATCCCGTTGGTGCCCGACGAGAAAATGAATGGACTGGAGTTGTTGGTCGCCCCACCCCATCCGCTCATGTAGATCTCCCCGCAATCGCTGACGAGGAAGGCGGTGGGACTGATGTCGATGCTGCCCACGTTGCCCGGGTCGCCGATGCGCGTGTGCCACACCAATTCGTCCAGCGCCGGCGCATAACACGCCACAAATTGGCCCGCCTGCGGGCTGTCGCTGTACGTGCCTGCAGAGACGGGCTTGTTGCCAATGCTCTGGCCGAAGAGGTACACCTGCCCAATGGCATCCACCTGCACGAAGTAGGCCTGGTCGTAGTTGTTGGTGCCAAACAGCGTCCCGCCCGTCGGCGCGCCCCCGCCCGCGGCGAACCGCAGGGCAAAACCATCCGCCACACCGCCAAACGTCGTGTCGTCCCCGTCGGCTTGGGTGGGGAAATTGCCCGACGTCGTGCCCCCACAAAGGACCGGTTCGCCCCCTGGCGTGAACTGCACGCCGTACGCCGCATCTGCGGAGCTTCCACCTACAAACGTCGACCACTCCAGGGCACTCAAATCGTTTGACAGCCGGAACAACACCGCGTCCGTGGACCCACCGCCGTAGGCCGGGAAAGGCGCATTGACCACGGGAAAATCAGAGGCGCCTGTCACACTGGCCACCCACGGCCGGTCCTGGGCGTCCACGTTGATTTCGCCCCGAAACACATCACCGTAGTTGTAGGCGAGCACGTCGCCGCGGTTCACCCCGGACGGCCCGTTGCAACCGCCAATGAACGTGGACGACTCCAAGTTGCTTCCCCCTGCCGCCGGGGCAAACTTCATCACGAACAAGCTCGATCCCATGGGCAACCCACCGCCACCTGGGTAGTTGCAGCACGCGTCGAGGTTCAGGTTGCCGTTGGCGCAAAACGTTTCGTCAAACGCACCGGCCGTGATGGGAAAGTCGGATGAGCCCGTGGTGCCCAACACGTAAATCGCGCCCTGGCTGTCCGTCACGATGCTCGAGGGAACGTCGAGGTTGGACCCGCCAAACACGGTGCTGTATTCGAGGGCGGTCCCGTCCGGATTGAACACCGAAAGTCCGCAATCGAACGGTGCGGTGTCGAAGGTCATCTCCGTGCTGATGGCGCCTGCCGTGGTGGGGTAGGTGCCGAAGTCCCCGTCCCAGAGAGCCGTGCCCCCCATCGCGCGCCCGTCGTCGTCGTACGCCGCCGTGAATCCCCAGTTGGGTTGCGTCGCGCCGATGTAAGTCGAGAAAACAATGTCGGGGTCGAGCACCAGGGGAAATGTCGGATCGTAGTCACCCACGTCAAACCGCACAACCTGACCCTCGAGCAAGTAACTGACCTCCACGCTTTTGAGGGCGCCGTTCACGTTTTGGTAAGCGTAGGGGGCGCCCAACCGGGCCTCGCCGGTTTCTCCCAACTGAACCCAAATGCTGCCGTCCTCTTGAACTTCGAGGGTCACACCCTCGTGACGGATGGCCACCTGGGCTGGGTCGGCCCCGGGCTGCACCATCCAATCTTCTTTCCACCCCGGACCAAGCACGTCGGCGCGGTCGCCGGGCGCACGCGGTCCCACCCGCAGGTCGATGCCTGGCCACACGTCGTGCATTTTGAAGCGGGTCTCTGGCACAAGGCCTTCCGCCCACTGCGAAGGGTCTTGGCCCTTGTAAATGTTCACGCGGTGGCTGGCTTCCGTCATGGATTCATGCACGGGATGCGCGGACGTACCTTCCCAAGTCATGCGCCAGCCGTGGCTGACCAAATCGCCCGAGGGCGCGGTCGCCCCTTCGAAGTGGTGGTCCCACAATTCCGCGTAACCGTCTCCAGCCATCCACACGTTCATCCCATCCGATTCCAGCCACGTGACACCACCTGCCCATTCCGCACGCATCTGCGCAGGCACGTCCCACTGGCCCTCGTTTGGAAGCCAATGGAGGCCATGGTTTTGGGCGGTCAAGGGCGCGCAACACGCGAGTCCCGAGACCACACACGCACATGCTTGGAGGCGGGTCATCATCACGAAAATAAGATTCGGAGCAACGTGAAAACAGCGCAGCGCGCGCTCAGGTTGCCCCATGGGCCGCGCCAAAAAACCTTATGACAACTCGTCACTGAGCAGGCGCATCTCGATGGACGGCGCCATTTTCTCGTGAAGAATGCGGTAAACAGCTTCGGCGATGGGGATGTCGACATCGAACTTTTGGTTCAGGGCGTGGATGCCTTGCGAGCCTGTGAAACCCTCTGCCACCATGTCCATTTCGAGGATGGCCGACTTCACGGTGTAGCCCTTGCCAATCATGGTGCCGAGGGTTCGGTTTCGGCTGTGTATGCTGTAAGCCGTGACGAGCAAGTCGCCCAGGTAAGGGCTGCCCTTGACGTCGCGGTCGATTTCGTGAACGGCGGCGAGAAACCGCTTCATCTCCTGGCTGGCGTTGCTCACGAGGACGCTGATGAAGTTGTCGCCGTACCCCAGACCGTGGGCGATGCCCGCCGCGATGGCGTAGACGTTTTTCAGGACTGCTGCGAGCTCGGCGCCGAAGACGTCGTCGCTCGTTTGGACCCGGATGTAGCGGGTTTCCAGGCGCTCGGCGAGCCACTCCGCATGGGTCAATGTGGGGCAGGCCACCGTCAAGTAGCTCAGCTTCTCGCGCGCCACTTCCTCTGCGTGACATGGCCCGCAGATGATGCCGATGTTGTCGTAGGGCGTCCCAAACGCTTTGTGCAGATACCGTGCCGGAATGCTGTCGTATTCCGACACCATGCCCTTGATCGCCGAGAACAAAATCTTGCCCTCCATCCCCGTGATGTTTCGCTCGCGAAATGCGCTGTCGAGGTGCAAGCTCGGGATGACGACCACGAGCACGTCGCAGGCATCCGCCACCGCTTGCATGTCGGTGGTGACACGGAGTTTGTCCTTGGGGAGGCTGATGCTCTGGATGTACCTCGGGTTGTGGCCGTAGGTCATCAGCTCGTCGGCCGTCTCTTGGCCACGTACCCACCAGTGGAGGGTGCCGACGTTGTGGCACAGCATTTTGGCGATGGCTGTGGCCCAACTCCCGCTTCCAAGGATGCCGACGTTCATGGCCGCAAATGTAACAGGAACAAAACTTGGGGTGTCCGACCCGCGGCGTACCTTCGCGCGCGGAGCGCGCAGCCCCTCAGACGTTTCGCCTCCTCAAAACACACGAAGACATGAGCGAAGACGGATTGAAGAAAATCATCAGCCACGCGAAAGAGTACGGGTTTGTCTTTCCCAGCAGCGAGATTTACGATGGACTGAGCGCCGCCTACGATTACGGGCAACTCGGCAGCGAGCTGAAGAACAACATCAAGCAGTACTGGTGGACAGCCATGGTCCGCATGAACGAGAACATCGTGGGCATCGACGCCGCGATTTTCATGCACCCCACGACCTGGAAGGCTTCCGGCCACGTCGACGCCTTCAACGACCCGCTCATTGACAACAAGGACAGCAAGAAGCGCTACCGCGCCGACGTCCTGATCGAGGAGCACATCGCCAAGATTGAGGCCAAAATCAACAAGGACGTCACCAAGGCGAAGAAGCGCTTCGGCGAGGACTTCGACGAAGCCCAGTTCCGCAGCACGAACCCGCAAGTCCTGCGCCGCCAGGGCGACATCGACTCCATCCATGCTCGCTTCAAAGCGGCGATGGACGCCGAGGACCTTGCGGCTGTGAAGACCCTCATCGAAGACCTCGGCATCACCTGCCCTGTCAGCGGGTCGAAGAATTGGACGGACGTGCGTCAGTTCAACCTGATGTTCAAGACCGAGCTCGGCGCCGTCAGCGGCGACTCGGGCGTGGTGTACCTCCGTCCCGAAACGGCACAAGGCATCTTCGTGAACTACCTGAACGTCCAAAAGAGCGGACGGATGAAGTTGCCGTTTGGAATTGCGCAGATCGGAAAGGCCTTCCGCAACGAGATCATCGCGCGCCAGTTCATCTTCCGCATGCGTGAATTCGAGCAGATGGAAATGCAATTCTTCATCAAGCCCGGCACGCAAGAGAAATGGTACAACCACTGGAAAGAAGCCCGAATCACCTGGCACAAGGCCCTCGGCCTCGGCGAGGAGAACTACCGCTTCCACGACCACGTCAAGCTCGCCCACTACGCCGACGCCGCGTGCGACATCGAATTCAACTTCCCGATGGGCTTCAAAGAACTCGAAGGCATCCACTCGCGGACGGACTTTGACCTCAAGCAACACGAAGCGTTCAGCAACAAAAAGTTGCGCTACTTCGACCCCGAGACGCAGGAGAGCTACGTACCCTATGTGCTCGAGACGTCCATTGGCCTCGACCGCATGTTCCTCGCCGTCCTCAGCAGCGCCCTCCGCGAGGAGACGCTCGAAGACGGCAGCGCGCGCACGGTGATGTCCATCCCCTTCGCCTTGGCTCCGGTCAAGGCTGCCGTTTTGCCGCTCATCAAGAAGGACGGCCTGCCCGAGAAGGCACGCGAAATCCTCGCGCAACTGCAACTGCACCACAACGTCCAGTACGACGAGAAAGACGCCATTGGCCGTCGCTACCGTCGCCAAGACGCCATTGGCACGCCACTCTGCATCACGGTGGACCACGACACCCTCGAGGACCACGCCGTGACCGTACGCAACCGCGACACCATGAAGCAAGAGCGCATCGCCATTGCCGACCTGACCGCCTACGTCGACGGCTTGGTGAGCATGGCCTCTTTGTTCCAAGTGTGACCCTGACTTTGCATCTGTGATTGACCAGCCCCATTTGACCCCATGACCCTTTCCGAACTCCACCTGCAAGGCAAGCGCGCCCTCGTGCGCGTGGATTTCAACGTGCCCTTGGACGGCGCCCAAAACGTCACCGACGACACCCGCATCCGACGCGCCATTCCCACCATCCAAGCCCTGCTCGACAGCGGCGCTTCCGTGGTGTTGATGAGCCACCTTGGCCGCCCCAAGGGACCGAGTGCAGACTTGTCTTTGAGGCACATCGTGCCCACCTTGTCCAACCTCTTGGGCAAGCCGGTGAAGTTTGCCGAGGACTGTGTGGGCGACAAGGCCCTGGACGTCACGCAATCGCTTCAATCAGGTGAAGTCGCCCTGCTCGAAAACCTGCGCTTTCATAAGGAGGAAAAAGCCGGCGACGAGTTCTTTGCAGGCCAACTCGCCGAGAGCGGAGACGTGTACGTGAACGACGCATTTGGCACAGCCCACCGCGCCCACGCATCGACGGCGGTCATCGCGAAGTTCTTCCCGGAGGACAAGGCGTTTGGACTGCTCATGCAAGGGGAAGTGGAGGCCCTCCAAAAGGTGCTGTCCACTCCGGCCAAGCCGCTGCTTGCGATCATCGGTGGCGCCAAGGTCAGCAGCAAGCTGAGCATCCTCGAGAACCTCGTCGACCGCGTGGACAAGTTGATTGTCGGCGGCGGCATGGCTTACACGTTTGTGAAGGCGCAAGGTGGCAGCATCGGCACGAGCCTCGTGGAAGACGACATGTTGGACAAGGCGCGCGCAATTTTGGCCAAAGCCGAGGCCGCAGGCACCGAATTCCTCCTTCCCCAAGACGCGTTGTGTGCGGACGACTTTGCGCCAGACGCCAACACCGCGGTCCACCGAACCGACGCCATCCCCGGCACGTGGATGGGCCTCGACATCGGCCCGGAGAGCCGGAAGCGCTTTGTGGAAGCCGTCCTCGAAAGCCGCACCATCCTGTGGAACGGCCCCATGGGGGTGTTTGAGATGGAGGCCTTTGCAGGCGGAACCAACGACGTCGCTGCCGCTTTGGCCAAGGTGACCGCCAACCACAACGCTTTCACGCTCATTGGGGGCGGCGACTCTGTGGCGGCCATCAACAAGGCAGGACTCGCCGGTGACGTGAGCTACGTCAGCACGGGCGGTGGCGCCATGCTCGAAGTCCTCGAAGGCAAAGCCCTTCCCGGCATCGCGGCCATCGACGCCTGAAGCGCGGCTGCGGATAGCGGGCTTCCTTACTTGTGGAGGATGTCCTTCATGACGAACATGCTTTGGACCGTGGCGATGTTGGGCATCGCCGCCAGGCGCTGCGTGATGAAGCGGTGGTATGCCTCCATGTTGGGGACCTCCACTTCCACGAGGTAGTCAAACGACCCCGTCAGGTGAAAACACGACCGCACCTCCCGGTGCCGGCCAATGTTGCCTTCGAACTCCTCCAGCAACTCGCGTTCATGAAGCTTGAGCGTCACGTTGCAGTACGCCCGAATCTCCATGCCAAGCTTCTTCCGATTCACCCGAACCGTGTAGCCCGCAATCACCCCCTGGTCCTCCATCCGCTTGACCCGCGTAAACACTGCACTGCGGCTGAGGCCCGTGAGTTCACTGAGGTCCTGCATGCTGCTTCGCCCGTCAAATTCGAGGTGCTCCAGAATGGTTTTGTCGAGTGCGTCCATGGCCAAAGATGTTTGTTCAACGTTGTTCAATCAAAACATCAGTTAAACAAAACAAATGACATTAATTTGCTCAAATATCTCACATTTGTTCTAAATATAGAATCGAACAAAGAACAATGATGCCAACTTGACCTCATGAAGAAGCACCTCGAGACCCGCGCCATGTTCGCCGGCCACCGTCCTTCGGACGCCCAGATGGCTGTCAAGCCACCCATGCACCCCGCCTCCACCTTCGTGTTCCCAGACGCCCACACCGGCGCCGCACACATGGAAGCGGCCTACGGGGTGGAGGGCGCAGAGACGCCACCCGAAGGCTTCATCTACAGCCGCCTTGGCAACCCCACCATCACGATGGCCGAGCAGCGCCTTGCGGCGTGGGACGACAGCGAAGACGCTGCGCTTTTCGGCAGTGGCATGGCCGCGATTTCCACGGCGCTGCTCGCGTGGTCGGGCGCCGACCGTCCCGTTTGGTTTGTGGGGCCCCTCTATGGCGGAACCCAACATTTCCTCGAAGAAGTGATGCCCACCATGGGCCGTTCAGTGACTGAGATTGACGACCTCGACCAACTTGACCCCACCCTCGAAGACCTCGGCGGACAGCGACATGGCCTCATTTACCTCGAGACCCCGGCCAACCCCACCATGCAAATCCAACGGATTCGCACCGCAGCCGAGTGGGCCGCCCAACACAGCACCGAGGATCACCGCATTGTCGTGATGGTGGACAACACCTACCTCGGCCCCATCCTGCAGCGTCCGCTCGAAGAGGGCGCTGACCTCGTCCTGTACTCCGCCACCAAATACCTCGGCGGCCACAGCGACCTCATCGCCGGTGGTGCCTCCGGCGGGGCCGACATTGTGGCCAAGGTCAAGGAATACCGCACCTTCCTCGGAGGAACCATTGATTCGTGGACGGCATGGATGCTCGCCCGTTCCATGGAAACCCTGCACGTTCGCGTCGAGCACCAGCAACGCACTGCGGGACACGTGCTGAACCACCTTCGCGAACTCTGCGGGGGCGAGAACGTGAAATCCGCGTGGTCTGAAGACTTGGCCAACATGGGACAGGACGTGGCAACCGCAGAAGCGCAACAGCGCGGAGGTGGGGCCATGATTGGCCTCCACGTGCCGGGCGGTCGCGAAGGCGCCTTTGCCTTCCTCGACGCCCTTCAGGTCTTCAAGTTGGCCGTGAGCCTCGGATCGACGGAAAGCCTCGCCGAACACCCCGCCAGCATGACCCATGCCGGGGTGCCTGCCGATGTGAAAGCCCGAACCGGCATCACCGAAGGCTTTGTGAGGCTGTCCATCGGCTTGGAACATCCCAAGGATTTGGTCAACGACCTCACCCACGCTTGGAAAGTCGCCGAATCTGTGGCGACCTTGGCTATGTGATCGCGCGAATCAGTCTTCTTCTTGTCTGTTTGACCTCGGCCGCGGTGGCCTGGGGCCAAGGCCGTGTGCACCTCTACCCCGACGACAACCTCGTGTGGCGAGACATGGTCGCCCACCTCGACGGCGGCGTGGTCCGGATGGGCAACCATTGGTCCGGCGACATTGTCTTCACGCTCCAAGCCGACAACATGTGGGACGAGGTCCGCATCTTCCAAGGCTACTCGACCAGCGCGTTGGACGTGGCCTACACGCTTCGTGACAACAAGCTCTACCTCGGCGACAGCGGGTTCTCGGACGCCATCCTCTACACCTTTGAGGACGCCCAAATCTTCATGGGCGACTCCCGTTTCCCCCTGGACATTGCGTACACATTCCGGCAAGAACCAAGGCGTTTTGCGGGCAACGACGACGCGCCATTGTGGGGCGTGTACAAGGAGGACAGCCGCGCGTGGAGCGACCGGTTGGCGGTGATTGAAGGCCCCCTAGACCCCGCCGCCGTATTCGCGCTGCTGAGCGCCGCGGGCTGGTTATAATTTTTCTGAATCCGCCTGACTGCGTGCACGTTGCAACGTAAGTCACACATTCTTAATGTGGTTCTTCCGGACTTTTGGGTGGGATTTATGTAAATTCATACTCCTGCATTCGCGGGAACTGACAACGTACATGCTCAACTTGACCCACAACACCCTGCTGAGGACGCCTTGGATGGTCGCGATGTTCGCGGCCTGCTGGGGAGGTTTTGTGCCTTCGGTTTGGGGTCAAGGATCCAACGAAACGACGGTGGTGCGCGAGTGGAACGAGACCTTGCTCCACGCCATCCGAAACGACCTCGCCCGCCCCACCATTCACGCCCGGAACTTGCACCACTGGTCCATGGCTTGCTACGATGCCTGGGCGGCGTACGACTCGGTGGCCACGCCATTCTTGGTGGAGGTGGAGCTTCCCTACATCGAAGACGATGCGTCCCGCAGATGGGCCCAAGAGACGGCCATCAACTACGCGTCTTATCGACTGCTTTGGAACCGCTTTTTGGATTCCCCTGGAGGCACCGCCACGTTGATGGCGCTCTACCAGCAGTTTGCGATGGCGGGAGGCGTCAACAGCTTCCAAAGCATCGACTACCTCAACGATGGCCCCGCGGCCCTCGGCAACTTCATCGCGCAACAAGTGATGGCTTACGGCACCGCGGACGGCAGCAACGAAGCCAACGGCCACGCCAACCAGCACTACACGCCTTCCAACCCAGAGTTGTTCATCGAGTCTGTGGCAGGCAACCCCTGGCTTGTGCAGCCCAACCGCTGGCAGAGCATCAGCCTGAGCACTTTTGTGGGACAGAGTGGCATCCCAGAAACGGAGACGCCACCGTTCCTGAGCCCGGAGTGGGGGAACGTGACGCCGTTTGGGCTGCCCGACAGCACCATGACCCTGCACTTCGCCAACGACGGGTGGCCGTATCCCGTGTGGATCGACCAAGGTGCGCCGCCCCTCGTGGACTTGAACTACGCCCAAGGCATCGACGACCCCTACACGTGGGGCCACGGCATGGTACTGCGTTGGTCCGAACACCTTGACCCCACGGACGGCGTCATGCTCGACATCAGCCCCGCCTCGATGGGCAACGTGGACCCGGCGCTGTTTGACCTTGAATACGAGGAATACGACCAGTTCTACAACTGGGACGAAGGCGGCGACGCCAGCCAGGGGTGGGATGTGAACCCCGCCACCGGCCAAGCCTACGAACCCCAAATGGTGCCCCGCGGCGACTACGCCCGGGTGCTTGCGGAGTTTTGGGCCGACGGACCCGATTCCGAAACGCCCCCCGGCCACTGGTTCACCATCCTCAACGGGGTCATGGACCACACCGACTTCGAAGCCCGATGGATGGGCGAAGGCGACGAGATGGCGGCCCTCGACTGGGAGGTGTGTGCCTACTTCACCTTGGGCGGAGCCATGCACGACGCAGCCATCGCCGCTTGGAGCCACAAAGGATGGTACGATTACATCCGCCCCGTGTCGGCCATCCGTTGGATGCAAGGACGCGGACAGTGCACCGACCCTTCGCTTCCCAACTACGACGTCACCGGCCTTCCGCTCATCGACGGCTTTTGTGAAATGGTCACACCTGGCGACCTCAACTTCCCCAGCGCCAGCGACGTCGACAAGCTCAAGATCCGCGCTTGGATGGGCCCAGACTACATCGCCAACCCCGACACCGACGAAGCGGGTGTGGATTGGATTCTCGCTGAGAACTGGTGGCCTTACCAGCGTCCCTCGTTTGTGACGCCTCCCTTCGCAGGCTACGTCAGTGGGCACTCCACGTTCTCCCGTGCCGCGGCCGAAATCCTCACCGCCATCACCGGTGATCCCTACTTCCCAGGAGGCATGGGCGAGTTCACTGCCCCAGCCAACGACTTCCTCGTCTTCGAAGAAGGGCCCTCCCAAGACATCGTCTTGCAATGGGCGACCTACGGCGACGCCTCCGACCAGTGCAGCTTGTCCCGCATTTGGGGTGGCATCCACCCGCCTTGCGACGACCTCCCCGGCCGCCGCATCGGCATCGAGGTGGCCGAACACGCCCTGAACATGGCCCGTTCACTCATCGAGGCACCCGCGCCATGCACAGCCGATCTCAACGGCGATGGCTTCCGCGGCATCGACGACCTGCTCATCATTTTGTCGAGCTACAACGGCACCCCCATGCAGGGCACAGAGGACCTCACCGGCGACGGATTCGTCGGCGTGGACGACATCCTCGACTTCTTGCTGTACTTCGACCAGGCCTGCGGCTAAACAGAACCGCACGGCACGTCAAGGCCAGAGGTCACCCGACCTCGACCCTGTCTTCCGTCAAATTTGACACTTACACCTCCTCGAGGCGGAAGGTAAACCCTTCCATGATCTCGTTGACGAGGAGCTTGGTGCACGCATCGTTCACCTGGCCTTCTGCCGCCTCACGGCTGTCGGCGTCCACCTCCAAGGTCACGTGCTTGCCGATGCGGACGTTGCTGATGTCCGGCAACCCGATGTTGGGCATGTTGTTGCTGACGGCCTTTCCCTGGGGGTCCAACAAAGCGGGAAGTGGCATGATGTCGATGGCAGCGCGGAATTTCATGTGCAGTGAATGCGTAAAAGGTGAATCTCAATGCGATTGGCTCTGCGGCGTCGTTGCCATGGCCAAACCGAGGTACAAAAGTAAACACAGCGGCACAGCAAGGAACACGCTTTCACATCCAAACCAAGTTCCAACACCCACTCCAACAACAATCGGTACCATGACACTGCGAATTTGATCGACCCTCGGGTTCAAACCCCATCCTTTCAACCCCCACATTTTCCGACGACTTGCCATCGCCAGCGGCACCACCACCAGCCCAATCCAAGCAAGACTCGTCGACATCGATTCGTTTGCCCCGCCTTGCAACTCCCCCCAAGTGAGCATCATTCCCAACCAGAATACGCCAGCAGCAGGCGCCGGCAACCCCTCAAAAAACGGTCCTCCTGTGCCCTTCTCCGCCGCCACATTGAAACGCGCCAACCGGTACGCCGCCGCCGCCGCCACACCCAAGCACGCCACCATCTGGCAAGTCAACCCCGCACCCCCTTCGCCTTGAAACAGGCGCATCGCCACCATCGCCGGTGCCACACCCCCCGTCACCACATCTGCAAGGCTGTCCAGCTGCACGCCCATCGGCCCGGCCACGCCGAGCTTCCGCGCCGCCCATCCGTCCAGCACATCGCAGAACATCGCGAGCACCCACACCACCGCCACCATCTGCAAGCCACGGGACTCTGCACCCGTCGGCCAGGTTTCCTTCATCCCCAACACCATGGAATCGGTCCACTCGGCCACCAAAGCCTCTCCCAAAAACGATCCCGACGCCGCCGCCCAGCACACCACGGCCCCTCCCAGCAAATTGCCAAGGGTCAATGCATTGGGCACCCATTTCCAAGCGTTCATGTGGCAAATCTAACCCAGACGTTCAGCCCTTTGACCCCTGCATTGTACCCGTCTTTCCTGAATTTATCCCCCAAATGTGAAACCTTCCTGAACCCACTTTCGTATATTCGCAAGCCCATGGTGGTTCACCACTTTGGAAAGGGTCCGATGGCCGAGTGGCTAGGCTCAGCTCTGCAAAAGCTGCTACAGCGGTTCGAATCCGCTTCGGACCTCCAACCCCAGAAAGCCCCAAGCACACGCTTGGGGTTTTTTTGTGCCCAAAGAATCCGACCAAGCTTGCTTGAGTCGGAGGCGAAGGGTGCAAAAACAGCAAGCGCGCCGAGAGGCGCGCTTGAGCTTTCTGGGGTTGTGAGCAGCCCCCGTCCCGGCATCGTCGCCCGAAGGGCGGCAATCCCCATGATTTCGCAAATCGCTTATCTTTCTGGTAACCAAAGAAGTCGCTATGAAACGTCTGCTCTTGCTCATCATTGCTTCAATCGGAAGCATCTTGGTCTCAACTGCACAGCTCACAGGAGTGAGCATCGAGTCTGTCTTGACTCACGACGCCTCCATTGACCCTTCCTTGGACGGCTACACCACTTACCGCATTTATGCCGACGTCACCTCCAGCACAGACTTT
>PKDW01000003.1 GCA_002863145.1 Flavobacteriales bacterium
GTTTTAGTTGTTTTGAGTTGTTGTGGGTATGGGGGTGCTTTTTTTGGTTTTGGCGTGCAGGGTGAATTGACTGACCACCAAAAGGCGGCCATCCACTTCGGCGAGGTCCGCGTTCATTTTGCCTTCGGCGTCGTTGAAGACCCGAAGCTTGGCGATTTTGGCCGCAAGCCAGTCGGCGTCTTCTGCGTTGTCCGCATCCTCGATGCCGACAAGCACACAAAAGCCGCGCTGGATCTGGCCGACCACATCTCCTGCGATGCGGACTTCGGCCCTGCTTACCCGTTGAATCACCACGCGCATGCCGCAAAATAATCACCGCCCCGGGAGTGATGGGGAGAGGTCGTGGAAAACAAGGAGAGAAAGGGAAGGAATCGGCGCGGCAGGCCCGGGGGGTCGACGTATTTTTGGGGTCAGATTCAACGACGAACGAACCCACCGTCCCCACGATTCATGAAGGCTTCCATTGCCCCAGCAACCCTCGAACAAGCTCAAGACATGGGCCTCCGTCCGGAGGAGTTTGAGCAAATCAAAACCATCCTCGGTCGCACGCCCAATTTCACAGAGATGTGCGTGTACTCTGTGATGTGGAGTGAGCACTGCTCTTACAAGAACTCCATCAAGTGGTTGAAGACCCTCCCCAAAGAAGGTCCTCACATGCTTGTCAAGGCGGGGGAAGAGAACGCCGGCATCGTGGACATCGGCGATGGCTTGGGATGTGCGTTCAAGATTGAAAGCCACAACCACCCTTCGGCCATCGAGCCCTACCAAGGTGCCGCCACAGGTGTCGGCGGAATCAACCGTGACATTTTCACCATGGGCGCGCGTCCCATTGCCCAGCTGAACAGCCTGCGCTTTGGAGACCTCTCCAACCCCCGCACCAAGTGGTTGCTGGAGGGTGTGGTGAAAGGGATTGGCGATTACGGGAACAGCTTTGGGGTGCCCATCGTCGGTGGCGAAGTCTTCTTCGACTCCAGCTACCAAGTCAACCCCCTTGTGAACGCCATGTCCGTGGGCATTTTGGAAGCTGACAAGATCATCTCAGCCACGGCTGCCGGTCCAGGCAACCCGGTGTACATCGTGGGTTCAGCCACAGGCAAAGACGGCATCCAAGGGGCTTCCTTCGCGTCGAAGGACATCACTGAAGAAAGTGCCGACGACTTGCCCTCGGTGCAGGTGGGCGACCCCTTCCAGGAGAAGCTCCTCCTCGAAGCAACCCTCGAGCTTTCGAAGACCACCGCCGTCGTCGGCATGCAGGATATGGGGGCCGCGGGCATCACATGCTCCACCTCCGAAATGAGTGCGGCTGGCGAAGTGGGCATGGACATTCACCTCGACCGGGTGCCTTTGCGCCAACAGGACATGGAGCCCTTCGAGATCTTGCTCAGCGAGTCTCAGGAGCGCATGCTCGTGGTCGTCCACAAGGGACAGGAAGAAGAAGTGAAGGACATTTTCAAGAAGTGGGATTTGCACGCTGAGCACATCGGAGAGGTCACCGAAGGCGACCGCATTCGCTACTTCATGAACGGTGAACTCGTGGGAGACGTTCCCGGCTCCACGTTGGTGCTCGGCGGTGGTGCCCCGGTCTACGAGCGCGAATACACCGAACCCGCATGGTATGCGGAAGCGCAAGCGTTTGACCCCAATTCTGTGCCCGTTCCCTCGTTGGACGAGTGCGCAGACATTGCCCAAAAGCTCATCTGCCTCCCCAACATTTCCTCCAAGAAGTGGGTGTGGGAGCAGTACGACAGCATGGTGGGCACCCTCAACCGCTCGACCAACCGTCCCTCGGATGCGGGCGTGGTTTCGGTGCGCGGTACGGACAAGGCCCTCGCCTTGACCGTGGATTGCAATGCACGCTACGTGGAGGCCGATCCTGAAATCGGAACGGCAATCGCGGTGGCTGAGGCGGCCCGCAACATCAGCTGCACGGGTGCCGAGCCCTCGGCCATCACCAACTGCCTCAACTTTGGGAACCCTTACAACCCCGAGGTGTACTGGCAGTTTGTGGGTGCCATCCAAGGCATGGGGCGCGCATGCCGTCACTTCAACACACCAGTGACAGGCGGCAACGTGAGTTTCTACAACCAAACGGCCAAACCCGACGGCTCTGCCCAGGCGGTGTTCCCCACGCCGACGATTGGCATGGTGGGGGTCATGAACGACCGGAAGCACCACACGGGATTGGACTTCAAAGAGAAGGGAGAGCTCATCTTCCAACTCGGCGGCTCGAGCGGGTGCATCAACGCGTCGGAGTACCTCGCGAACATCGTAGGCATCGACCGTTCTCCCGCGCCTCATTTCGACATCGAAGAGGAAGGCAAGCTCCACGCGTGCTTGCGTGAGGTCGCCCAGAAAGGCCTTGCCGCGGCGTCTCACGACGTGGCCGATGGCGGGTTGTTCATCACCTTGCTGGAGATGGCCATGCCCAATGGCCTTGGATTTGACATCGTCACCGACGACGAGGTTCGCCTCGACGGCTTCTTGTTTGGCGAAGGACAAGGCCGCGCATTGGTCAGCTTGAAAGAAGAAGACCAAGACGACTTCTTCGACGTGTGCGAGGCGCACGGGGTCAAGCCCACATTGTTGGGTCACGTGACCAAAGGGAAAGTGGTGGTCGACGACAAGCACTTCGGATTCTGCGAGGAGCTGCGCGCCTACTACGACAATGCCTTGGAAGAAGTCTTGATGGAAGACTGATGCTGAAGTCCCTCGCCAAACACCTCTCAGGCATTGCACTCACGTGGGTGCTGGTGTTGGCGGGCACGTTTTTCTTGCTTCGATGGTACAGCCAACCCTCCGCGGAACGCGAGGTTCCCACGTTGTTGGGTTTGTCCCATACCGAAGCGGCGGAGACGCTTCAGGCGTTGGGCTTGCAGGCGGTGTGGCAGGATTCGATTTATGTGCCATCAGGCACACCGGGTGCAGTCGTCGAGCAGCATCCCCCTGCGGGCAGCTCTGTCAAAGTGGGAAGGAACATTCTCTTGACCACGCATCGCATCACGCCTCCGAGTGAGCGCGTGGGCATTGCCGAAGGGCAGGATGCCCGGATTGCGGAGCGCATCCTGACCACCCGTGGTTTTGAGGTCAAGGTGGAGGAAGAGCCCAACACTCTGCTTGCGGGAAAGGTCCTTCGCGTCGAACACAAGGGCAAACGCGTGGAAGTGGATGCACGGTTCCCCAAGGGGACGACGCTGGATTTGGTGGTGGGGGTAACAGGAGCGAAGGACGTGCGCGTGCCATGGTTGATGGGCCTGTCTTTGGACGATGCGAAAGGCACCTTGATGCGGCGCAACCTTGCCCTCGGGCACGTGGGTTACATGGATGATGTGGTGACTGCGCTCGACACGAGTTTGGCCGTGGTGGTGTCTCAAGACGTCAGCCCCGAGCGCAAACCCTACGTCTCCGAAGGCACCGCCATTGACCTCTACCTCGGCAAACATTGAATTCCATCAATCCCATGCGTACGATTTTCAGCTTTCCCTCGTTGGAGAACCCGATGAAGAATGTGACCCTGAATGCGTTTGGAGGCCAATTGATCTTGGCCACGATCGCGTGGATGTGCTTCGGCAACCTGTTTGCACAGGAGCAGGAGCGCGATTTGGAGCGGGTGTTCATTCCTGAGGCGCGTGTCAAAGCGATTGAAGCGTCTCGTGCAGGGGGTGGCACCTTGTTGCCTCCCTTGGGCCTGCCGTTTGTGGACGATTTCGCGTGGCCGAGTTTGTATCACGAGTCGGCGCCGGTCAACGTCAAACGCTGGGAGGCGAGCCCCGTCCGCAGGACGACCACCCTGGCTTATCAAGCACCGACCATCGGGTGCGCCACGTTGGACGGATTGGATGCGGTTGGGAATCCCTATGCGTTGAACCCCACCAATGCGGTGGGCTACGCAGACACTTTGACGTCTCGCCGATTGTTGCTGGGCGGCAATGTGCCAGGGGACAGTGTGGCCTTGTCTTTTTGGTACCAATCGGGAGGCATCGCCAACGGTGCAGATGCTGGGGAAGACAGTTTGATTGTGGAATTCCGAAACACAGCCGAGGACGATCCTTGGCAGTGGGTGTGGTCGACCGAAGGCATCGACAACGACACGGCGTTTCATCCCGTCGTGGTCCCCATTGTCGGCACGGAGTACTTCCACAACGAATTTCAATTCCGCATCCTCAATTACGGGGCGTTGGAAGGCAACGTGGATACGTGGCATCTCGACTTTGTGCGGGTGGATGAAGACGGCATGGAGCCTGCCCCATTGTTTGAAGAGGTGGCGTTTGTGGCACCGCCGACAAGCTTCTTGCGTCACCCATGGACGGCGATGCCTTGGCCGCATTTTGTCGACTCTGTGGACAGCTACACTGCGGCCTCGGTGACCACCCTGCATCGGAGTTTTGGGGAGTCGACCAACAGCCAAGAGAACATTGGGTTGAAGGTGCAACGCGTGGATGTGCTGGGCAACGTCAACAACTATGTCCCGGTGGCAGGAGAGATTCCCAACAACTCCATTCAGGGGTTGTTTGAGACGGACTACATCGACGATTTGGCCATTTTTACGCCGCTGTTTAACGAGGCGGTGAGTGACTCGTTTGCCACATTCCACGTCTCCTTGTGGGAGGACGAAGTGGGAGGCGCCAACGGCACCACTCAAACCGGCGTGACCGACAACGACAGCATCGTCCACGTGCAGACGTTCAAGGACTACTACGCCTACGACGACGGGACGGCAGAAAAGGCTTACGCCTTGGATGGCCAAGGTGGAGAGTTGGTGGTGGGCTTTGACATCCAAAAAGCAGACACCTTGGAAGGGGTTTGGATTCACTTCACGCCCTTTTACGACGACGCTGCAGGGGAGACCTACACCTTGAAAATCCGGGGAGGGGATGAGGAGAATCCCGGGCAGCCAGGCGGTGAAATTGTGACGCAGTACACCATTCATGAGCCCAACTACTTCGCCAACGAGTACGACGGATTCACCTACATCCCCTTTGAGGCGCCCATTCCGGTGTCGAATCGCATTTACGTTGGATTTGTGCAGCAAGGGGACGATCGCATCAACATCGGACTGGACAAATCCACCAACACCAATCCGGAATACCTCTGGTACAAGTTTCCCAACACGCCTTGGCTGCAGTCAGGCATCCAGGGGTCGTTGATGATTCGGCCTGTGCTTCGCGCAGGGAAGGAGCCGGTCGTCCAGGTGTCTGAAATGCCGTCTCGTTTGGAGGGCCCTACAGTGTTCCCCAATCCCGGGACGCACACGTGTCATTGGAACCTCGAACGCGTCACCACGGTGCAGATGTTGGACATGACGGGACGCACGGTGGCGGAGTGGTTTGACATGGCACCGGGTTTTCAGTCGTGGTCCACGGAGACACCCGGCGTGTACCTCCTTGTCGGAACCGAGGAGAACGGCCAAACCTGGACCCAACGCTGGATTGCCCGCCCATGAGCGAAGACTTGAACACCCCGGATGAGCAAGGCGAGGCGCTTTTTGAGCACCATCGCATTGTGGTGGATCCCGGACAGACGCCTTTGCGCGTGGACAAGTTCATCATCAACCGCGTGGCGCATCTGTCGCGCAACAAACTTCAAACGGCAGCCAAGGCGGGCTACGTGAGGGTCAATGGCCAACCGGTCAAGAGCAACCACAAGGTGAAGCCCGAGGACGTGGTCACGGTGGAGTTGCCGCAGCCGGTGTATGAGTTTGAACTGCTTCCGGAGCCCATGGATTTGGACATTCTCTATGAGGATGACGACCTGTTGGTGCTCAACAAGCCGATGAATTTGGTGGTGCACCCCGGCCATGGGAATTACTCGGGAACGTTGGTGAACGGCATTTTGCACCACTTCCAAAACATGCCCAGCCTTCCCAATCAACCCGAGCCGCGGCCAGGGTTGGTCCACCGTTTGGACAAGGACACCACGGGTTTGATGGTGCTGGGCAAGTCGGAGCGGGCGTTGACCGACCTGAGCGAGCAATTTTTTGAGCGCACGGTGAATCGCCGTTACTGGGCGTTGGTTTGGGGGGATGTCCGCGAGGATGGCACCGTCACGGGTCACGTGGGGCGCTCGCTCCGTGACCGGCGCATTCAGCAAGTGTTCGAGGATGGCCGAGAAGGCAAACACGCCGTGACGCATTACCGCGTGTTGAAGCGCTTGGGACCGGTAACCCTGGTGGAATGCAAGTTGGAAACGGGTCGGACGCATCAAATCCGAATTCACATGCAACACATCGGACATCCGTTGTTCGGTGACCCCATCTACGGAGGCAACGTGGCGGTCAAAGGGGCGCCTGGCGGCAAGTACAACGCCTTCTTGCGGAACATGTTTGAGGCGCTTCCGCGACAAGCCTTGCACGCCAAAACGCTCGGATTCACACACCCTGGTACTGGGGAGCGCAAAGACTTTGAGTCAGAGTTGCCCGAGGACATGGCCAGGGCCATTGCCAAGTGGACCACCTACATCGAGGCGTCAGGATTGTAGGTCAATCTGCAGAGAGCTTTTCGACGTCTTCAAGGGCCTTTTCCCAGGCGTTGATGTTGTCCTGCATCTCTTTCTGGACCGCATCATAGGCGTAGGCCAATTCGGTCACTTTGGTGCGGTCCGAGGGGTCGACGGCGGCCATGGCGACGTTGAGTTCTTCTTGCTTGGCCTCCAATTGGGCAATGGCCTTTTCATGGCGATTGACCGCATTTTTGGCTTTCCGAAGCGCTTTTTCAGCGGCTTTCCTCGCCTTGTAATCGTCGCCACCTGTACTTGATTTGCCTTTCTTGGAGGGTGCGGTCTTGGCCCCATTCTCCCGGGATACCTTGATGTTCTTGTTGGCTTCGTAAGCGCTGATGCTCGCGGCGTGCTTTTCGTGCAGGAATTGCTTGATGTCCCCGATGTATTGCTTCAAGCCCGTTGGGGTGACCTCGTACACAAGTTGCGTCATGTCGCTGAGAAAGTCGCGGTCGTGCGACACCACCACCAAACTGCCGTCAAAGCGTTGGAGGGCCTCTTTCAGCACGGATTTGCTTTTCAGGTCGAGGTGGTTGGTCGGCTCGTCAAGAATCAGCACGTTGTAAGGGTGCAGCAGGAGCTTGCACAACGCCAAACGGGCTTTCTCTCCCCCAGACAACACCTTGACCTTCTTGTCGACGTCTTCGCCCGAAAACAAGAACGAGCCCAGGAGACCGCGCAACTGTTTGCGGACATCGCCGATGGCAACTTCTTCCAACGTTTCCATGACCGTCAGGTTGCCGTCGAGTTCGTCGGTTTGGTTCTGGGCATAATATCCGATGTCCACGTTGTGGCCGACGGTCAATTCTCCGGCTGTGCAGGACTCTTGCTCCAGCAGCATCCGGGTCAGGGTGGTTTTGCCTGCACCGTTCTTCCCGACGAGCGCCACCTTTTCCTGACGCGCCATGATGAAGTCCAAGCCTTCAAAGACGGTCAAGTCATCGAAGCACTTCTTGAGGGTCTTGGCCTCGAAAATGACCTTTCCGGAGCGCGGGGCAGGAGGGAAGCGAAACCGAATCTGCATGTTTTCCGCAGCATCCACTTCCACGCGTTCGAGTTTGTCGAGTTTCTTGATCAAGCTTTGGGCAAAGGCGGCCTTGTTCTTCTTGGCCCTGAACTTGTTGATGAGCACTTCTGTCTCTTGGATGTATTTCTGTTGGTTCTTGGCTGCTTGCTCTTGGCGTGAACGTTCTTCTTCTCGCCAAACTTGGTAGGCCGAGTAAGGACCCTTGTAATCGTAAAGCTTGACGCCACCAATTTCGACTGTGCGCTTGGTCAAGGTGTCGAGGAACACCCTGTCGTGCGAGATGAGCAGGATGGCCCCGGGATGGTGCATCAAAAACGATTCAAGCCACTCGATGCTCTCAATGTCGAGGTGGTTGGTGGGCTCGTCCAGCAAGAGGAGATCTGGTTGCATGAGCAGCAACTTGGCCAACTCCACACGCATTTTCCAACCGCCACTGAATTCGGACATCTGCCGGGTCATGTCGGTGATCTTGAAGCCAAGGCCCTGAAGGATGCGATGGGCTTGTTCCTCCGTGCTGGAGGCCCCAATGGCATCAAGCCGTTCGTTGGCGTCGCTCAGCTCTTGAATGAGGTCGGCGTAGCTGTCGCTTTCGTAGTCGGTCCGTTCGGCCACTTCCTCGGTCAATGCTTCAAGCCGGGTCTCTAGCGCTTGGACCTCTGCAAAAGCCTGCATGGCCACTTCCATGACCGTGGACTCCTCCTCGTGTTCCATCTCCTGGGGCAGGTATCCAATGCGGTATTCTTTGGGTGTATTCACGCTCCCCCCTGAGGGTTTTTGCAGACCCGCGATGATTTTCAGGAGGGTGGACTTGCCTGCACCGTTGCGCCCCACAAGGCCGATGCGGTCCTTGTTGCCAATGGCCAAATCAACGCCTTCAAACAGCGTTCGGTCTCCAAAATGGACGGCAAGCGACGTCAAGTGCAGCATGACCTGCAAGGTCGGGGTAGAAAGGTGAGGGAACAAAAAAGGGCCACACCGAGTGCAGCCCTTTTTTCTTAGATCGGCGTCCGATCAGTAGTGCCAGATGTCGTGCTCCAAGTTGAAGAGCTCCTGCTGGATGCGTTCGCTCTCTGCCAAGGCATCGAGACCGCGTGCGTAAGACACAATGGCCCGGTTGAAGGAGTTGTCCTCTTTCACAATGTAGCTTGAGAAGTAGCGCTTCTGGAAGAGGTCCTCGTACGTCCGGCGCTGGGCGTCGTTGAACATGTTGTACACCTCGCTGTTCGCGAAGACGTAGCGACACTCGGGGTAGTATAGCCAGAAGAGGGGGCGGAAGCCCACGCTGTTCCCGTCGACATCAAAGTCTTCCATCATGGGTGCAATGCCCAAGATGCGCACGTAACGCTCACTGCGCTGACGGTCCCAAATCCAATCCTCCTTGATGCGGTAGCGCGTGATCTTGTCGGAAGACAATTCGTTGCTCTGCTGGATGGTTCCGATGACCTCACCGAAGTCGTCGTACTCCTTCACAAGCGTGACGGGGTTGAGGATCTTTCGAATGCTGTCAGGCGACAGGGGGAATGTGAATTCGTCGTCGTCTCCCAGCGGTCCTGCGCTGTAGGCCACGAGGGAGCCTTCCACCAACAGGGCTTCCCGCACCACGTCAAACAAATTTTGACGGTCCTGGATGGGGTCGAGGGGGAAGTAGAAGGGGTGGTTGAACTTTTGGCGCAAGTCAATCTCTTGCCAAATCCGGCGCTTGTACATCACATCCGCCTCACGCAGGTGAGGGTAGGGGATGACGCGCTTGGTGAGGTTGGTTTCCTTGACGTAGGCACCATCCAACACATTGGGGGATTGAGCCACACCATTTTGCACCAAGGCAAACATGGCGAGCGTCAACGTCAAACAAGTGCTCAGGAACTGTTTCATGGCAGGTAAGTTAGCCGGTGATTTTCAATTTCATCGGGGGCAAGTCGCGCTCGGTCCCGTCAGGCATGGACACCAGAATGTCTTCCAAGTAAATGATGTTGCCGCGACGTACGCGCTTCAACGCTTCCTTTTGGTCGGTGGTCAAGCGGTTGTTGCCGGAGGGCAAATCAGAGAACGCACCGTCCTTGGAGATGCGCAGGGTGAAGCTTTTCACGCGGACCTTCACATCGAAGTCAAACCCTTCCATGCGCGCGGCCACGGGGGCAAACGACAACACTTCGGCTTTGGTGATGCCCTTGTCCGTAGGCTTCTTGCCCGTCCAAAACGCCACCGGATCCGGAATTCGCTTCACGCGGAAATTCTTCGCGGGCAGGGACTTCTTGCTTCCGTCGGGAAGCTCTGCAGAGACGGTGATGTTCGCCTCGCGAACGGAGCTGCTCGAGCTCGGTTCCACGATGTACGAACCGTCGGGCTGCTTCTTGATGGAGTGTCCTCCATCAATGCGCACGTCGACTTTGTCTTGGGCCACACCAGGCACAGATACCTCTACAGGGTTGGGAACCCCGCGGTAGAATACGTTCATTTTGGTGGGAGAGACCACAAGGGCCGGCTCCGCAACTGTGATGGTGGGCGTGTAGAATTGGTAGGGCTCGATGTTGCCATCGGGACCTTGGTAGCGAATCAACCCCTTGAAAGTCATGTCTCCAAGCCTCATGCCACGGGTCGGGATGCGAAGCTTGCCCATGCCATCGGCACCAATGGTCAAGCCTTCCATGCCTTCATAGGCCAACAAGGTTGAATCACGTCCGTCCCACTTGTCGCCGTCGACAAAAATGTCTGGCGCATTGGTCGCGTCGTAGGCCGCCAACAACACATCGGCACGGAAAGAGTCTCCGCGGAGGATGTAGTTGGACTCGGGCACCACGAGGGGCATCAGGTTGGTGAACTTGTAGGACTTGGCCTCAATGCCGCTGAGCAACCAGGACAACACGTCTTCTTGTGCGTCTTGCACGTCGACAATCATCTTGGACATCAATGGCATGACTGCTGCAAGGGGGACATCGTAGAAGTTGGCGGCTTCCCAGAGCACTTCCTTGCCATCTTCCATCTCGTTCTCGAACGTGAATCGCTCGTCGAGTTGAACAGTGATGTATTCTGGCAGTTCGCGCGTTTGTCCTTGGCTGTCTATGAGCTTCACCCCTTTGAGGTAATCGCGGTAAGCTTCCAAGTTTTTGCGAAGCGCGGCGGCACTCCAAGGATCATTTTCGTCAAACTTCGGACTCTGAGGTTCCGAACCCACCATGAAGGCAGTGAGTTCCTGGTACTCGTCTTTCTTCTGAATCAGTGCCAAGTTGAGGGTGGTGTCCATCCCCGTTTCATCTTGACCGATGAAGTTGACGAAGTCGTTGGCCACTGCATCATCGTACTTGCCCTCCGATACCGCCATGCAGCGCCCTTTCAGTTGGGTGATGTAGTTGACCAAATTGTCACTGCGCTCCCGAACGTCGCGGGCTTCGTCCATAAAGGGACCGACTTTTTCTTTGTTTTGGGCGTACTTGACCTCCAAGGTGGTCAATGTCTCAGCAACTTTGCCTTTCAGCGTGTGCTGGGTGGCTTGCAAGCTGTTCTCCACTTTCACGAAGCCGTTGAGGACTTCTTTGGAGATGTTCAAGGCCAAAAGTGCGGTCAGGACGAGGTACATCATCCCAATCATCTTTTGACGTGGTGTTTCTTTTGCTCCGGCCATGGTTCAGGGCTTAGCTGCGACCGCCACCCATGGCGTTCAACATGTTGCCGTAGACCGTATTGAGGGAAGCCAAGTTCTTGGCCAATTCGGAGATGTTCTCCTTGTACACTTTCGTGTCCTCGACGGAGTCGTTGAGGTTCTTCATCAATTCGCCCATGCCTTCGAACAACTCCCTGTTCTGATGCATCTGCGCGAGTTGGCCCTCGTACATGTCGTTCAAGGAGTTCAAGTTCTCGTTCATCTTGGCGAGACCTGCACCTGTCGAAGCACCTTCTGCACTTGCCTTGACGAGGCCCGTCAACCCTTCGCTCACTTCTTCGTAAGTCGAGCTCAATTCGTCCACGCGGTTGGACGCCTTCACCAACGAATCACTGTAACCTTTTGCGGCCACGGAAGCATCTGCAACCTCCCCCATCTTCGAAGCCTGCTCACCGAGGTGACGCATGCCGTCACCCAATTTGGTGATCATGTTGGAGTCGATGCTGGCTTTGGACAGCATGTCATCCAGTTGCTGGGTGGGGGTTTTGTCCGCACCTTCTCCTGTGGCGAGCTGAGGGTAAACCAAGGACCAGTCGGGTTCTTCGTGAGGCTTCTCGAAGGCCGACATGAAGAAGATGAAGGCTTCCGTACCCAAACCGAGGATGAGCATCAACGAGGCACCTTCCCAGTGCTGGATTTTGAACAATGCTCCAATGATCACGATGGCGGCGCCCCATCCATAGAGCTTGGCCATAAAGTTCTTCCACTGCTTGCTTCCTGGTTTCATGGTTGCGGTTTTAGATTGTTGGTTTCAATTCAGCTAACGCTGTGCAGGTAGGTTTTTATTGTGCGAAGGGCGTGTGGTTTCAGTTCACACCCTCAGAGCTTAATTCCACTCTTCAGGCAATCCTGACTTGCCTCGGCCGAGGTAAGACATGACGGAGCGGAATCCAATGGACGCCTTGGCGGTGTCGCTGTATTCGAACGTACGCGTGCCGGTTTGGCAGAAGTAGCCGATGTCTTTCCAAGATCCACCGCGAATGACCTTGCGTTTGAGGGCAGGGGGATCATCCACTTTGGCGTGGTACACGTAGTCGGGAGAGAGGTCCCAAGAGAAGTCGTAGACCGTCTCGTCAAAGGCGGTGTTGGTCCATTCTGCCACGTTTCCGCTCATGTTGTACAACCCGTAGTCGTTGGGACTGTAGGATTCCACAGGTGCAGTGTACGCGTTGGCATCTTCCACGTAGTCGCCGCGCATGGGCTTGAAGTTGGCAAGCACGCATCCTTGCTGGTTACGCGCGTAGGGGCCACCCCAAGGGAAGGGGGCCAAGTTGCGGCCGCCGCGTGCGGCAAATTCCCACTCGGCTTCCGAGGGCAGACGGAACTTTTGGACGTACGTCTCATTGTTCTTCTGCTTCCACTCGTTCATGATTTGGGTGCGCCACGCGTTGAAGGCCTTCGCTTGCCCCCACGTCACACCCACCACAGGGTAGTCGTCAAAAGCGGGGTGCCAGAAGTAGGCTTCGGCGTAGGGTTCGTTGTACGCGTAGGTTGCGTCGTGGATCCACACGAGGGTGTCGGGATACACGTTGATGATTTCCTCCACCACAAATTGGGCCCGGTCGCTGTGACGGCGCGTGGAGTGGAGTTGATTCAAGGAGTTGACCTCTCCGTATTCTTCATCGCGGTCGCTTTTGCGGGCGGCCTCATCGAGGTTCACCCAATAGTAGCGGTAGTTCAACTTGCGGGTGTCCAATTCACGGCGGTTGTAGAATTGGTCTGAGCCTTGAAGGAAAAACTCATCGTACAACAAGTCGAAGATGTCTTCGTCTTCCCAATCAATGGGCTCTTCCCAATTCAGGGTGAAGCCTTTGTCAATGAATCGATCCAATTCTTGACCACGCTCATTTTCCGCGGTGTAGTAGCGATCGTCGTCGTTGTCAGCCAAGGTTTGGAGGTACAAGGAGTCCCTCACGTAGTTGACAAACTGACGGTATTCGTTGTTCGTGATTTCATGGACGTCCATGTAGAACGGCGGAATGGTCACCGTCTTGGAGCGCGTGTTCAAGGCGAAGGGAACGTCTTGGTCACTGGGGCCCATGGTGTAGGAGCCAAAGTGAATGTAGTTCATCCCGTAAGGGTTGGACTGTTCCCAGTACTGGCGAGGTTGAACTCCCACCAGTTCGCCCTGGGGTCCCATGTAGCACGCCGACATGAAGACGGGTGCCAAGAGGATCATCAGGAGCTTTTTCATGGATTGGTTTTCTTGCAGAGTTGTTAGGCGATACTCCAACGCTCGAAAGACATGGTTTCGTGTGTCTTTAGAGGAATCGAGGGTTGGCGTACTTGTTTTCGACTGGCGTCGTAATGAATTTGAAAGCGTAGGAGACAAACACCTCGGCTGTGCCAGGGGTGTATGCACTCAGTTCGCTCGTGGTCACGTCAAAAGAAGCACCGAGTTTGAAGACTTGTTCGCTGGAGGTGATGCCTTCCTTCTTGGACAAGCTGTACTGAATGCCCGCAGAGGGTGCCACGGCATCTCCCGGACGCCATGTCAATCCTCCCCAAACGAGGTCTTGCCAAAGCACATTGACGTTGACGTCGACCGCCGTGGCGTTCAAGTCGGTTTTTGCCAGAACGTTGCTGCGAAGCAACAGGTCGTCTCCACTCAAAGGATAGTTGTAGCCGCCCATGAAGTAGTAGTGGCGGGTGGGCACGATGTTCAACGATTGCATTTGCACTTCGGCCAAATGGGTCATGGACAAACCGGCGTAGTACTCGTTGCCTTTCCGCATGAAAACGCCAAAGTCAACGTCTGTAGACGTGCCACTGCCGTTTCCGGTGGGAATGGCGGGGTCGTTGGCCACGCCATCGACGGCAATCCAGTTGGCATCGAAGCTTTTGCTGAACAAAGACACGTTCAAACCCACGCCGACATGTGCGCCATTGGCGAGGGTGGGAAGGTGATACGCATAGCCCAACTTCACCATGGTGTTGGACTCTTGCCCAATTTCGTCTTGGTAGAGTTGGAGGCCCAAGGCACCTGGGATGAAATCCACATTGGAGTGGGCATTGATCATGGTGGTCACGGGCGCCCCATTGACACCCATCCATTGGTTGCGGTACCACGCATTCACGTGGGTGAGGTCGTCCTCACCAGCTGCACCAATGTTGAACGCAGCAAGGTCGTTGAACCATTGCGTCATCTGGGGGTCTTGCTGGCCCAAGGCCGGTGCCACTGTGAGGCACACAAATGCGAGACAGATGGAGATGTTGCGAATCATCTTATTCCTTTGATTTTCAGCAGGTTGCGCCCCTGAGCGTGCGCACAGAGGTTTGCTAATATAAGGATTTTCCCAATGCCCGGGCCGATGGTGGCCTGATTGCGCTGTAGGGGTGTTGCTGAATTCAAACATGCTTACGCCAATTTTTGGTAGGTCCGCCACCATCGGTCCGGGAGGGAACCTTCGGAAGCTTCCACGTACTCTTCATAAGTACACGGTACGAGCAAACTGGGCAAAAGGTTCGATTTGTCCTGATTTGGTACGGGGACGTCCATCCACCAGCGGTCGCTTTTGGGGCTTTTGTAAAACGCAATCTCATGCGATTCCTTGGGCAAATCCACCAGGTATTTGAGGTAGTCCTCCGTGGTGCATTTGGGATGATCTCCTTTTTGGTTGAAGATGCCATCCATCACATGCCAAACGCCTTGTGCGACCAAGTGTGCACCCCGACCGCGGTCGTCGAGATCGGGGTTGTGTTCGAAGAATCCAGTGGCCAACAACCGGTCGCTCATGCCGATGTACCTCGACAGTTGGCAGAAATGTTCGGCTGTCATGCCGTTGGGACCCACGTGGGTGGAAGCCGGGTGGTCCGAAGCCCGGATCGCAGCCACGTCCAGCGTCACGAGGTCGGCATTGCGCACAATGGGTTCGATGTGTTGGATGTTTTGCAGCAGCGTGCCCAGGCGAATGGCCTCGAATTGCAATCGCTCCAAAAGTTCGA
This sequence comes from Flavobacteriales bacterium, assembly GCA_002863145.1. Classification (GTDB taxonomy): domain Bacteria; phylum Bacteroidota; class Bacteroidia; order Flavobacteriales_D; family Sanyastnellaceae; genus UBA11663. The sequence continues at coordinate 15,123 of PKDW01000003.1, forward strand.
GGGTGTCAGGATCGGTCAAATATCCCTGATGTCCCACGTTGGTGTAGTCGAACAGGTAGTTCGGCTCGTGCATGACCACGGAATTCATGTGGTTGCGTGCACTGACCACGCTCGGATCACCCCCAAAATCGAGCCGGGGATCGACCGTGACCAAATTCATGGGTCGGCCGACGGAGTCCAGTGCCCGGTACATGGGGATGGTCAGGTCGTGGCCTCCACCAAGCACAATGGGCACAATGCCCATCTGCACGAGTTCGGCCACCACGGACTGGACTGCTGCATAGGTGTCATCTTCTGTGGCGCCGGCCCGGATGTCTCCCAAGTCCACAGTGGGTTGCCATGCGGCAGGAGGGACGAGTTGATACAGCCAATGGCGAATGGCGTCTGGGGCACCGCCACAGCCTTCGTTGTCTCCCGAGCGCCGGCCGTCGTTGACCCCAAAAAGCGCCACGCGGGCACCCTCCAGCATGGGGCGCGAATCGAAGCGATGGGCTTCGATGCGGTCAGCGATCCGCGCCACCCCTTCCGCGTTGGAGAAGTCGGGGGCGTTGACCGGTTCGAACAAGTCGAGAAATCCGTCGAGCATGAACCTGGGTTTTGAGGCTTTTGGAGCCTTTGAACCGCAAGGTCGCAGGGTTCGTGCCCTGTTCTCACACCACACGTCGGCAAGCATTCACAACCAAATGTGAATGCACACCCCAACGGGCTTGCTTGTCAGGAGGTTAGGACTTCTTGCGGCGACCGCGCTTGGGACGGTTTTTGGCCTCTTCGATGAGCTCTTGCACCCGCTCCCACGTCAAATCCTCGGGCTTTTCTTCCTTCGGGATTTTGGCGTTGAGCTTGCCAGCCTTGATGTACGGCCCGTAACGGCCATTCAGCACGCGAACGGTTTCATCTTCCTCGAAGACTTTGATGAGGGCTTTGGCGTCGGCTTCAATCTTCGCCTTGATCAGTTCCACAGCGCGCTCGAGCGTCACCGTGTACGGATCGTCGCCTTCGTCGGCTTTGAGGGACACAAACTTGCCGTCGTAGCGCACGTAAGGCCCAAACCGACCGATGGCTGCGGTCACCTTTTTGCCTTCCATCTCGCCCAGCGTTCGTGGCAGTTTGAACAAGTCCAGCGCTTCTTCCAAGGTCAGGGTTTCGATGGATTGTCCGGGAAGGAGGGAAGCATATTGCTTTTCCTCGTCGTCCGGGCCACCGATTTGGGCCATGGGACCGTACCGTCCGATGCGGCACAAGATTTGGGCGCCTGACTCGGGGTGGACGCCAAGAATCCGCTCCCCTGAAGCACGTTCGGCATGCTCCATCGTGGTGTCTACGGTTTCCTTGAAAGGCGCATAGAAGCGCTTGAGCATGGCACGCCAATCGAGTTGTCCACGTGCAATGACGTCAAACTCCCCTTCGACATCTGCCGTGAAGTTGTAGTCCAGGATGTTCTGAAAGTGCTCCAACAAAAAGTCATTGACGACCAATCCGATGTCTGTCGGGAACAACTTTCCGCGCTCTTGGCCGGCGTTCTCGGTGGCGGTTTCCGCTTGGACCGCCGTCCCAGAAAGCGTCAAAACGCGATAGTCTCGGGGGGTGCCGTCGCGGTCCTCTTTCACCACGTAGCCGCGCTTTTGCATGACGTCGATGGTGGAGGCGTAGGTAGACGGGCGGCCGATGCCCAATTCCTCCAATCGCTTCACAAGGCTGGCCTCGGTGTAGCGCGGCGGGTGTTTGCTAAAACGCTGGGTGGCAACGACGGTCTGACGGGTCATGGGCTGCCCTTCGGTCATCGCGGGCAGCATGTCCTTCGTGGTCTCGTCCTGTCCGTCTTCGTCGTCTGTGCCTTCGAGGTAGAGTTTCAAAAAGCCCTCGAAGGTGATGACTTCGCCGCGCGCCACGAATTCTTCGTCTCGGCCAGAGACCGAAATCTTGGCCACCGTTTTGTCGAGTTTGGCATCCGCCATTTGGGAAGCGAGTGTCCGCTTGTAAATCAAGTCGTACAAACGCTGCTCCTCACGCGAGGCGTCGATGCTGGACGCAGACAAATCGGTGGGGCGAATGGCCTCGTGCGCCTCTTGGGCGCCCTTGCTCTTGGAAGCATACGTCCGGGTAAAAGCGTACGCTGCGCCGAAGGTCTTGGAGATTTCTTTTTCCGCGGCTTTCAAGGCGACGTCGCTGAGGTTGGTTGAGTCCGTCCGCATGTAGGTGATTCGACCTGCCTCGTAGAGGCGTTGGGCCACGCCCATGGTACGTGATACGCTGAAGCTCAGCTTTCGCGACGCCTCTTGTTGCAAGGTGGATGTGGTGAACGGCGCAGCCGGCTTTTTCGTCGACGGCTTGGTTTCGATGGACGACACGACGTGTTCGGCCGAGGTGCAGGCATCGAGGAAGGATTGTGCGTCAGATTCTGAGTTGAAGGTCTTGCCGCACGTCGCCTTCACCACGGCCTTGCCCGTGTCGAAGTGTCCCACCACGCGGAACGTGGACTTGGCGGTGTGCCCATCGATTTCGCGTTCGCGGTCGACAATGATGCGGACGCCCACACTTTGGACGCGACCGGCACTCAGGGAGGGCCGGATTTTACGCCACAAAACAGGGCTCAGTTCAAACCCCACCAAGCGGTCGAGGATGCGTCGCGCCTGTTGCGCATTCACCAGGTCGGCATCCACGGTTCTGGGCGACTCAATGGCCTTGAGAATGGCGGGCTTGGTGATCTCTGAAAAGACGATGCGCTTGGTTTGTTCTTCCTTCAACCCCAAAGCCTCCATGAGGTGCCAGCTGATGGCTTCTCCTTCGCGGTCTTCATCCGTCGCGAGCCACACTGTCTCGGCTTGTTTCGCCAGCGACTTGAGCTCGGTCACCACCTTCTTGGAGGAGGGGCTGACCACGTATTTGGGCGAGAAGTCGTTGTCGATGTCGACGCTGTCATTTCCCTTGGCCAGGTCACGGATGTGCCCCATGGATGACTTCACCACGAAGTCTTTGCCGAGATAGCCTTCAATGGTCTTCGCCTTTGCGGGCGACTCTACGATGACGAGGTTTTTGGCCATGGATTTGTGTGTTTGAGCGGGCAAATAAAAGACAACCTGAGTTGAAATAGGTTCGCGAAGAAGGCATAAAAACGTTGCATTCGCCGGTACCCCTAAAGGGGTGACAATTTGTCAGTGGTGTACATTTGCACCATGCGAGAAGGAGATCACGTATTGGAAGAAGGTCGCCAAGGCGAGGCGACGGTGGTTGCTGGACCCGGTTCAGGGGCGCGGAAATTGTACCTTGAGAGCTACGGCTGTCAAATGAATTTCAGCGACAGCGAAATCGTGGCCAGCATCTTGTCGGAGGCCGGGTACCAAACCACCCGTGACGCCGACGACGCCGACTTGGTGTTGCTGAACACGTGCGCCATTCGCGACAATGCCGAACAGCGCGTCCGCAACCGACTGGTCCACTTCAAAGGCAACAAAGCGAAGAACCCAAGCTTGGTGGTGGGCGTCTTGGGATGCATGGCCGAGCGCCTGCGGGACAAGCTGCTCGAGGAGGAGAAGCTCGTGGATTTGGTGGTGGGGCCCGATGCCTACCGCGACCTGCCCAATTTGGTGGGTCAAGTGGAAGGAGGCCAAAAAGCCGTCAACGTCTTGCTCTCCCGTGAGGAGACCTACGCTGAGATCAGCCCTGTCCGTTTGGACAAAGGAGGCGTGACTGCGTTCATCAGCATCATGCGTGGGTGCGACAACATGTGCTCGTTTTGTGTGGTGCCCTTTACCCGCGGCCGAGAGCGCAGCCGTGACCCCCAGAGCATCGTTCGGGAAGCCCACGAGCTCTTCGATGCGGGCTACCGCGAGGTGACCTTGCTTGGCCAAAACGTCGATTCCTACAAGTGGAACATCGACAACAAGGGCGTCATCAAGGACGAGTCCCAGCCTGTGGTTCGATTTGCCGAGCTCCTGGAAATGGTGGCGGCGGTCAACCCAGACCTTCGGGTGCGTTTCAGCACCTCGCATCCCAAAGACATGACGGACGACGTGCTCCATGCCATGTCTCGCCATGAGAACATCTGCAAATACATCCACCTGCCGGTTCAAAGTGGACACAGCGATGTGCTGAAGCGCATGAACCGGGGGTACACCCGCGAGTGGTATCTCGACCGCATTGCGGCCATCCGTCGCATCATGCCCGGTTGCGCCATCAGCACCGACGTGATCACGGGATTCTGTGGAGAAACGGAAGAGGAGCATCAGGCGACCCTGAGCCTGATGGACGAAGTCCGCTACGACATGGCGTTCATGTTCAAGTACAGCGAGCGCCCCAAGACCTTGGCCGAGCGCAAGTTTGAGGACGACGTGCCCGAGGAAGTCAAGGGCGCACGGCTGCAAGAAGTCATCGCCCGTCAAATGATCCACGGCAAAGAGCGCACCCAAGCCTTGGTGGGTCAGGTGCACCGTGTCCTCATTGAGGGTACGAGCAAAAAGCGGGACGACCAATTCTTTGGCCGAACCACCCACAACACGGTGGTGGTGTTCCCCAAAGGCGACTTGAAGCCCGGGGAATACGTCAACGTGAAGACCTTCGATTGCACCCCCGTCACGTTGATGGGGGTAGTCACCGACGAACCCGCGGAGAGGTGAGCATGGATGTAGGGGCAATCAAGCGGAGGTTTGGGGTGGTCGGGAATGCGCCCGCACTTGACCGCGCCTTGTCTGTCGCCGCGCAGGTGGCCACCACGGACATCAGCGTCCTCGTGCTCGGGGAAAGCGGCACGGGAAAGGAGTCCATGCCACGCATCGTCCACCAATTCAGCGCGCGAAAGCACGGTCCTTACGTGGCCGTCAACTGCGGCGCCATTCCGGAAGGCACGATTGATTCTGAACTTTTTGGCCATGAGAAAGGGGCTTTTACAGGCGCCACGGACACCCGCAAAGGGTACTTCGAGGAAGCCAACGGCGGCACCATTTTCCTTGATGAAGTCGCAGAGCTCCCGCTGACGACACAGGTGCGCTTGTTGCGTGTCCTGGAGACGGGAGAGTTCATGAAAGTCGGTTCGTCCAAAGTCCAAAAGACCGATGTCCGCGTCGTGGCCGCCACCAACGTTGACTTTGACGACGCGATTGCACGTGGTCGGTTCCGAGAAGACCTGTACTACCGTCTCAGCCAGGTGCCCATTCAGCTTCCGCCCCTTCGTCAGCGTGCGGGGGACGTGCACTTGCTGTTCAGGAAGTTCACCACCGACTTCAGCGAGCAGTACCGCATGCCCCCCCTGAGTTTGGACGACGAGGCGATCGAAATGTTGGAGCATTACCCATGGCCGGGCAACATCCGCCAACTGAAAAACGTCACCGAGCAGATGAGCATTCTCGAGACGAAACGGCGGATTGACGCCGACACGTTGCTTGGGTACTTGCCGGAGACCCACCGCAGCCGCTTGCCGAGCACCACCTCCTCGGCAAGTTCCGCGGAAGGGATGGACGAGCGCGAAATCCTGTACAAGGTGCTGTTTGACATGAAGGGCGACCTGAACGACCTCAAGCAACTGGTCATGTCGCTGATGAAGAACGGCGGATTGCAAGGCAGCGAGGCCGAGGCTGAATTGGTGCAACGCGTGTTTCAGGACGACCTCACGGCGGGCGAAACGCAACGCGTGCTGGCGGCTTTGCCTCAGTTCGCAGGACCGGAGGGTACGGGGCCTGCCCACGCATTGCAGGACGTGGCGCATCAGCCGGCCGATGAAGTGGTCCTTTCGCTTCAGGATTCTGAAAAAGAACTCATCCGCCGCGCCCTCGAAAAGCACCGCAACAAGCGCAAGTATGCCGCCGAGGAGCTCGGCATTTCTGAGCGCACCTTGTACCGGAAAATCAAGGAATACGATTTGAAATGACCAGGTGGCTTGGCATCGTGGTTTTGGCGATTGGCGCCATGGGGTTTGCCGGATGCGGAGTCTATTCCCCCTACGGCGCCCAAACCTCCGGCGCCTCCACCTTCAGCGTGACCGATTTTGAACCGGCACATCCGCTCGTGTCGACCACAGCCGCACAGTCTTTGTCCGAAGCGTTGCGTGACAGAATCCAAAGGCAGAGCACGCTCCGCCTTGTGGAAGAGGGGGAGCTGATGTTCGGCGCGCGGGTTGTCGGATGGGAAGTGCGCCCGGTGAACGTCCAGGGCAACGAAACGGCCGGGGCCAACCGGATCACGGTCAGCGTGGTCTTGACGTATGTGAATCAGCGCGATCCTTCACTGAGCACGGAACGGCCCTTCAGCAGGTACGTGGACCTGCCAAGTGACCAGGATGTGTTCTCCTCTGAGGACTTCCTCGTTGCGGAGCTCGGCGAGCTGCTTTCCCAAGACATGTTCAACGCCACATTGGGCAATTGGTGAGCCATGAATCCTGGGCAACTCCAAGACATCCTTGAACGCGGTCCTCGGGCAGAGGACCTGGATGTGTTGCGCGCATGCGTCGAGCGTCATCCGTATTCCGGGCCGCTGCGCATGATGTTGGCCAAAGCGTCGGAAGAGGCCCAAGATTTGGGCAGGCGGGAGGCCTTGTTGCAAGCAGGTGCGCACGTCCCTTCCCGTCGCGCCTTGTTCGCGTACCTCATGGGCTCCGAGCTTTTGGCGGAGGCGCGTGCCATTCATGAAGAAGTGTTGAAGGCAGAGCACGTTCCCGAAGAGGAGATGGTCAGCATGGTGTGGCACGACCAAGGGAATCCCGCGGAATCGGGCGATGCCGGGGCGGTCGCCCCGGAGGGCGAGGCGCCAGAAGAGACTTCAGAACAAGAAACCGAGGTTGAGGCTCCAGGGCAACGCGAGGCCATGATTTCGGCCATCGCGTCGGTCATCGAGCAGGACGTTTCTGCATGGAACGAAGAAACCGAAACCGACAAGACAGCGCCAAAGAACGTCCCGACCGAGACAACAGACAGTCCGGAGCTCGCGTCCGAAGAGGGCGTTGCCATCCCCACGGTGGGGCAGATTGCGAAACCTCGGAGTTTGTTTTCGCAGTGGCTGCAGCAGCGTGCGCGAGAAACGGGTTTTGGGACGCCGCAATTGGCGGAACAAGGAGCTGCCGCGTTGATTGATGCCTTTCTGGCCAAGGGCGATGTACGCATCGGACCCATTCGCGACAGCCTTGAAACGACTGAGGAGTGGGCGAAGCAGGGGTTGGTGGAGGACCCGAGTTTGGTTACGGAAACCATGGCGAAACTCTACGCCCAGCAAGGCCAAATGGGCCGCGCGAGGAAAGCTTACAAGCTGCTCGCTTTGAAATACCCGGAAAAAAGTGTTTATTTTGCGGCCCAGCTGAAAAAGCTGCGTAACTCTTGAAGAACTGAACATGACCACTTTCCTTACTGTCGTCATTTTGATTGTCTGCTTCCTGTTGGGGGCAGTGATTTTGGTCCAAAATCCCAAGGGGGGAGGACTCGCCACTGGATTCCAGGGAGCCAGCCAAATCGGCGGTGTCCAACGCACCACGAACTTTCTTGAAAAGGCCACGTGGGTGTTGGCGGTGTCTCTCTTCGTGTTGTGCATCCTCGTCGGCAGCTTTGCCGGCAACGGGTCCCTCGAAGTCGGGGTCGACGAAAGCTTCGCGCCTACGGCACCCATCGAAGCCACGGAGTAATCCCAACCCGGCCCGGTCCCGGGTCTGCAGCGACACCCTGTCAGCCATTCGCTGACAGGGTGTCGCGCTTTTGGTCCAAACCTGACAGACCTGTCAGGACCTCGCACGGGACTAGGCTTTGGCACGGAAATCGCCTAAGGGTGAGCGTGCCTCAGCACCTCAATTTGAAAACACAACAATTGCACAATTCATGTCTGTCAACATTCGACCTCTGGCTGATCGCGTTCTCGTAGAACCGGCAGCCGCAGAACAGACCACCTCGAGTGGCATCATCATCCCAGACTCGGCCAAGGAAAAGCCTCAGAAAGGCACGGTCGTGGCCGTGGGGCCAGGTAAAAAAGACGAGCCAACCACCGTTCAAGTGGGCGACACCGTGCTTTACGGGAAGTACTCCGGCACGGAACTCCAGCACGACGGCACCGACTACATGATCATGCGCGAATCGGACATCCTCGCGATCCTCTGATTCTCAAGCAACCAAACTGAAGAAACTCAATTCAAATGGCGAAAGACATTCAATTTGACAGCGACGCCCGGGCCAACCTCAAGGCCGGCGTGGACGCATTGGCCAATGCCGTGAAAGTGACCCTCGGCCCCAAAGGCCGGAACGTGGTCATCGACCGCAAGTTTGGCGCTCCTTCTGTGACCAAGGACGGCGTGTCCGTGGCAAAGGAAATCGAACTCGAAAACCCTGTGGAGAACATGGGTGCACAAATGGTGAAAGAAGTGGCATCCAAAACGGCCGATGTGGCCGGTGACGGAACCACCACGGCCACTGTACTTGCACAGGCTTTGGTTGGTGAGGGCCTCCGCAACGTGGCGGCTGGAGCCAATCCCATGGACCTCAAGCGCGGCATGGACAAGGCGGCCGGTGCCATCGTGTCAGGCCTCCGCGAAATCAGCCGGGAAGTCGGAAGCGACAACAGCAAAATCGAGCAGGTCGGCACCATTTCTGCCAACAACGACAAAACCATCGGATCCTTGATCGCCGAGGCCATGAAGGTGGTTGGCAACGAAGGCGTCATCACGGTGGAGGAAGCCAAAGGCACGGAGACCGAAGTGAAGACAGTGGAAGGCATGCAGTTCGACCGCGGCTACCTCTCTCCCTACTTCGTCACCAACCCTGACAAGATGGAGGCCGAGCTCGAAAACCCCTACATCCTGATTCACGACAAGAAAATCTCCAACATGAAGGACCTCCTTCCCGTGTTGGAGCAGACGGCACAGGGTGGTCGCCCCCTCCTGATCATCGCGGAAGATGTGGACGGCGAGGCCTTGGCCACGCTCGTGGTGAACAAAATCCGCGGCGCCTTGAAGGTGGCTGCGGTGAAGGCGCCTGGTTTTGGAGACCGCCGCAAGGCCATGCTCCAAGACATCGCCATCCTCACGGGAGGCCAGGTCATCTCCGAGGAAACGGGCTTGAAGTTGGAGAACACCACTGTCGCCGACCTCGGCACGGCGGAGAAGATCACCATCGACAAGGACAACACCACGGTCGTGAATGGCGCAGGTGACAAGGCGGCCATCGAAGCCCGTGTGGGTCAGATCAAGGCCCAAATCGAAACCACGACTTCCGACTACGACCGCGAAAAGCTCCAAGAGCGTCTCGCCAAATTGGCGGGCGGGGTGGCCGTGCTCTACGTGGGCGCTGCCACGGAAGTGGAGATGAAGGAAAAGAAGGACCGTGTGGACGACGCCCTGCACGCCACGCGTGCGGCGGTCGAAGAAGGCATCGTGCCCGGTGGAGGTACCGCGTACATTCGCGTGGCGGGCGAGCTTGCCGAACTCGAGGGTGAGAACGCCGACGAAACCACTGGAATCAAGATTGTGTTGCGCGCCATCGAAGAGCCGCTCCGCCAAATTGTGGCCAACGCCGGTGGCGAAGGTGCCGTGGTGGTGAACAGCGTGCGCGATGGGGAAGGCGACTTCGGCTACAACGCCCGCACGGAGGTGTTCGAGAACCTGTTTGAGGCAGGTGTCATCGATCCCACAAAAGTGACGCGCGTGGCTTTGGAAAACGCGGTGTCCATCTCCGGCATGGTTTTGACCACCGAGTGCGTCATCACAGACATTCCAGAAGAAACGCCTGCACCTGCCGCACCCCCAATGGGAGGAGGCATGGGCGGCATGATGTAAGGCTTGCGCCACATCGATTCGCAATTCAAGAAACCGCGCCCACTCCGGGCGCGGTTTTTTTGCGTGTGACGGCGCAGGGGCGGTACCTTCGTACCATGTCCATCGTGGTCAACAATGTGAGCAAAGTGTTCGGACGCCAACACGCGCTGAGCGGCGTCAGCCTGACGTTGGAGCGGGGCGAAGTGGTGGGGCTCTTGGGCCCCAACGGCGCAGGAAAGTCGACGCTGATGCGCCTCATCACAGGATTTTTGCCACCCACGGAAGGTCGAATCGAGGTCTGTGGGTTTGACGTGATGGATGCGCCTTTGGAAACCAAACGTCGCGTGGGCTACTTGCCCGAGCGCAACCCGGTTCACGAGGACATGTACGTGCGCGAGTACCTGCAGTTTGTGGCGGGGGTGCACGGCGTGGAAGACCCATCGCAACGCGTGGTGTCGGTGATTGACGAAGTTGGATTGACGCCCGAAGTGCACAAGCGAATTGGGCAATTGTCGAAAGGGTACCGTCAGCGCGTCGGGTTGGCGCAAGCGCTGATTCACAACCCTGAGGTGCTCATTCTTGATGAGCCCACGTCTGGTCTCGACCCAAACCAACTCGTGGACATCCGCGCCTTGATTCGTCGTCTTGGGCAAGACCGCACCGTCATTCTGTCCACCCACATCATGCAGGAAGTGGAGGCCATGTGCGACCGGGTGGTGCTGATCCGTTTGGGCGACATCGTGGCGGACGGACCGCTGTCGGAGTTTGTGGCCGCAGAGGGTGGCTTGGAGGCTCAATTCAAAGCCCTTACCGCGTGACGGAGGGGCGCGTGTTGCGCACCACGGGATCGTGGTACGACGTGCTCTCTTCCGAGGGGGAGGTGGTGGCGTGCAGGCCCGCAGGGAAGCTCCGACTCAAAGGATATCGATCCACCAACCCGGTGGCCGTGGGAGATTTTGTGAATTTGGAGGTGGTCGAAGACGGCACAGGGGTCATTTCCAAAATTCACGAGCGCACCAACTGCATCATTCGCAAATCGGTAAACTTGTCTCACGAGAGCCACGTCGTGGCCGCCAACTTGGACCGCGCCTTTCTCGTCGTGACGTTGGCCTCGCCGCGGACGAGCACGGGATTCATGGACCGTTTTTTGGTCACGGCAGAGGCTTACGGCATTCCGACCACAATTGTGTTGAACAAGGTGGATGCGCTGACCGATGAGGATCACACGCAAGCAGAAGCTTTGGCGAAGGTGTACCGCGACGCCGGCTACGGTTGGTTGCAAGTGAGCGCCCACACGGGCGAGGGGATGGAACAGTTGGAAGCCGAATTGGCGAAGGGGATTCACGTCTTGTCAGGCCATTCTGGCGTGGGCAAAAGCACGCTGATCAACCGCATCATTCCGGGACTGCACATCAAAACGGCTGAGGTGAGCGATTCGCACCACAAAGGCCGACACACCACCACGTTTGCCGAGATGCATCCGCTGCCCGAAGGCGGGTTTTTGGTGGACACGCCGGGCATCAAGGGGTTTGGGCTGGTGACGTTGGAGCGGGATACGCTGAACCACCATTTCCCTGAATTCTTTCGCCGATTGCCCGAGTGCAAATTCCACAATTGTGTGCACCAAAATGAGCCAGGGTGTGCCGTGCGAGACGCGGTGGCTGCGGGCGAGATTGCGGAATCTCGCTACAAGAATTACCTCGAAATGCTGGGGGAATTCGACGCGGGTCCCTACCGCGATGCCCTGCACCGCTGAGGGGTCAAACCCTGGAACAACGCAATCCCGTCACGCGCAAGTCTTCTGAATTGTAACGCAGACGTTCGCCTTGAAGGTCCACCACATCGATGTTCATGCCGCGCAAAATCGCTTCGCCGGCAGCGCAGTCCCATTCCATGTAGGGACCTGTTCGGGCATGGATTTCCGCATCGCCTGTGGCAAGCAGACAAAATTTCAAGGCTCCGCTGAGAGGTCGGGCCACGACGTCTTTGGGGTCGATGTGGGGCGGGACGAGGTCGGTCAATTTGGCCTCTTCCATCCAAGAGGTGACAAGGCGGTAAGGACGCTGTACGGCCGAGGGGTGAATGAGTCGCACCTTGGAGCCATCCAACGGGGCGAGGTGGACAGGCACCCCGATGCCCCCCACGAACATGCGGTTGGCAAGCGGGTCGGCCACCACACCCAAAATCGGTCCCGTGGCGTCGCACAACGCAATGTTCACGGCAAAGCCAGAGCGGTTTTTCAGGAACGACTCCGTCCCATCCAGGGGGTCGACCAACCAAAATCGCGTCCACGATTTCCGTTCATCGTACGCAGGAGCTGCGGCTTCTTCACTCAAAATGGGGATGCCCAATGGGCTGAGGATGTCTTGGATGACCTGTTGGGACGCCAGGTCCGCACTGCTCACCAACGAACCGTCTGCTTTTTCTTCAATGTCCAAATCGTGGTCGCTCTTGGGCAATGCGCGCAAGAGCACTCGCGCGGCTGCGCCTGCGGCATGCAATGCGGCGTGTTGTTCTTGGGGCGTGGCTTGGGAAGGGGACATGTTGCGTTTGGGGAAGGTACGCTACATTTACCCCGACGCAGGGGTGCCGAAAGGCTGAGATGATACCCTCCGAACCTGCCCAGGTTATGCTGGGAAGGGAGCGACCGACTCGCCGCGCGGGTCATGGAGGCCTTGTGGGGCTCCTGTGTCACGTAATACAATACACGATGACACAACCCTCTCTTCTCTCACCGCGTCCAACTTTGTTGTTGGCACTCGCCATGCTCTTCATGACTTCGGTCGTGAAGGCCCAGCTCGACGTCGACACCCTTGACGTGCCCACCGCCACCGTGTCGGCTGTGCAGGCCGGCGACCAAGATCCCTTTGCAGTCACCAACCTGGAAGCCGAAGACATCCAGAAGCAAGACGCCGCGCAAGACGTGCCGTTTTTGTTGCGGTTGACACCGTCGGCGGTGGTGTCCTCCGATGCCGGTCACGGCATTGGATACACCTCCCTCCGCATTCGCGGGGTGGACCAAAGCCGGATCAATGTCACCATCAATGGGGTGCCCCTGAACGACCCAGAGTCGCAGGGCGTCTTTTGGGTGGACCTTCCCGACCTCGGAAGCAGCATGACAGGCCTTCAAATCCAACGCGGTGTGGGCACGAGCACCAACGGTCCTGGTGCCTTCGGTGCCACGGTGTCGGTGAACACCTTGGGGACCCTCGCCAAGCCCGGCATTCGTGCGGTGCTCGGTGGAGGATCTTTTGGAACGCAACGTCGCACCCTTGCATGGAACACGGGGATGCTCCAAGACGGCTGGTCCTTCGAAGGGCGGGCTTCGAGCATCACGTCTGAAGGCTGGGTGGATCGGGCCTCCAGTGATCTCAGCTCGTTGTACGGCCGTGTCGCCAAGCGTTGGGAGACAGGGCGTTTGTCCTTCACCACCACCTTGGGCCACGAACGCACCTATCAAGCGTGGAATGGCGTTCCCCAGATTGTCGCCGCCCCTGAATCTACGGAGGAGGACATCCTCAATTGGGTGCAAGGGAGCGGAGAGTACGACTACGGCGCAGACACAGTTCGCGTGGCAGATTTGCTCGACCGTCGCGCCCAACACAATTACTACCGCTACGAGAACGAAGTGGATAACTACCGTCAGGACCACTACCAAGTCCACTTGGACCAAACCTTTGGCGATTGGAATTTTGGCGGGGTGTTGTACGCCACGCTCGGAGCGGGTTTCTACGAGCAGTTCCGTGAAGGCGATGACCTGTCCGACTACGGATTGGCGCCGTTGGTGATGGGCACAGACACGACGTTTGCCACAGATTTGGTGCGCCGTCGCTGGCTTGACAACACATTGCTTGGGACCTCTTGGACGGTGAGCCGTTCGACAGAGCGCCTATCACAGGTCTATGGCGTTTCGCGCTCGTTCTATTCCGGGGATCACTTCGGAGAGCTCATCTGGATGGACTTCGGCGCAGGTGCCGAGCCAGGAGACGAGTACTACCGTTCCCTCGGCGAGAAGACAGATTTGAGTGCTTTTGGAAAGTGGTCTGGCGAGGTGTCGGACTTCCGTTGGCACGGTGAAATTCAAGCGCGTCAGGTGTTGTACCAAACATCTGGCCGCGACAATGACTACAGTGAAATCGACATTCAGGACGAGCTGACGTTCTTCAACCCCAAGGCAGGTTTGACTTGGACGCCTTCGGAGACCATGCAGGGTTTTGTGTCTGCAGCAGTGGCACACCGTGAGCCCGCACGTTCAGACTACCTCGATTCTCCGCAGGACACGCCGTTGCGTCCAGAGCGTTTGTTGGATGTGGAGGCCGGTTTCAAAAAGCGCGGCGAGCGTTGGGCCCTGGGTGCCACGCTGTACAACATGCAATACACAGACCAGCTCGTGGTCACAGGACAGCTCAACGACGTCGGCAACGTGGTTCGTGTGAACGTGGCGGACAGCTACCGTCGCGGTGTGGAATTGGAAGCTGGTTTGCAGTTGACGTCAGCCCTGCGCCTCGATGCCAACGCCACCCTTGCCCAGAACAAAATCGCGCAGTTCGAAGAAACGGTGTACGACTACGACAGCAACTTCGATTACGAGAACATCGTCGTCCACGAGAACACCGACATCGCCCTTTCACCCAATGCGGTGGCCATGGGGATGTTGACGTACGAGGCTCCCAAAGACGGCGCCCTCGCTGGATTGTCTGTGAGCCTGATCGGGAAGCACGTGGGGCAGCAATTCCTGGACAACACGTCCAATGAAGGCCGCGCTTTGGCGGCGTACACAACCCTGGATGCGGTGGTTCGCGCGGAGCACACCTTGCCTACAGGGCAGGCCTTGACGTTGTCGGTGTTTGGCAACAATCTCCTCGATGCCATGTACAGTGCCACGGGGTGGACGTACAGCTACCGCTATGGTGGTCCAGAGTCTACGGTGACCGAGAACTACGTGTACCCGCAAGCGGGGCGTCACGGATTTGTGACCCTCGCGGTGGAATTCTAACGCGTCAAGCGCATCTCATTCAGGACGGCGGGCTCGCGTTCCACGGCCGATCCGACCACCACACATGTGGCGCCCGCGCCCCATGCCCGGTCGAGGTCTTCCTGGCACATGAGTCCGCCGCCCACAATGAGGGGCAGCTTCACAGCATCTCGAATGGCGCCAATGGTTTCGGTGGGGAGGGGAGTGCCCGCTCCGCTTCCCGCATCGAGGTACAGGCATCGAAGACCAAGCATTTCGCCGGCAAGGGCCGTGGCGACCGCGAGTTCTGGTTTGGCCAAAGGAATGGGCAGACTGTGAGACATGTAGGCCGCCGCAGTGAGCGGAGGGTCGCCAATCAGCATGTAGCCGGTGGGCACCGTCTCCAATTGAAGTTTGGCGAGATGCGGTGCGGCCTCAACATGACGACCAATGAGAAGGTCTGGATTCCGTCCAGAAATCAAACTCAAGAACAGCATGGCGTCGGCGTGTCCTGAAATCTGGTTGGGCGCGCCTGGAAAGAGCACCACGGGAAGCGAAAGCACCCGCTTCAATTCCTGAACCACCCTGGACGTGCTGTCGTCGGTCACGAGGCTTCCGCCGACAAAGACATCCGTGGCGTCGCTCGATTGAATGTGGTTGAGGAGGTTCAACCACGCCTTGCCCGAAGGGGCGTCTTCAGGATCCACGAGCACGGCCAGGCGTCGTCGGCGGGCAGCGGCATCCTCGACAAGCGAATCAAGCCATGTGAAGGAGTCTTCAGGTCTCATTGCTGGCGCCCAAGATAACGCGGTGCACGGCCTCGACCGTCTCAGGATGACGCATGACATGCCCGGAGTTCACCGTCAAAAAGTGGACGTGGCTGCCGCCCAAACCACGCCACGGCCGAGACCATGCCCAGGGAATGATGGCGTCTCGATCCCCAAACACCGCGTGGACATGCACGTCGCGTTGTGGAAGCTGCCCCCAAGCTTTCGCGGTGCCGTGGCGACTTGGCCAAAAAAGGCGGTGTGTTTTCCAGGTGTTCGAGACCAGTTTCCGCATGGCGTGGTCTTCCGTGTGGTGAAGGGCAAAGTGTTCGAGGTGGGCTGGAATGATCCGGGCACGCCGCAAGCCGCGTATGAAGTTTCGGACAGCCTCAGCGTGGCGGTCCACAAAGGCCCAGCACGCCCGTCCCAACGCCGTTTCCACGGCGAACCGATACATCGCGTTTTTCTTGAAGCCGTCGGAGGCCAAGAGCACCATGCCCGACCATGCCGCGGGTGCATGCTCGAACAAGGCGAGTGAGATTCGCCCACCGAGCGAATGCCCCAGCAGATGTTTGGGCAGGTCAGACAAGCCGAGTTCGTCCAGCCAGGCTTCCAGGGCGTCAAGGAGCAGGGCAGGTTCGAGGACTGGAGGTGCGTCCGTGAATGCGGGAACGATGCTGTCGTTGTGGTGGGAGATGCCCACCGAGAGCATCGCCGCGCCCTCAGGATAGAGGGGCAGGTAGTTGCCCATCTCCTCCATGGGACGGCCAAATCCGTGGAACGCCACGACCACACCTACGGGACGCTCCGTGGCAAACAGGCGCCCCTGCCACGTCCATCCTTCGTGGGAAAAGGAGGTGGGGGTAG
>PKDW01000139.1 GCA_002863145.1 Flavobacteriales bacterium
CAATGACGACAGCGTCAATCGGAACTTTGCCTATCACCGAAATGGATATTCAGTGCGCTGCGTGCAGGATGCTCAATGAGGGGTCAGCCCTTCAATCTAAACTTGGCGGGAATTCTTGGTGGAATCAACAATCAACACCGAAGACGCCCAACAAGCTCAAAATGTCCGAGACATTGACGGCGCCATCACTGTTGACATCAGCGACGCAATCAAGCGTGCAACCGAAGTTGGACAAAACAGACAAAACATCTGCCACGTTGATGGAACCATCCGAATTGAGGTCTCCAAAACAAGCTTCGGGGTCATTTGCACATGCGATTTTCCCATCCATGTTGTAGGCCCTCAGGTGATCCCAAATGACTGTGTGGCTCACCATGTCCATGTTGCCAAAAGTCCCTGGCCAATCGTGGTCACCACCATTGACTTTGTAGTGGACCAATTCGATACAGTCTTCGGCATCAACCCAGCGATAGCGCTCAACCGTTGACCCATCGTTGGGGTTGATGTTTGGAACGTCAACAATCTCTGGAACAGCCAAAAGGTTGTTTTTTTCAATCCACAGCGCATTGCCATCGTCGCTGCTGTGGAAATACAACGTGCCGTCGTATGTGAGCCCATTGTAAGGTGAGTTGAAGTCATTGGTGCCCAAAATGGTCACGACAGGCGTAGGGTGAGATGTGATGCAATTCGAGTAAGACTCGGCATACATTGTCCGAGAAACAGCACCAACCCCGGTGATTTGGTTGTTTAAGCGACAGGCAAGGTCGTAGACGAAACCTCCGCCGTTAGAGTAACCCATGGCATACACGCGAGATTGGTCGATGCCGTGAACGGCGCCCAACTCCAGAATAAGCGCAGAAATGAAGTCGATGTCGCTGTGCGGATTTGGCAACGTGTAGGGCAAGTCCCCACTTGTGACGACCTGCCAGTTGGTGGAACCACCGTCATTGGGGTCAGGCAGGGCTTGGGGATAAACCAACACAAAACCATCTTCATCGGCCTGGCTTCTGAGGTCCCCGAGGCTCAATTGTTCGGTGGCCGTTCCTGCGCCTCCGTGGAAGCAAAGGACGAGAGGCAAGGCGTCGCTCCCTGAATATCCCTCCGGCAGATAAAGCAAGTAGCTTCTTGAAACACCTTCGACGGAGATGGCTTCACTCGTAAGTTGGGCGGATGCGCACATGAATGAAAGCAAAGCGGAAGCGGTGAGGGTCAGATTTTTCATGGAGAGAGTTTTTTGTTTCCTATTCGGACCTCAGGGAGGTGTCATGCCAAGCCTTTTGAAACTACAAGAAACGGAATATTTTCTGGCATGGAGCTGGAGGTAAGCAACCGTTCCAAGTTTAAATGGCAAAGCCGGATTACATCGCAGCAATCCCTGCTGGAGGTTCCTTTTCTCTGACCATTGCACACGTCCTCAACCGCTGACGATTTACGTACCTTGACTGGGAACTTAAAATCGTGACGCAATCGTGGAATTTCTTGGACGACTGAACTTATTCATCTGGCTTACAACCCTCTTCATGGCGCACAGTGCTGCCCAAGATTGTGAGTCTGGAACGCTGACAAGCACAACCGGAGATTGGGCCGAAGAAATGTCGTGGGAGCTGTATTTAAGTGGGAATGAAGTTGCAGTAGCGTCTTTTCAAGGAACACAGAATTACGCTTCCACAGAGCTGTCTGTTTGTCTCGAACCCGGGTGTTATTATTTCATTTTGTCAGATTCTTGGGGAGATGGTTGGAACGGCGGCCAAGTGGAAATTGCAATGGACAATGGTCTGTCGATGGTGATTGAAATGGAAGATGGAGTTCTCGCTTACACGACGTTTGAAATAGGAGAAACCGTTGATTGTGACTATGCCCTCTTCGGCTGCACAAATCTCAATGCCGAAAATTATGTGGAAGGCGCCACTGTGGATGACGGTTCGTGTTTGTTTCCCGAGACTTTCCTTACTTCAGGAGGTGACGAACGGTCTTACTACCTCCACCTTCCTCAAAATTTAGCCCCCAATGCACCCCTCGTTTTTGTTCTTCACGGACATTACGGAGATGCGTCGAGCATCGCTGCTTTTGCCGGAATGTCAGAGATTGCAGATCAAGAGGGATTTGTCGTTTGCTACCCCCAAGGACTTCCCGACTTCCAAGGTGCCAACCATTGGAATGCGAACTTGGGAATTTCTGCAGTCAATGACGTTCAATTTCTCACAGAGTTGGCCCTTCACTTGCAGACCGCACTTGACCTCAATACTGAATGCACATACAGCTGCGGGTTTTCGAATGGAGGTTACATGAGCTATGCCTTGGCTTGCGCATCGCCTGATGTCTTCAAAGCCATCGGCTCCGTTGGAGGGACGATGAGTGGCGCCGATTGGGAAACGTGTGAAGTCCAAGCCGTCCCCGTAGTTCACATTCATGGCACCAATGACAACGATGTCTCTTATACCTCAACTCTCGGTTCCAACAATCCTTGGGAAGGAGCGCCAGGCGTCGAGGCCGTTGTTGCACACTGGGCCAATGTCAACGGCTGCTCCGAAGTCACCACCACCTCCCTTCCTGATGTCAATCCATCCGATGGGAGCACTGTAGACCTCATTGCACACTCCGGATCTCCCACCGGATATCAGGCACAAGTTTATCGAGTCAATGAAGGGGGCCATGATTGGTTTGGCTCGTGGGGGAATATGGACATTCAAAGCTCAGCCGTGATGTGGTCCTTTTGGTCTGAATTTTGTGGAAACCCGTTGTCTGACATTGAGACATTTGATCTCACCACGTTTAAGCACGTGGAGTTGTGTTCCCTGCGCTCCAATGCGATTTTGGCACACGAAGACATTCATTTGACTGCCTTTGACACAAGTGGTCGACTGGTCGCCCAGCGGTTTCTTTTCGCCAATCAAATTTGGGAGATGAAGGGGTGTGGCGTGCACCTGATTGTTGCCAAAAACACCTCCGGACAAATCCAACAACTTCGAGCATTTGTAGCTGAATAAATTCACAACATTGCGCATGCACCCTGTGGCAGGAATTCTTTGTTTCACTTGCCAAGGCTTTTCGAGACAGAAGACCACAGAACCCCACATCCACAAACAAAAAGCCCCGCACGAGGCGAGGCTTCTTTTGGGCTCCTCCACTTGGACTTGAACCAAGGACCCTCTGATTAACAGTCAGATGCTCTAACCAGCTGAGCTATGGAGGAATTTGCGGACGGCAAAAATACGCCAGGGTGCGCATCGAAGCAATACCTTTGGTGAAAATCAGCAGAATCTCCCGAAATCATGGCGGTATTGACCCTTGGCACAGTGGCCTTCGACACCATTGAAACCCCCTTTGGCAACTCAGGAAAAGTGGTGGGTGGCGCCGCGAGCTACATCGCTTTGGCGGTGTCGCACTTTGTGCGGAAACAACACTTGGTCAGCGTGATTGGCGAGGATTTCCCCCAAGCATTTCTTTCCGAATTGTCGGGCCGAGGCGCTTGCCTCAACGGGTTGACCCGTGTGGAGGGAGGTGAGAGCTTCCACTGGTCAGGCAAGTACCACGAAGACATGGTGGGTCGAGACACCTTGGCCACGGATTTGAACGTGTTGATTGGCTGGGAGCCCAGGGTGTGCAAGTCGGGCAACAACGCGGACTTTGTGATGCTCGGAAACTTGGATCCTACCGTGCAGTTGGCCGTGCTCGACCAGGTGGCTGCGCCGAAGCTTGTGGTGTTGGACACCATGAACTTTTGGATGGACGTGGCCTTGGACAACCTCAAGAACATCATCGCCCGCGTGGATGTGTTGACGGTGAACGACGAGGAGGCGCGTCAGTTGACAGGCGAGCACTTCTTGCCCAAGGCCGCCCGGGCCATTCACGCCATGGGACCCAAAACTGTGGTCATCAAGAAGGGCGAGCACGGCGCACTCATGTTCCAAGATGAGAAGGTGTTTTTCGCACCGGCGTTCCCGCTCGAAAAAGTGGTGGATCCGACAGGCGCGGGCGACACGTTTGCGGGGGGCTTCATCGGCTACTTGGCTTCACGTCACGAAGCGACTGGTGAAGTGTCGTGGGAAGACATGAAGCAGGCGGTGACCGTGGGAAGTGTCATGGCAAGCTTCACATGTGAGGCGTTCGGAACCTCGGGCCTCCAAGCGCTGACCGCAGAGGACACCCTGCGCCGCTGGGAGGAGTACACGCAGTTGACGGCGTGTGGACCGCTTGTTTGGCCCGCCTAAAGACTTACCGGCCAGCGACCTGGCCCAACCAAGGGGTCGGATCCAACGGCCTGCCACGAACCCACCATTCAAAGTGGAGGTGGGGTCCCGTGGTCAACTCACCGGTGTTTCCCATGAGCGCCACAGCTTCTCCGCCGCTGACCAAATCGCCATGACGTTTCAGCAAGGATGCACAGTGTTTGTATACGGAGACCCGTTCGCCACGGTGCTGGATGAGCAGGGTGTAGCCTGTTTCCACGGTGTAGCTGCTGAACAACACGGAGCCGTCGTCCACCGCTTGAACGGCGGTGCCTTCCGGCGCCACGAGGTCGATGCCAAGGTGTCCGATGCCAACATCCATTCCTGAGGAGATGCCGCCAGCAAGGGGCAAGAAGGGGAACCCAATGGAGGTGTTGCCGTCTGAGGATTTTCGTTGAAGGGCGAAGCGATCCTCCTGGTCGATTTGGCTGCGCAGTGCCATCTCTCCTTCGCCGGCTCCTGTTTCGAGGGTGGAGAGCGACGCTGGATCGGGCAGCGTGTTGTCTAAGGGGTCGGAGGCGCCCTGCAGGAATGCCAACGCCGCGGGGTCCCCCGCGAGGGAGTGTCGCAGGGCGGTCAGGCTCATTTCTTGACGGGTGAGCAGCCGTGTCAACGAATCGGCCATGGCGCGGGTCTCTCGCATGTCCTCGCGGGTGGACTCCGCCACGTATCCTGGCACCATCCATTCGCGCAATGGCGTGTGCGCCACAGCGAGGTAGGTGATGCCCACCACCAAACCGACGGCCAATGCCAGCCAAGTGGCCCAGTTCCGGGGCGTGCCGCTGAACACCCGAATCTCAGAGTAGGAACTCTCATCAAATACGGTGACCCGAAGCCGGTGTTTCCACAGAGACATGTTGCGAATATCCGCCACAGCAACTGAAGTTTCTCGACCAACCAATGCCTGCATCCAATAAATTTGAGCCTTCTACGTTGAAGCACCCGATGTCAACCCGCTCCCTTACGCTCGCTTTGGCCACCATGATGTTGGTGCTGGCTTCGTGCACCACAAAGCGAGACGGACGGGCGTATCGGCTGTTCCACAACACGACGGCGAAGTACAACGGCTTCTTCTACGCCAACGAAGCCCATGCGGAGGCGGAACTCAAGCTTGAGGAGCTTCACGAGGAGCGTTGGGACGAGGTGCTTCCGTTGTTCCTCGAGGCCGACGAATCCACGGCCCAGCAAATTTTCCCCTTGATGGAACGGGCCATCGAGAAGTGCACCCGCGTGGTGGACCGACACACCATGGCCCCGCCCAAACGCATGACCAAGTCGTTCAACCGGCCGGTCATGAACAAGTGGATTGACGACAACTACACCGTCATCGGCAAGTCGTACTACCTCAAAGGAGACTACCCCAAGGCGGAGGAGATTTTCACTTATCTGGTGCGGAC
The DNA here is from genome assembly GCA_002863145.1 of Flavobacteriales bacterium. GTDB lineage: Bacteria > Bacteroidota > Bacteroidia > Flavobacteriales_D > Sanyastnellaceae > UBA11663. Next base: position 5,627 of record PKDW01000139.1, read on the forward strand.
TGTGGACGGGGCAGACGCTGAAGCTTGGGCGTTCTCATGGTTGGGCCGGACGCACATGCGAACCGGGGACGAGATCAAAGCGAAAAACGCCCTGACCAAGGCCGAGAGTGTCCGTGACGCGTCGGACGACGCAAAGGCACACACCTGGATGGTTCTTGCCCAATACAAGATCTTGCAAGAGGAGTACGAAGCCGCGGCGAGGCACTTGGAAGACGCTTTGCCGCTGTTGGGCAAAAAGGACAAGGCCCGGACGCGCGTCACGTTTGTGTTGGCCCAATGCCTGCGTGAGATGGGCGACAAGGAGCGTGCCATTGAGGAATTCCAAGCCGTCGCGGACATGCGCTGGGAGGACTACGAGTGGGTCTTCCAGGGCAACATTCAGCAAGCCATGACGTACGAGCGTCGCAACGGAAACAGCGACGCCATTGTGGAGCTGCTGGAAGACATGCTCGACGACAAGAAGAACGAAGCCTACCTCGACCAGGTGTACTTCGCTTTGGGTGAGGTGGCCCTCGAAGACCGTCGCCGTGACGAATCCTTCGACCTGTTCAAAGCTTCGGTGGCCGCGCATGTGGACGACGAGCACCAGTTGGGCAAGGGCTACTTGAAGCTGGCGGACCTGTACATGGAGGATTTGGTCTACCCCACGGCCCAAGCGTACTACGACTCAGCCCTCGTGTACATCGACGAAGACAACGAGCGCAAGGACGAGATTTCTTCGCTGGCGTCGGACCTGAGCAGCTTGGTGGAGAACCTCAACATCATCTCGGAAGTTGACAGCCTGCTCAACCTGTGTGACATGGATGAGGACCTTCGTCTGCGCGCGGTGGACCGCGTGTTGCGCAACATGGAGTTGGAATTGCAGCGCTTGCGGGACGAGCGCGAGGCCGCGGCGGAAGCTGCCGCAGCTGCGGCAGCCGCGGACAACTCGGGTGCGGGGATGTTTTGGCCTTACAACGGACAATTGCGTCAGTCGGGCCAACAGGAGTTTTTGTCCTTTTGGGGCGACCGGGTGTTGGAGGACAACTGGCGCCGCTCCAACAAGTTGGGCAACCTGTTCTCTGAGGACGAGGAGGGTGGAGAAGGTGGAGAGGGTGGCGATTCTGAAGAGGTGTTGGACCCCCTCGACCCCGCGAACCTGCCCACGTTTGAAGAACTCTTGGCCTCCTTGCCGTGCGAACCTGAGGATCGTGTGGTCCAAGAGGAACGCATGGCAGAGGCCTACTACAACGCGGGTTTGGACTACCGCGAGAAGTTGAGTGACAACGAGAAGGCCATCGAAACGTGGGCGGAGTTGGTGGAAGCCCTCGACAGCTCCAACTTTCACCCCACGGCACACTATCAACTGTTCCGCACCTATCTGGAGAGAGAAATCGAAGAGAATTACCAGAACCCTTTCTGCGACGACTGCAACAGCGCGTACTGGGCAGATGAGATCATTCGGCTGTACCCGGGCAGCGAGTGGGCGCGTTTGATCGAGGATCCAGAATACTTGAATGAGGAAGAGGTGACGCGCGAAGCGCAACGAGAGGAGTACGAGGCGATGTTGGGCCGTTACTACACCCGCGACTACCAAAGCGTGTTGCTCGACATCGATGAGGTGTTGGAGCGCGACTCCATTAACTTCTACGCTTGCAAGTACACCCTGCTTCGCGCCCAGTGTGTGGGCGGGTTGACCAGCTACACGGGAGACCGCACCCCTTATTTCGAGGCGTTGCAAGGAGTTCTTGGCACGTGCCCCGACACCGAAGAGGCGGCGTTCGCGCGCGATTTGATGCGGGCATTGGGGGTTGAGTTGGGCCGCGAGGAAACCAAACCCGAGGAGGGGGAAGAGGAGGTGGAGGAGGAGTCTCCATTCAAGGTGCAACCAAGCAAGGAGCACTACTTCGCCATTTTCGTGCCTGTGGGTCGTGGAAATGGCGAAGAAATCAAGGCGCAAACGGCAGATTTCAACAGTGCGTTTTACGCCTCCAAGCGCCTCAAGGTGACCAGCAATTTGATCGACCGCGCCAACCAGGTGGTTTTGACCAAATCCTTCAGGAATTCCGAGGAAGCCATGGGGTATTACGAGGTGTTCACCTCCAACCGAGAAGACCTCATTGACATCAATTCTTCGGGGTACGATTTGGTGGTGATCAGCAACGAAAACTATGTGACGTTGTTCAAAAACAAGGACATCCAAGGGTACATGAAGTTCTTCTCGGAACAGTACCTTTCGGCCAAATGATTGGCAACAAGAAATCCCCCATGGGCATGGACGCCCCAAGCACGGATGCGGTGAACCGCATTGTCGAAGGAACGATCTTCGAAGGCAACATCCAAAGCATGAGCAACATGCGTGTCGACGGCACGTTTGAAGGCGACATTGTGACCAAAGGTCGCTTGGTGGTGGGCCCCAAGGGCATCATCAAAGGCAACGTCAAATGCGCACACTGTGAAGTGGAAGGCCTCATGGAAGGCCAAATCGAAGTGGCAGAACTGATGGCCCTCAAAGCATCGGCCAAAGTGTCTGGGGCCATTTTCTATGGTCAATTGAGCGTGGAAGCAGGTGCACAGCCTGTGGGCACGTTCCACATGGGCGCCCGCGAGAGGAAGGAAGCCCCCATGATGGGCAAGCCAGGCGCTGTGAATACCCTGAAAGGCGCCGAAGTGGAGACGAGCATGCCCAAGAAAGAGGCAGTCAAGGCGCCTTTGGCCCAGACCAAGCTCTAATCCCTCATGTCGGAGCGCGACACTTCGTCGGATGCCTCGCGCGCTGAAGTCAAGAAAAACAGCCCGTCCGTCCTGCGTTTTGCAGGCATGGGATTTCAACTCGCCGCGGCCATTGGTCTCGGCGTTGTTGTTGGCATGAAGGTGGACGACCACCTCATGTGGGAACAACCCATGGCCACGGCCTTGTTTGGCTTGTTTGGCCTTGCGGCAGGCATGTACCAAGTGTTGAGGGCTCTTCTTTGAATCATGACATTGCGCCTCGCCTTCTTCGCACTCCTCGCCGTCACCGCCCTGTCGCTGACGGCGCCCAATGTCATTCCTCGCTTGGGGGTGCTCTCCGGTTTGTGGTGGTGGCCCGCAACGGTGCTTTCATTGGCCACGTCGGCTGCGCTCGGGTTGAACTGGATTCGCAAAGCCAGTGACAAGTCGCCCATGCAGTTCGTGGCTGCCGTGAATGGCACCACCGCGTTGAAGTTGTTCACGACCTTGGGATGGCTGTCCGCTTTCCTGGTTTCAAACGAGGAAGCGAGGGTGGAATTTGTGTTCGCGGCGTTTGGTGTGTTTGTCCTTTACACAACGGTGATTGTGGCAGCAACGGCGGGGTCTGGGGACCAAAACCAAAAGAACTGATTTGAAAAGTGTAAAACGCGTAATTCGTGATTACTTTTGCCGCGGATTTTCCACCAATGAGCATGCGATTTCACCCTCTTCTTTTGGCGCTGAGCCTCCTCGCTGGGCAAGCAACGAGAGCCCAGCACGACGGCCACGAGTTGACGGAAGGCCATGCATCTGAGGGCGTTCATGAAATGGAGGAAGAATCGGGCTTTGACCCAAGTCCTTTTATCATTCACCACGTGGCGGACGCGCACGACATCCACCTTTGGGGAGAGGGTGAGAGCGCACTTCACATTCCCCTTCCAGTCATTCTTTACTCCGAGAAGTACGGCCTGGATGTGTTCATGAGCAGCGCATTCCATGGTCACGGAGGAGAGGTCAAACACACGGAGGATGGGAGGTATGAAATGTCGCACGGTCACATTGGTCTGGCTGGAGCGCACGACCAACACTCCCACGACCACGGGGACGGACACAACCACGAACACGGAACAGAGCTCTATGATTTCAGCATCACCAAATCTGTGTTTGGGATGTTGTTCATCATGGCGTTGCTCGTTTTCCTGTTTGGACGGGCTGCGGCCAATTATCGGAAGAATCCCGGCCAAGCCCCCACAGGGTTGACCAACGTGTTGGAGCCCCTCGTCGTCTTTGTGCGCGACGACATCGCTGTGCCAAGTTTGGGAGAGAAGAAGGCAGAAAAGTTTTTGCCGTTCCTCCTGACCGTATTCTTCTTCATCCTCTTTGCCAACTTGCTGGGCTTGATCCCATTCATTGGAGGGTTTAACATCACTGGAACAGTGGGCATCACGGCTGTGCTGGCGACGTTTGTGTTTTTGTTGACCTCGTTCAACGGGAACAAACATTACTGGGGCCACTTGTTCTGGCCCCCAGGTGTGCCCGTCTTTGTGATGCCCATCATCATTCCGATTGAAATCATTGGGATGTTCCTGAAGCCCATTGTGTTGATGATTCGTTTGACTGCGAACATTACTGCGGGCCACATCATCATTTTGTCCTTTGTGAGCCTCGTGCTCATCTTCGGGGAATCTTCGGTCGCAGCGGGCTACGGTGTGGGAATATTCTCGACAGCATTTATGATTTTCATGTACTGCATTGAATTGCTTGTCGCATTTTTGCAGGCCTTCATTTTCACGCTCCTTGCGGCCATCTACTTTGGAGAGGCCACCCATGAAGCACACCATTGATTTGAACTTTTATACACTCTCAAAAAATCGTCATATGGAATTGATGACCATCCTTCTTGAAATTGGACAAGGCCTCGCGGGCCTCGGCGCAGGCGCCGCAGCGATAGGCGCGGGCCTCGGTGTGGGACGCATTGGTGGCTCCGCGTTGGAGGCCATGGCTCGTCAGCCTGAAATGGCTGGTGATCTTCGCACCAACATGATCATTGCAGCCGCACTTGTGGAGGGCGTGGCCCTCTTCGGTGCCATCATCTGCTTGCTCGTCGCGCTCGGATAATTCCCATGGATGCGCTTCTGACACCCGCATTTGGGACAGTCGTTTGGGCCACCGTCGCGTTCTTGGTGGTGATGTTTCTCCTGCGCAAAATGGCGTGGGGCCCCATCCTCACTGCCCTGAAGGAGCGTGAAGAGAGCATTGCCGCTGCGTTGAATGAAGCAGACAAGGCCCGTTCAGAAATGACGGCCTTGCAAGCGGACAACGACCGCCTGCTTCAGGAAGCACGTGCTGAACGCGACGCCATGTTGCGTGAAGCGCGCGAAATGGCAGACAAGGTGGTGGCGGAGGCCAAGGCCAAAGCCAAGGACGAGGCCTCTCGTGAAGCGGAAAACGCTCGCCAAGCAATCGCCACAGAACGCAAAGCCGCAGTCGCGGAATTGAAGGCGGAAGTGGCGAAGCTGTCTGTGACCATCGCTGAAAAGCTGATTCGCACGGAGTTGTCCGGCGAAGACAAGCAGCAAGCCTTGGTGCAGAAGTTGATCGACGAAAGCCCATTGAACTGAGCCATGGCTACAGCACGAGTTGCCGCACGTTACGCGAAAGCCCTTCTTTCTCTTGCGCAAGAGCGCAACGAGTTGGGGGCGGTGGGTCAGGATTTGGACACGCTTGAGGCGTTGTTCTCTGGCTCACGCGAATTGGTGGTTCTGCTTCAAAGCCCCATTGTCAAGGGGGACAAGAAACAAGCTGTGCTGGACGCTGTCCTCAAGGGTCACGTTGGTGAACTTACCGCGAGTTACCTCCAAATCCTCATCCAAAAAGGAAGAGAAGGTTTGGTGGTGGACATGGTCCAAGAGGGCCAAACCCAGCTTCGGGCCCTTCGCAACATTCAATCTGTGACAGTGACCACGGCCGTGGCATTGACAGACGCATTGCGGTCCAGCATCCTCGCCCAAGTGGCCAAAGTCCACAAAGGCGAGGTAGAATTGACTGAACAGGTCGATCCTGAAATCCTTGGAGGGTACATCCTCCATATCGGAGACCAGATGATCGACGCCTCGGTGAAGCGCCAAATCCAGGCGCTTGGCCGTGAACTCACGGAACACGATTACGAGCCCGAATTCTGACCGGGATAAAATCACAAACTGATGGCTGATATCAACCCAGCAGAAGTCTCCAGCATCCTCCGCGAGCAACTCGCAGGATCTGCAAGTGCAGCTCAACTCGAGGAAGTTGGCACCGTCCTCCAGGTGGGAGACGGAATCGCCCGCATTTACGGATTGACAAGTGTGCAGTCCGGGGAATTGATCGAATTTGAAAATGGCGTTCGCGGCATCGTCCTCAACCTCGAGGAAGACAACGTGGGCGTGGTGTTGCTCGAGCCTTCAGGAGACTTGAAGGAAGGCAGCACGGCCAAGCGCACGAACTCCATTGCATCGGTGAAGGTGGGTGAAGGCATGTTGGGCCGCGTGGTCAACATGCTGGGCGAACCGATTGACGGCAAGGGCCCCATCGCGGGAGAGACGTTTGACATGCCGGTTGAGCGCAAGGCGCCAGGCGTGATTTTCCGTCAGCCTGTGAACGAGCCATTGCAGACAGGCATCAAGTCCATCGACGCTATGATTCCCATCGGCCGTGGACAGCGTGAGTTGATCATCGGTGACCGTCAGACGGGAAAGACGACGGTGGCCATTGACACCATCATCAACCAGAAAGAGTTTTACGACGCGGGTGAGCCTGTGTTTTGCATCTACGTCGCTGTGGGCCAGAAGGGCTCTACGGTGGCGGGCATCGTGAAGACGCTTGAAGAGGCAGGTGCCTTGGCTTACACCGTGGTGGTGGCCGCAACGGCATCAGACCCTGCACCTCTCCAGTTTTACGCACCGTTTACGGGCGCGGCGATCGGAGAGTACTTCCGCGACACAGGCCGTCCCGCATTGGTGGTCTACGACGACCTCTCCAAGCAAGCTGTGGCTTACCGCGAGGTGTCCTTGTTGCTCCGCCGTCCTCCAGGACGTGAGGCTTACCCAGGTGACGTCTTCTATCTGCACTCTCGTTTGCTCGAGCGTGCGGCGAAAGTCATTGCGGAAGACAGCATCGCAGCCCAAATGAACGACCTCCCCGAGTCCCTCAAGGGCAAAGTGAAGGGTGGTGGTTCATTGACGGCCCTTCCCATCATTGAGACCCAAGCGGGTGACGTGTCTGCGTACATCCCAACCAACGTGATTTCCATTACGGACGGACAAATCTTCTTGGAATCCAACCTCTTCCTCTCCGGTGTGCGTCCCGCGATCAACGTGGGCATCTCGGTGAGCCGTGTGGGTGGTTCTGCGCAGATCAAGTCCATGAAGAAGGTGGCGGGTACGTTGAAGCTTGACCAAGCGCAGTTCCGCGAGTTGGAGGCGTTTGCCAAGTTTGGTTCCGACCTCGACGACGCCACCAAGGCCGTGCTCGGCAAGGGTGAGCGCAACGTGGAGATCTTGAAGCAAGACCAAAACTCTCCCCTCCCTGTAGAAGAGCAGATTGCCATCATCTACTGCGGCACCAAGAACTTGTTGAAGGACGTCCCCGTGGACAAGATTCGCGAGTTTGAAGTTGAGTTCTTGGACTACATGCGCAACAAACACGCGGACACCATGGCTTCTTTGAAGGCCGGCAAGTACACCGACGCAGAAACCAGCGTGATTGAGTCTGCGGCTGCAGAAATGACCGCCCGTTACGCCTGATTCGTTAAGCCATGGCTGGAGGACTTCAAGAAGTACGCGAACGCATCACCTCGGTGCAGAACACCATGCAGATCACCTCTGCAATGAAGATGGTGTCTGCGGCCAAGCTGCGTCGCGCGCAAGACGCCATCACCCAAATGCGCCCTTATGCTGTGAAGCTTCAGGGCATGTTGGCCAACGTGAGTGCCAGCTTGGAGCAGGGAGAAGGTCAATACTCTGAAGTTCGGGATGTCAAGCGGGTGTTGATTGTGGCCATCACGTCCAATCGCGGACTGTGCGGCGCGTTCAACAACAACGTCGTGAAGCTTGCGACCCGTGCAGTGAAAGCCTGCGAAGAGGCCAACCAAGCATATGCAGTTTTGCCCCTCGGCAAGAAGGCTTTGGACGCCGCCAACCGTTTGGAGTGGCCCGTGGCAGAAGGGTTCGGGGACGCGTCGACCACGCTGTTTGAGAATCTGGACTTTGCCCACGCTTCTGAGGTGGCCAACGAAGTCATGGCCCAGTTCGCAGACGGCACATACGACCGCGTGGTGTTGGCGTACAACCAGTTTAAAAACGCGGCGGTGCAGATTCCCACGGAAGAAGCGTTCTTGCCCATGCTTCCGGGTGCAGACGCAGAAGGCGATGCCTCTTCCGTCGACTACATCTTCGAACCCAACAAGGAGGAAATTGTGGAGCGCATGCTTCCCAATGCCCTTCGCGTTCAGTTGTACAAGGCGTTGCTCGACAGCCACGCCGCAGAGCACGGAGCGCGAATGACGGCCATGCACCAAGCCACGGACAATGGAGGTGAGTTGCTTCGCGACCTTCGCATCACCTACAACAAGGCGCGTCAGACGGCGATCACGACTGAAATCCTCGAGATCGTGGCCGGTTCTGAGGCGCTCGACGGCTAATAGGCCGTTCCCTGTTTTCTTGGCACACTTTGTGGTTAGCTTGAGCCCATGGGCTTGAGGTTCCGCATCTTCTTGGGCATGATGGCCGTGGTGCTGTGCGCACTGATGGCCACCGGTTACGTGGCATACCGATACGGCGTGGACGCGGAGGCCAGCTACAACGCCCAGCGCCTGCTCCGGAAAGAGGCCGCACTTCAAAGAAGCTTGAGTTATATGCTCGAACGCATGGGAGGCACGGTCGGGCAGGACAGCTTGGCCGTGGTGTTCACGGACCGCATCTGTGAACTTGCCGACGTCCACAGCCTCACATTTTCCCTGTACGACAACCAAGGCCGGTTGGTGACGACATCGGCGGGCCCAGGGTCGCCCGACAGCACGGTCGCCTTGTCCTTGAACCAGGGCGTCCTTGCGTCTGCGACGCAGGGGGAGGGGCGCACGGAAATTCCAAACGTTCGCGGAGGCACAGAAGTGGTGTGGCCTTTGAGGACGGGAAGCGGTGAGGTGCTGGCCTTGGGCCACGTCCACTACGACCCACGCTTGGCCGAGGAGGCGGACTGGAAGGCCTTCCTGCTTCGTTTGGCGCCCGTGTACGCACTTTTGTTCTTGTTGGTGGGGTTGCTCGGGTTTTCCTTGTCCAACTCGATTGTGGGGCCACTGAGGCGCTTGAGCTCAGACATGCAATCCAATCCTTTGCAACGGGGCCAAAGCAAAACGCTGACGTACCGCTGGCGAGATGAGATTGGGAGTTTGGTGACGTCGTACAACGACCTGCTTGCGCAATTGGAGGAGAGCATGAACGTGCGCGCCTCCTTGGAACGTGAAGGGGCGTGGCGGGAAATGGCCCAGCAAGTCGCCCATGAAATCAAGAACCCGCTGACTCCTTTGAAATTGGGCGCACAGCATTTGGACCGTGCCTGGCGGGATGGCGCACCTGATTTTGAGGCGCGTTTGCAACGCTACACCCAGACCACGACCCAGCAGATCGATGCGTTGAGCGACATCGCGGAGGGCTTTGCCATGTTGGCCACTGACGGCAAGTCAGAAATGAGCCGGATGGGCCTGAACCGACTGCTTCAAGATGTGGTGTACCTGCACGAGTCGTCTGGCGTTGAACTCGAGCTGCCTGCGGAAGAGGTTGTTGTGTTTGCGGACCGGACACGGCTTATGCGCGCCTTCAACAACCTTGTCCAAAACGCCTTGGAATCGGGCCCCGGCCGGGACGTTGAAGTGAAGGTGCGGTTGACGTGTGAAAAAGGCCAAGCGACCATTGAAGTGCGGGACAACGGCGATGGCATCGCGGAGGCCCGCTTGGAGCGCATTTTTGAGCCCAAATTCACCACCAAAACCCACGGCTTGGGCCTCGGCCTCGCCATGGTTCGGGCCATTGTCAAGGGTGCCGGAGGACGCCTGGACGTGTCGTCTGAGCTGGGCAGGGGAAGTGCGTTTGTGGTGGTCCTGCCACAGGTGGATCAGACCAAGGGATAAAGCACAGGGCGGCTGATCGCCGCGTCGTTGTCCATGGGAGCCACGCCGAGATGGAGGAGGTACATCCCGTCTGGCGCACTGGAAGGCATGTAGATGAGCTCCGTGATGCTGCACCCCTGTCTGGGATTGTCAGGCACCTGCCAAAACGCGTGATGGGCCTCCAATCGCCCGCCGTCCACTTCACGGTCCACCGACGGCAAATCCACCAACAAGTGCAGAACGCCCTGTTGGACAAGCTTGTCCATGAAGGCGACGGTGAAGTAGGGGGGGTTGGTGTTGGACCACGCTTTGGTGCGTTTGGCGTCGTCGTTGGGCAAGGTTCTCACCACCAACGCCGGAGGCCAAGGTCCATTGGGCAAGGCCTCGAGGCTGTCGACGTCCACCACGAGGTCTTCTTCACGTCGTTGAGGCGTCACGCTGGTCGCCAAACAAGGGAAGTGCGCTGTCGTTCCGCGAAACAAGGGGTCCACGGGATGAATGACCGGCGTGATGTGCCCCAGGCATTCCGTGTGGGTGCCATGGCCATGGGGGTTGAACAGGATGTCACGAAAATTCACAGAACCACCTTCGTCGATGGCACCCACGAAGCCGCCCCCCCGGACGGGTGTCATCTTGGGAGAATCCACATACCACGCGGAGGGATTGGGACCGCCATTCCCAACGAGCACGGTGCTCAAATCCACGGGACGTGTCAAGTCGGCACGATGTGCGATGCCGTTCCATTCGAAGAGACAATGCATGGCCTCAAGAAACGAAGAAAGGCGCCACGAGGGCGCCTTTCTGGGTAAGTCGACGTGGGTTTGTTCTTATTCGAACAAGTAACCGATCCGGAGCATGCCTGTAGAGTACGTGCCCAAGAAATTGGATCCGTTGAAGAACGCATCACGTGGAGAGTCGATCAACGCGTCTTGCGTGGCTGGAGACTGCTCCACCCAGTCGCTCCAGAGGGCGTCCGCGGCGATGTATGCAGCTTCGTCGGCTGGACCACCGTTGGGGTTGACAGAGGACACGCCGTCGCCAAGCCAAGGCTCACCGTTGATGACGTAGTTCACTTCCGTTGCGCTGTTCCACTGGAAGCCAGTGCCGCCAGTCACGGTGTTTTGGACGAGCTGAGAAGAGTTCTCGTCGCCCGAACCGCCGTCGAAGTAGATGTTGAAAGCGTTGTTGTCGCTTGCCGTGATGGTGGACGTGATGCCAGAAGTTTGAGCGAAACGGAGGCCGGCTTCAAAACCGACGTAGATCGCATCGTTGAAGTAGTAGTCAGCACCGAAAAGCAAATCCACGTTGATGGTGGTTGACTTGATTTCGTTGGCGTAAGACCACACACCCCAGTTGGCGGGATCGGGCTCGTCTTCCCAGAAACCAGAGTTCACTGTGCTTCCGTCTAAGTTGAGTGCGCTGAAACGCTCACGCTGCAAGGTGAGGGAGTTCATGCTGATGCCTGCGCCCAAGGCGAGGTATGGAGACAAGTTGTCTGTGCCCTTGAAGTGCTTTTCGTAACCGACGCCCAAGTCCAAACGAGAGTGATTGTTGGTCAAGAACAAGTCAGGGTGCGTGAGCGTGCCTGTAGCTCCTGCTTCCTGCAGAGAGTTCTCAGGCACCACGAGGTAGCTGTTGCTGGTGCTGTTAAGCCCGAGGGTCACACGCAACGCAGCGTCGTCGTCAAGGAACATTCTGTACTTGATGACAGAGGCGTTGATGGGGTTGGCACCAAAGGGGTTGAAGGAGACTTCAACGTTGTGCTCTCCGCCCAACTGCTTCTGCGCGTTGGCGGATGTGAAAGCCACGGCGAGCGCGGCCAAGGTGAACATCAGTTTTTTCATGACTGAAATTTAGGTTTCAATGATTCGGTGGTGCAAGAAAGCACACAACGAGAGATTCACAACAATTCGAGGTTATCAACATTCACAGAAACGATTGTTGATAACCGCATTTATGTCTGGAGCGACGCGTCATTCCACGGTGACGCTTTTGGCGAGGTTTCGAGGTTGGTCCACGTTGCACCCCCTCATCAACGCGATGTGGTAGCTTAAAAGTTGCATGGGGATGGCGGTGAGCAGCGGCGCCAGCGCATCATCGACCTTGGGAATTTCCAAAATGTGGTCGGCCAAGGCCCGAACCTTGGTGTCGCCTTCGGTGACGACGGCGAGGACTTGGCCCCCGCGCGCTTTCACTTCTTGGATGTTGCTGACCACCTTTTCGTACACTTCGTCTTGGGTGGCGATGAAGACCACGGGCATGGCTTCGTCGATCAACGCGATGGGGCCGTGCTTCATCTCGGCCGCGGGGTAGCCCTCGGCGTGGATGTAACTGATTTCTTTCAGCTTCAACGCGCCCTCGAGCGCCACAGGGAATTGGTACCCTCGACCGAGGTAAAGGGCATTGTCCGCGTCGGCAAATTTTTGGGCGATGTGCTCAATGATGCCGGCGTTGTCCAACACCCGCTCAACCAGGCCAGGGATGTTGTCGAGCCCAGTCATGAGGCGCATGAACGGTTGGTCTTCAAGTCGGCCTGAGCGGTGTCCCACATGCATGGCCAAAATGGTCAACACGGCCACTTGTGCCGTGAAGGCCTTGGTGGAGGCCACGCCGATTTCGGGTCCGGCATGGGTGTAGGCACCGGCATGGGTTTCCCGCGCGATGCTCGACCCCACCACGTTGCACACCCCAAACACGTGCGCGCCTTGTTCCTTGGCCAAACGGATGGCCGCCAATGTGTCTGCCGTCTCTCCACTTTGTGAAATGGCAATGACGACGTCGTTCTTGCGGATGATGGGGTTCCTGTAGCGGAATTCGGAGGCGTATTCCACTTCCACGGGAATGCGCGCCAAACTTTCAAAGAGGTATTCGGCCACCAGTCCGGCATGCCAGCTGGTTCCGCACCCGAGAATCAGAATGCGTTGGGCCTTGCTCCACACGTCCCAGTGGTCGTCAATCCCCGACACCGTCGACTCGCCCGCTTGGAGGCGGATGCGGCCACGGATGGAGTCGCGGATGGATTTGGGCTGCTCGAAGATTTCTTTGAGCATGAAGTGATCGTACCCCGCCTTTTCCAGGGACGCCATTTCAAGTTCGATGGCATGGATTTCGGGGGTCACCACCGTGTCACCGATGGTGCGGATGGTCAGCTCTCCCGAGCGATGCATGGTTGCCACTTCTTCGTCTTCGAGGTAGATGACGTTTTTGGTGTGGGCCACAATGGGTGTGGCGTCGGATCCCACAAAGAACTCGTTGTCTTGACCCACGCCGATGACGAGCGGAGAAGACTTGCGCGCGGCAATGAGGCGGTAGGGGTGACTTTGGTCAATCACGACCAAAGCATACGCGCCCACAACTTCCTTGAGCGCGGTCCGAACGGCATCGGGCAAATCCAGACCTGTGGAGAGCTGCACTTCTTCGATGAAGTGAGCAAGCACTTCGGTGTCGGTTTCGCTGACCAAGTTGTGGCCGCGGTGTGTGAGCAGTTCTCGAAGGGCCTCGTAGTTCTCGATGATGCCATTGTGGATGACTGCAATGCGTCCCTGACCTCCGGCGTGAGGGTGTGCGTTCACGTCGCTCGGGGGGCCGTGTGTGGCCCACCGCGTGTGTCCTATGCCCACAGTGCCTTGGGGTTTGTTTTCCCCAATGTGGGCTTCCAAGTTGGCCACTTTGCCTTGCTTCTTTTCGATGCGCAGCAAGTCTTGGCTTTCCAACGTGGCGATGCCCGCGCTGTCATAACCCCGGTATTCGAGGCGTTTCAACCCGTCAATGAGGATGGGGTAGGCTTCTTGGGGCCCGAGGTATCCGACAATTCCACACATGGTGCGAGGGCAAACTTTGGTTAGCGTCCGAGAGTCAGGGTCAGTCGTGCGGGGTCGTCCACCGTTGTGCCTTTCAACACCACACTGGACACAGAGATGCCGCGACGGCTGGACACAAGGTACAACTCACGGCCGTCCAATTCTCCTTTCATCAGCGCTTGGACGGTGCTGCTCAGGTTGAAGACGTAAGACTTCCGTGTGGCATCGTAGGTGCCGTCCACCGGGATCGGCGCCCCTTCGTCTGGCGTTTCCGACAAATTGCCCTCAGCGTTTTCGAGCAACACAAAAAGCCGGTCGGGTGCTGGGATGGGCTTGTCAAAAGACTCCGGTTCGGCCGGAAGCACCAACTCAGCTTTCAGCACTGTGGGAACGTCCATGAGGCTGTCTTGAAAAGCGGCAAGGTGCGGGAAGCGAAGACGGACTTTGGTGCCCGATGCAGACAACACGTAGGCGCGCTCTGTGCCTGCCCATTCTTCCACCGATTCGTCCACATCCAAAACCGCCAAGTCCCCTTCGAACACATGCTCAAACAAGTTCATGCGCGCACTCAAGGGGCTGATGAGGAAGTCGTAAAACGAGGTGTCCGTGTCGTTGTGGTAGTGCAACCGCATGACGCTCAATCCGCTGTTGATGTCAAAAGCAGGCGCGCCGTGACGCACATCCAAGGGCTGAACCAAAATGCCCGGCACGACATCAAACCAAGATGCGTTTTCATCGTAGGTGCTCGAATCGAGGCCGACCAAGGTTTGTCCCAGGTCGGTCCTCAAAGGAATGCGAAGTGTGGGGGGCAAGGTGTCCTCTCCAAGGATGAGCTCATCGGCCGGCCGCAAGTCCATGGCCCCGGCCCAGGGAGACACCCACTCGTCACCTGTCGTTTGCGGTGTCCACGAGGAGTAATACGCACTGTCGAAGGACAGGTTGTCTGCCAAGGGCTGAACGGAGAAAGAGGATGGCGAAAGCCGGCCATAGAAGTCCCCCGTGTACCGCAATTGCAAGAAGAGGCTGTCGGCCACGGGGTTCTCTCCAAAGTTCAAGTCTGTGGCAGAAAGGCGAAGTTGCGTGGCCAATGACGCCCGGACTTGCCCAAAGCGGGGAACGTACACACTGCCTACAAGACCGGTGCTGAGGCGGTCGGTTCTGAGGCTGTCTTCACGAAGTGTGGCGAGCTCAACAGTGACCGTGTCGATGACGACCACATCGAGCAGTTCAGACGCGGGCTGGAGTCCGAGTCCAATTTCTGTGGTCGGTTTGGTGCACCCAAGGGTGAGTGCCAAAAAGCATCCAAGAAACAAGCTGACTGTCGGGTGGATGCGGAAGTCGGTCCTCTTCATGAGGGCACGAAGTTCAACAAGAACTCCTTTACTCCGCGACAGCCTCAGCCTTTCCCTCCAACATGGTGTCGTAGAAGGCGTTGATTTCAGAAACAAACCCTTCGCTTCCGCTGTAAGGCATGATGGGCTTGTCCATGCCGGCCAACACTGCTTGCGATTCGGTGCTAAGCTCTTCGGAACCCACGATGATCGCGTCCGCACCTTGCATGCCGAGCGCATTGAGGTTTTCAAAGGTCGGTTCGCCAATGCTTGACAAGGCGTCTGCAGGAATGCCGTGCGCTTCGGCCTTGGCGGCCATGCCGGCATCCAAAGAACCTTCAAATCCTTCGTTGTACGCGTGGTAAATCACCTTGGCATTTTCGAAGTAGGGCTCGTAGGCAAACACGTGCTTGAGGTAAAGTGGAACGAGGCTTGTCATCCATCCACTGCAGTGGATGATGTCGGGCGCCCAGCCCAACTTGCGCACAGTTTCAAGCACGCCGCGCACGAAGAAGAGGCTGCGCTCGTCGTTGTCTTCGAAGAAATTTCCGTCAGCATCCTCCAAAACAGCCTTGCGCTTGAAGTAAGTGTCGTTGTCGATGAAGTACACCTGAATGCGGGCGGTGGGGATGGAGGCCACCTTGATGATCAAAGGGTGGTCCGTGTCATTCACGTTGAGGTTCATGCCGGAAAGGCGAATGACCTCATGGAGTTGGTGCCGGCGTTCGTTGATCTTGCCAAATCGAGGCATGAACACACGGATTTCCTTTCCTTTCTCGTGTGTCCCTTGTGGCAACATGCGAGAGACGTGGCTCATCGTCGTTTCCGGAAGGTAGGGAGTGAGGTGCTGAGAAATGTAAAGGACGCGTGGCTTACTCATAAGTTATGTTCTTTGTGAAACAGAGGCCTAAGATAAGTAGATTTGGACCAAAATCCAAGCATTTACGCGGGTTACAGCGCCAAAACAACTGGTTTCCATGGTCCTTTTGCATTCTTTGGAAGAGCTTCACGCATGGCAGCGTGACAACGCTTGGGCGTCGCGGCAGACGGGGTTTGTGCCCACCATGGGCGCATTGCACGAGGGTCATGCGAGTTTGATCGGTTTGGCTGCTGAGCGCTGCGAGTTGGTGGTGGTTTCCGTGCTGGTGAATCCCACGCAATTCAACGAACAGGATGACTTTGAGTCGTATCCGAGGACGCTGGATCGCGATGCGGCCTTTGCCGCGAATGCCGGTGCAGATGCGGTGTTTGCACCCTCTGCGGAAGATTTGTACGGTGGGGTGCCCTCGGCGCCTTCGGTGGATTGGGGATCATTGACCCATGCCTACGAAGGCGCCCACCGCCCGGGGCATTTTGACGGCGTGGTTGCGGTGGTGGACTTGCTGTTTTCCGCTGTCAGGCCGTCTTTGTCTGTCTTTGGAGAAAAGGACTTGCAACAGGTTGCAGTGGTGAAGCGTTTGGCCCGCGAACGTCATCCAAACCTGGAAGTTGTTGTCGGTGCGTTGGTTAGGGACGACCATGGATTGGCATTGAGCTCGAGAAACGCCCGACTTGATCAAGAGGGTTTGGTGACCGCGCGTCGGTTGAGTCGCACACTGCGCGAAATGCAGGATGCGTGTGCAAAAGGGGGAGATGTAGCCGATGCGTTGACCGCGGGTCGCGAGGCCCTTGACGCCACACCTGGCATCACCTTGGAATACCTCGATGTGGTGGATGCGCAGTCCTTTGACCCCTCGAGAGGTGCCTTGGATCAAAGTGCGCACGTGGTTGTGGCCGCGCATGTCCAAGGGGTTCGTCTCATCGACAACGCATCGTTGAGGACTTGAGTCCAGAAGTGTTGGCAACTGGCCCGGATTTCGGAACTTGCCCTCAAATCTTCAAGCCATGGGTGCCGTCGGTCCTACACAACTCCTCCTCATTGCATTGGTCATTTTGCTGCTCTTTGGTGGCCGCAAAATCCCAGAGCTCATGCGCGGCCTCGGCCAGGGCATGAAGGAATTCAAAGACGCTTCGAGCGGAAAAGAAGACAAGACAGACGGCTCGGACAAGGACGCCTGATGAAAGGCCTCGCGACGTGCTTGTCGTGGGTCTTGGGGTTGAGGTGCCTCTTCTCCTTTGGCCAAGTGGAAGGAGACACCTTGGCTGTGCAAGTGTCACCTGACTCCTCCCTGCATGTTGCGCTTGACACGTTGACCACCCTTGACACGGCGTCACTTGACATCGTGGTGGATTGGGAAGCCCAGTGGGCAGAATGGTGTGCCACGGCCCACTGCGTCAGTTCCGACACGTCGCTTTGGAATGTGCCCGACGTGGGTTTGGCCCTCGTGGGCGACCACTTGGATTCGGCGTATGTCGCGCAAAGGTTGGCCGCCTTGAATGTGCTTTCTGAGCTCGATCTTCGTTGGAATCCCGTGGCGCACCGAAGGATTGTGACCTACGGCAAGCGACGGACGCATCACCTCGGAACCATGCTGGGCCGTTCGGCCATGTACTTTCCGCTGTTTGAAGAGGTGCTCGCACGCGAGGGCCTGCCGCTTGAGTTGAAGTATTTGTCGGTGGTGGAAAGTGGCCTGAACCCCGAAGCCCGGTCGCCGGTTGGCGCGCGCGGCCTGTGGCAGTTCATGTACTACACGGCCAAGGCGGAAGGACTTCGCATCGACGGGTATGTGGACGAGCGAAAAGACCCCTTGTTGGCCACTGAGGCGGCCTGTCGACATCTGCGCCGATTGCATCGGATGTACGGCGACTGGTACTTCGCGCTCGCGGCGTACAACGCTGGCCCGGGAAACGTGAACAAGGCGATTCGTCGGTCTGGAGGCAAGACCAATTATTGGGAGGTGCGGCCGTTCTTGCCTAAAGAAACGCGCGACTACGTACCCAACTTCATTGCCGTGGTGTACTTGATGGAGCACCACGCCGACCACGGCATCTTCCCACAAAAGGCCCTTCCTGGGGCGATGTCGGTGGACACGCTGATGGTGGAGGGGCCGTTGCGCTTCGACCAAATGGCGGCCGTGACGTCCCTTTCCGAAGCGGAAGTTGCTGCATTGAATCCCATGTACCGCCTGAAAATCGTGCCTGGACCGGGGGAGAGATTCGCGGTGCGCTGGCCGGTGGAAAAGGTGGCCGAGTTTTTGGGAGAGGAACAGGCGATGCGCGCCCACAAACCCGATTTGACCCCCACCATCAAGTACGAGCCCGAACCTGTGGTGTACCGGGTGAAAAGCGGCGATGTTCTCGGAACCATTGCCCGAAAGCACGGGGTGAAAGTGTCCCAGCTCAAGGCTTGGAACGACCTGAAAAGCACCACCATCCGCGTGGGCCAACGATTGATCATCCATGCCGACCCCAACACCCTCTAAGTTCTTCCTGTCTTGGTTCGTTGCGGCCTTGGCGCTTGTGTCCATGTCCGCATGTGAAGGGGATGGTGCCAGGGTGGCGCTTCCTGGAAAGGTGGGGGCGGCAGGAGAGCTCGTGGTGGTGGCGCCGCCTGAGGTTTGGGCCGGACCCGCAGGGGACACGATTCAAGCGTTGATGGGTCAGCCTTATCCCGTGTTGCCTCAATACGAGCCGTTGATGGACGTGGTTCATCTGGAGCCGGCGTTGTTTGACCGGTTTTGGAAGCCCCACCGCAACATCTTGGTGTTGGAGGTGGCCGACAGGGTGGACACGCAGGAGCCATCGTTCACGTTTTACCGAAACAAATACAGCCGAGGGCAAATCTACATGGTGGCCAAAGCGCGAACGGCCGAGGCACTGAGCGAGGTGTTGTTGTCCCGCAGCGGGGAGATGGTCAGCCTGTTGCACGCCGAGGAAGCATTGCGCTTTGCCGACATCGTGGCGCTTTCGCCCAACGAAGTGGTGGCCCGCGAAGTGCTGAACAATTGGGGCATCCAAGGATTGTGGCCCAAGGATGCGCGTTTGGCCAAACAAACGGAGGACTTTTGGTGGGTCGACCGTCAGCTCACCCGATGGAGAGGCGGCGACAACCACGACATTCAACAAGGATTCTTCATTCACAGCGAACCGTACGTCAGCACGGATCAGCTGAGCTTGGAACACGTGCTCGACCGCCGGGATGCGGTGACCCGAAAGCACGTTCAAGGCCCCACCTCAGGCAGTTACATGGCCACCGAACGGCGGTTCTTCCCCGCTTACGAGGAGATGCAGTTTGACGGCCATTTCGCCCTCGAGGTTCGCGGGTTGTGGAAGATGGAAAACGATTTCATGGGTGGGCCGTTTTACAGCTTGACCATCGTGGACGAGGCTGAGGGACGTCTTTTGACGATTGAGGGATACGCCTATGCGCCGTATTTCGACAAGCGGCCCTACATCCGCGAGGTGGAGGGGCTTGTGCGCCGGTCGGCCGTGGTGGGCATTCCGCAGCCCGCTCACTGATCAGCGCGCCACCACAAACGTGCCCGTGGCGCGGATCGCGCCGCCTTCCGTCCCAAACCGCACCTCATAGGTGCCCCGAGGCCAAGTGCTGACGTCCATGCGCCCGTCGGCATGGGGTGTCGAGTGTACAAGCTGGCCAGAAGCGTTGAAGACGTCCACGACAAGTGTCTCTGAGGGGTTGAGTCCAGGAAGGTTCCAACGAAGCGTTTCGCGGGTGGGGTTGGGCATCAAGGTGAGTTCAGGTTTGGACGGCGCGGACACCTCTGGGAGGGCCACAGAAACATCGCCCTTGGCGAAGGCGTATTGCCCCTTGCGAAGCTTGGAAATCTTGAAGACGCCACTGCCGTTTGCGAGCGACCCTGCTTGCCAGTCGTAATCGGGGTATTGGATCCAAGTTGAACCGGCGCGCGGCCGCCACGCGAGGAAAGCCCCTTCTTCGGTGTCCCCGTAGAGCCCGGCGTCGAGGTCGGTGTCGTCGTTGCCGACGTAGTTGAGTCGGGCGTCCAAGAGGGGAGCATTGTCGTTGCCCTCTTCCCACGTGCCGTCCACCACCCAAAAGTGGGTGTCGCTCAAACTCTCCACATACGGCGCCGCAGGGCCTTGGTCTGGGGCGGCCCAGTGGTGTTCCACGCGGACCAGGACGCTGTCTCCCTCGGGGATGTCGTCGCACCCCACGCGCATGTCCACCCAAGGCAGGTTGCTCAAGCCCGTGGGCTCCGTGACGGCGAAGGTGTGGTCCAGACGGCCTTGGTTGAGCCGTCCATCGGCGTTCAGGCCGATCAAAATGAAGGGTTCTTCGTGCTGGAAGGTGATTTGGTCAAACTCTCCGCCGACGCGGGCATGCACCAGCGTGGTGTCCCATTGCGCATTCCACAGCGTTACGTCGAGGGGCTCGTTTTCGTGGAAGCCAGAGCAGGCGCGGAGTTTTTGGTGCAGGTGCAGGGTCGTGGCAAAGCAGCCGTTCTCGGGTCCTGTGCTCATGCTGTCCACGACCCACGTGCTGAACCCGGGCTGCAAGGCTTGTGCTTCGAAGAAGGGGGTCAAATCTTCCCCCGTGGCCTCCTCCAGAAGCATTTCAAAGTCGGCCACGTCCATGTGGCTGTCGAAGCGTGCCGCGATGACGTCTTGGCCCGCTTGACGGAACACCTCGTCCCCGAGGTAAGCGCGGAGGTTGTGCATGATGCTGGCGCCCTTGTAGTAGGTGTGTCGTCCGTAGATGTGTTCGTCGGGCATGGGCGAAAGGGGGTGGAATCCTTCGTCTTGCACGTGGCATTCCTCCAGCACAAATTGCTGGTTGTCTTTGACCAAATCCACGAAGGTCTCATGGCCATCTTTCCACTCTACGAAAAGGTGGCTGCTGTACTCCGCGGGCCCTTCCTTCAACCACATGTGGTTGTGGACGGTGGGGGCCACCAAGTCGCCCCACCAGTGGTGCCCCAATTCGTGGGCAAACAAATCGCCGTTGGCGAAGTTGCTCTGCTGCATCATGAACTGGGGGTAGGCAATGTTGGTGGGAATTTCGAGGGCACCGTCCGTGGTCAACACGTATCCGACGCGCTCCCAAGCGTAGGGACCCCACCAGTATTCCAAGGCGTCAATGGCGAAGCCGAGATCGGCAAATTTGGCTTGCATGGCGTTGATGTCCCCCGCCTTGCCCGTGAGTCGAACCGGGATGGTTCCGTACTCCCCTTCGTGCTCGTAGTCGTGGTCGACATAGGGGCCCACGGCCATGGCGCTGAGGTGCGTGGGGATGGGATGGTCCAGCGCCCAGGTGGTCCGGATGGTGTCGCCGCCCAACGCGACCTCCTCGACGAGGTGGCCTTGGTTGTGGGCCCGACGTCCGCCCGCGCTGGTG
>PKDW01000120.1 GCA_002863145.1 Flavobacteriales bacterium
GTGGAGCCGGGGGGAGTCGAACCCCCGTCCAAACAAGGCCAAAGCGCAGTTTCTACATGTTTATCTCGTGATTGATTGTCGGCTGAAGGCTGACCACGAGCAGCCCACCAAACAGCGTAGTCCAGTAAAATTCGCGCCGGGTGTCAGACCCACCGTTAGCTAGTCCCATTTACCTGATACCCATTGTGACGACGAAAGGGTCCGTACGTCGCCACTGGATAGCTCGTTCCGCCATCTAATGGCTGGAATTAGGCAAATCGACTTGGTCGATTAGGCCGCGAGCGCGTAGGAATTGTTGTCATTTCTGACTGAAGATTTGAGATTTACGAGCAACATCTCCAAGAGCTCGACATGCTTCTCCGATTTGGTCATCTTGCTGTCAAATCCAAAATCGGCCCCAAAATTCAAAGAACTGCCCAGCGCCGCTGGACAACGCGAAAGTACAGCCCTTCTCTCCTTCCTTGCTCAAAAACAACAATCGATTCGCTTCAGGCCATGCAACAAAGTGGCTCGCTGCAATTCACCGACCTTTGTATTGACATGGGCGAGATGCACACTTGTTGGAATGTTGGGCGCTTTGCATTGGGGAGCCTGTTGCTCGAGATGAGCCCGTAACCGGCAGCATCAAACTGGCGGACCCGTTGCTACATTTGAGTTATGAAGATTGGTGTCGTTCGAGAAGGCAAAACGCCACCCGATCAGCGGGTGCCCCTCACCCCTGCGCAGTGCGCAGAACTGAAGAGGTCCTACCCCGAAGTGGAGTTGGTTGTGGAATCCAGTGAAGTGCGTCGCATCGGGGACGACGAGTACCGTGCGGAAGGCATTGACGTGGTGCAAGACCTGAGCGGCTGTGATGTTCTGCTCGGCGTGAAGGAAGTCCCTCTGGACATGTTGATTCCGGACACCACGTATTTGTTCTTCAGCCACACGTACAAGCTGCAACCCTACAACGCCAAGCTTCTCCGAACCATCGTGGACAAGCGGATTCGCTTGATTGACTATGAACTCATCAAACGCCCCAACGGTCAGCGCGTCATCGGATTCGGCCGGTGGGCAGGCATTGTCGGTGCCTACAACGGCTTGAGGGCATGGGGGTTGCGGCATGTGAGTTTTGACCTTCCACGTGCGATTGATTGTGCGGACATGAAAGAGATGGTGGGTCATGCCAAGGCCGTCGACCTGCCGAGCCACATGAAAATTGTGCTGACCGGAGGAGGTCGCGTGGGCATGGGGGCTCATGAGCTGCTCTCCTCACTTGGCTTGAGAGAGGTGCACGCAGAGGCCTTTTTGAAGGAGGACTTCAACGAAGCCGTGTTCACCCGCCTGGACGTGGAACACTACAACGCCCGAACCGACGGCAAGCCCTTCGACATGGAAGGCTTCATGACAGATGCCACAGGTTACAAGAGCACATTTATGCCCTACGCCGAAGTGGCTGACATGTTCATCGCAGGACATTACTGGGCGGAAGGATCGCCCTTCTTGTTCACGCGCGAGAACATGAAGTCGGCTTCATGGAACGTCAAGGTCGTGGCCGACGTCAGTTGCGACATCGACGGGCCAGTGGCGTGCACCCTGCGCCCCAGCACCATTGCCGAACCGCTCTACGGATACAACCCCAGCACCGAATCGGAATGCGCCGTGGACGACCCTTCCGGCATCACCGTCATGGCCGTGGACAACCTGCCTTGCGAGTTGCCTCGGGATGCCAGCCACGGGTTTGGCAAGGAAATGATGGCACATGTGGTTCCGTTGCTGGTCGGCGGAGACCGGGACGACATGCTCACCAACGCCACACAAACCACGCTGGAGGGCGCGCTTGCGCCCAAGTTTGCCTACCTGCAGAACTACATCGACCAGGCTTGAAGCTGACATCAAGAACAGCTCGACTCCGGGTCTGATTGCTGCGCCGCCGATTACTGCGCCACAAAGACATATGTCAGCACGCCTTCTTGACGTTTGGGGGCTGAATCATCGGCATTGAAGCGTGCACGCCGTGCGCTCCGCAACGCCGCTTGACCAAAACAACCTTCAGGATCGCCCGCTGCAAGAAAGGTTTCGACCACCCGACCGGCAGCGTCCACTTCGATGCGCACACTGACTTGGGCGCCTCCGACACATGTGTATCCGGGAACGTCCAAATCCCGGCCCGTTCTTCCTTCCAAATTGTATTTGACCGTCACCAACCCGTCATATTGGGCGTCCCATTCTTCGAAGGTTTCTCCCACGTCCTGGCGAACGATTTCGGCTTCCCCTGCCGTGTCAAACTCTTTTTCCACGGCAGCGCGCCGCTCAAACTCAGCTGCCTCCAAGGCTTGCAGTTCTGCCTCGACTTGCGCCGTGACTTCTTCCTCGGTTGGACCGCCATCCGAACTTGACTTGGCCTCTGAAGAGGTTTGCGCTTGGGCGTTGGCGCGGAGGTTGGCCACCTTGGCTTCCATCGATGCTCGCAATTGCGCCTCAAAAGACTGCTCAGGTTCAGCGACCACCTCTTCCCCATTAACCATCGATACTTCGGTGAAGGTCTTGCTTGCGGGAAGCTCATCGCTTACAGGCATCCAAACCATGGCACCCAACACCACCACGTGAATCAGGAGCGTATACAGGATGGCTTTGCGTGCCAGCCCCATGAATCAGTCGTAGGACAGGTTGGTTTCCAAATCCCAACGGATTTCCGTGATGCTTCTGTCGCCGCAGAAATAGTATGTCCCCGTCTTCATCACCACTTTTCGGTAGCGCTTCACCACATCGCCTGATCTCACCGTGCGCATGATGACCAAACCATTTTGGATGTCGTAGCTGGTTTCTTGTACCCCTTGTGGGATGTCGCGGTCCTCAGGCGACAGGGACAATGGCAGGCGGCGCTCTTTGAAGGCCTCAACCATGATGTCGGCGTCAAGCATGGCCTCTTGGCCTTGGTTTTTGAGCCGCGCAGCGCTTCCTGCCTGCAACGCTTCATTCGAGGCCTTCAGGGCCTCGATTTCTGCCAAGTTGGCGGCACGCATGGCGCGGTGCTCCTCCTCTTTTCCTGCGTAGGGGCCTTGAACGTCACGGCCTTTGCTTCCTCTACGACCGTCATCCAACGCAAGCGCCTCACGACGGGCATCGCGCGCCCGGTCCTCGGCCTCGGCACTCCATCGGGCGGTTCTCATGGAGGCGTCATCCTTGACGTCTTCCACTTCCGCAGCCATCGCAAGTCGCTCAGAAACCAAAGCTTGACGGTAATACGCCTCGGCTTCATCTTCTGCCTGGCCTGGGCGCTGAGAGACGCTCTGAGCACGTGCCTTGGCTTGGGCGCGTCGCTCTTTCTTCGCCGCTTCACGTGCGGCTTGCTCGGCTTCCCATTCGCGCTGGCGAGACTCACGGGCTTCCCGATCGGCGTCCAATGCGGCCTGCTGCGCTGCGGCATCCGCATCCAATTGCGCCTGCCGTGCTTCTGCATCCGCAGCACGCTGGGCTTGTCTTTCTGATGCTGCGGCTTTTTCCTCGGACGCTCGACGGTCAGCCTCAGCTTGCTCATTTTGCGCTTCCTGCGCGACCGCAGCGGCCTCTGCCGCTTGGCGTTCTGCCTCTTCAGCAGCGCGACGCTCTGCTTCCGCAGCCTCCGCGGCCTGTGCAGCCTCGGCAGCAGCTTGTGCTTCTTCTGCGGCCCGTTCCGCCGCATCACGTGCAGCTTGTTCCTCAGCCCTTCGCGCCTCTTCTTCTGCAGTAGCAGCAGCAGCAGCCTCGGCAGCGGCAACTTCTGCCTCCTCCGATTGGCGGATGGCGTCGAGCTCCGCATTCGCGCGGTCCAATCCCGACTGCGCTGTCGCATCGCCTGGCTTGAACTTCAGCGCCTTTTCATATTCATCGCGGGCATCTTCCCAACGCGAACGCGCTTCTGCCCGCTCGCCGTCTTCCATGGCGTTGTCGTAGCGCATTTGGGCACGCTCCAAGTCATCGGCCAAATCGGCCAAGCGGTCCAGCTCGTCATCAATGCGACGACGCATGTCGTTGGTGTGGTCCAAATCGAATTGAATCCGGCCACTTCGGTCGACAAACGACGCGATGCCAATGGGCGTCTCCATGATGCTCTCGTCAAATCCCTCCATCATGTCAAACAAGGACATGTCCAAGTCGAACATGAACCCATCGGGCAATTCTCCCTCGGGCGTGTTGGCGCTGTTGATGGCCACCCGCTTGGCCACAAGGCCTTCGGCGCTGAACACAAGCATGTAATCGTGACGCAAAGGCAGGTCAAGAAAGTACTTTCCGTTGCGGTCCACCTCAATTTCATCGAAGGCCTCCCCTCCTCGGAGGACGGACACCGTGACGTTGTCAAGACGATCTTTGGTCTCCTCATGCTTGAGGGTTCCGCTCACCACGAGCGAACCTGATTGCGCCCATCCCCACGACGAACTCGTCAGCAGAAAAAGCACAAGCCATGCATGCTTGAAAAAGAGGCGCTTCATGGTAAGGGGTGTCACGTAGGTTTGCATCATGCCAGGTCAGCCGAAAAATAAGGGATTACGCCCAAATCATCCAGAAGCCCCCTCGGGTTTCAGTTACTGGGAGACAAAGGGTTGGCTCCAAGACCTCGATGCCGTGGTCGTCGGAGGCGGACTTGTGGGCATGAGCGCTGCGCTGCGCTTGCGTCAGCGCCATCCCAATTGGCGCATCTTGATTGTCGACCGGGCCACGGTGGGTGGCGCCACCACGAGAAATGCGGGGTTTGCCTGTTTTGGCAGCCCCTCTGAGCTGCTCGAGGACTGGCAACAGTTGGGTGCTGAGGCCACGGTGGCGCTCGTGAAAATGCGCTGGGATGGACTGCAAGCCCTGCGTCAAACGTGGGGAGACCGCGCCCTCGGCTACCAGGACTGCGGCGCCGTGGAGGCATTCAGCGACCCTGCCCTTTTTACGGCCTGCCGAGATGCGCTCCCCAGCCTCAATGAAGCCCTTGGCGACACGTTGGGCAACAGACCGTTCACCACCGATGTGAAGGCAAGCGATGCCGGCCTGACCCGCCTTGAAGGTGTCATTGCCAGCCCGCTTGAAGGCGCGATTGACACGTCTCGTTTGGCCACCGCCTTGCGCATGCATCTCCACCGCGAGAACATTGGTCTGCTCACCGGCCATGAAGTCACCAACCTCACCCATGGACAGGGTTGCTGGACGATCGAAACCTCTGAGGGACATATCCAAGCCCCCTGCGTGCTCGTCGCGAACAACGGATGGGCGTCGGCCCTGTTGGATCTCGATGTCCAAACCGCCCCCAACACGGTGCTTGTGAGCCAGCCCCAATTGGGCTTGCACCTTCCTTCCACGGTGCATCACGATCGTGGCTACGTCTACGCCCGAGAGGTGGACGGCCGAGTCCTCATTGGCGGAGGAAGGCACTGGGCATGCCCAACGGAAGCGGAGCGCGTGGAACGACTCAAGGCCTGGGCAGTCGAGCACATTGCGGGCGTCTCACGCTTCGAGGTTGAATTCCAATGGCAGGGACATTTGGGCGTGGGGGCCTCGAGAGGGCCTCTCATTGAAGATTTGGGCGATGGACTCTACGCAGGTGTCCGCATGGGCGGCATGGGTGTCGCCATTGGCACGCTTGTCGGACGAAAACTCGCGGACTTGGTGTAACCTTCTTGGAGAAGCGGACGTAAGGCAGTCACAACCCTACTTCCATTCTCATGAAGGAACTGCTTACACTCCCCATTTCACTCCGTTCGGCGGTGTCCATCCTTGCGATGGGCATTTCTGGTTTGGTGGCCGCGCAACCCAGCGTCAGCGCGCTCTCCGGAACGACGTACACCAAAGACATGAATGCGGCTTTGAGCCAAGGAGCTTCCTTGAGCCAGCCCGTTGGAAGCGTGTTTTCGGTCGATTTGGACTGCATTCGTGCCCAGGCGTTCTTGGATGAAGGAATCACCGCGCAGCGTTCCACGATGTCCAGCATTGGTGCCGGCATCCGTTACACGCCGTTGTCGCCAGAGCATCACGCCATTCGCCCTTGGGCTGGTGTGGGATTGAGCTGGAAGACGACCACCCGCCACCTCGACGCCCAGACGGTCGATGGCGAAACGTACCACCTTTGGAACGACGGTTTGCTCTATGCCATGGAGCAACCCATCCCCATGCCGGACATCGACATGCCTGAACCTTTGGCTCGAGACAACGTCTACGAGACCATGTTGGATCGCACCAGCCACATGGCTGCGCCCTTGCGTGCCGGAGTGGACTTGCAATTGACCCGACGCCTTCATGCCACCGTGGCCATCACCACCCTTCCCGGTGGAGGCCAAGGATGGACCACCGCCCAAGCTGGCATTGGCTTTCAATTGGGCCGAGGCAAAACCTACCTCAAGGCGTTGCTCCCTGACGAGTTCTTGGCCCTTGGTGACGACGCCGACGGCGATGGTGTGAAAGACGTCAAAGACTTGTGTGGCGGCACGGAGCCCGGCGCCATCGTCGACAAGTACGGCTGCGCAGTAGACACCGATTTGGACGGCGTTCCCGACCACCGCGACGCCGAAATCAACAGCCCCGACTTGCTTGTCAACGGGCAGGGCGTGAGCATTTCACTCGCTGAGTGGAAGGCGCTGTACGCGCCTGAAAAAGGCGATCCCACCACGTTTGCCCAAGACAGCGCCACGGTCATTTCTGAGTTGAACGCTGCCCAAATGGCGCAGATGCTCCAGTCCACAGGAAACACCGCCGCCATCACGGAGCAAGAGATGCTTTATGACTTGCGCGAAAAAGTGTACAACCCAGAGATTTCGTACCGCATCCAGTACGGTGCGTACCTCGCAGCCTTTGCCCCTTCCGCGGACGGATACACGCACGATCGGGTCGAAGCGGTGGCAGGAGATCACGGTTTGACCCTCCATGTGGGAACCGCGTACGAGCGCTTGAGCGAAGCCCGCAGTGCTTTGGGTGCCGCCAAGGCAGCCAACCACAGAGATGCCTTTGTTACGGCCTATCACAAAGGGGAACGCATCACCCTCGAAGAGGCGGCCCGCTTGGAAGCCCTTCGTCAGGAAGCGGTGCGTGAAGCCGAAGAAACGTACCGCATGGTGGAGGTCAAGTTCCACGTCCAGCTGGGACGCTACACCGCTGGGGTCCCTGTGGAAGTGCTGAATGCCTTCCTCCAAATGGGACAAATCGAACAGCGCCTCGAGGCCGACGGCACACACCGCTACTTGACCACGGGTGTGAGTGCCGAGCAAACAGCTCGTGAGCACTTGAAGTCTGCCCTGAACTTGGGCTTCTCGGACGCCTTCCTCGTCGCCGAAATTGACGGCACCCAGACGAGCATCGCAGTTGCCCGGACCACCTTGATCGAACGCAACAGCGCATTGGCTTCCGCGCGTTAAGGCGGAACCACAATAAAGACACTTAACCAATCAATCCCACTGCAGCCTGTGCCGCCTTGCGGCCATCCATGGCTGCGGAAAGGATGCCACCGGCATATCCTCCTCCCTCGCCGGTGGGATAGAATTGGCGGAGACCTGGATGCTGCAAAGTGTCCGGGTCTCTTGGGATTCGGACCGGACTGCTCGTGCGCGATTCCGGCCCCATCACCACCGCATCTCGGTGAACGAAGCCCTTCATCTTCCGGTTGAACGTTTGGAATCCCTCCTGAAGGCTTTGGGCGACCACAGAAGGCAAAACCTGATCCAATCTGACGGGCACCACCCCTGGCAAATAAGAGGTGGAAGGCACGTCGGATGACGGGCGTCCCGCCACGAAATCGGTCAACCGTTGCGCCGGGGCGGCCTGGGTTTTTCCCGCAGCCTCCCAGCAAGCGCGCTCGACGCTTTCTTGGAAACGCAATCCACCCAAGGGACCCTCAAAGCCCAACGGCTCCCAATCTTCCGGCCCCACCTGAACCACCATGCCCGAATTGGCGTAGGGGTTGTTTCGCTTGGAAGGCGACCATCCATTGGTCACAATTTCACCGGGACTTGTGGCGCAGGGCGCTACAATGCCGCCAGGACACATGCAGAAACTGTGCACCCCCCGTCCCTCGACTTGACACACCAAGCTGTAGCTGGCGGGAGGCAACCGGTCCTCCACCACCTCACCGTGGTACTGCACCTCGTTCACCCACCCTTGGGGATGTTCAACACGCACACCCATGGCGAAGGGTTTGGCCTCCACCTCCAGTCCCTTGGCATGCATCAGCTCAAACATGTCTCTGGCGCTGTGGCCCGTGGCCAAAATGACCGCCTCCCCCCTGACCTCATGGTGATTTCCATCGTCCAAGGTCACCGCTTCCACCCCCGCACACGCACCTTGCGATTCGAGCAAATCCACCACCTTGGTGTTGAACCGCACCTCACCACCTGCGCCTTCGATGGTTTCCCGCATCGCGGTCACCACGGCAGGCAAACGGTTGGTGCCGATGTGCGGATGGGCTTCCACCAGGATGTGGGGATCCGCCCCATGCACCACCATCCATTCAAGGGCTTCGCGGATGTCGCCTCGTTTTTTGCTTCGGGTGTACAGTTTTCCGTCGCTGTAGGTGCCTGCGCCCCCCTCGCCGAAGCAGTAGTTCGATTCGGGATTGACCTCGTGTTCTCGGTTGAGCTTGGCCAAATCACGTCGCCGCGAACGCACGTTCTTCCCACGCTCCAGCACGATGGGGCGCACCCCGTGCCTCAAGCATTCCAATGCGGCGTACAAGCCTGCCGGACCGGCGCCCACGATGATCACTTCTTTGGCATTGGGTTCGGCGTGGGGCCATGTCCAGGGCTGGATTTGGGCCTTGCGCGCGCCTTCATCCCATCCCACCAAAAGCTGCACGCGAACCGGCCGCTTTCGGGCATCCCAGCTTTGTCGCAAGACATGCAATTCCTTTTCAGGTCCAATTGCAGGACGCCGCTCCTTGCGAAGTTGTCGCTCCACAGCCTTTCTCACCACCTGGGGCTGAGACACTTCCTCGGGCAACACCCGAACCTGGATTTGTGAAGAAGATGCGTCCATGTGTTGACCGCGAAGGTACCCACTCCACCTACCTTCGTGTGCCATGTCGGATATGTTCCCGCACAACCCCTTGTGCTTCGAGGCTGGAAGCCTGAGCCAGGACGAGCAGGTCGCGCTCTACGGCAAGCTGTTGCTGCCCCGCATGATTGAGGAGAAAATGATGTCCCAGCTGCGTCAGGGCAAAATCAGCAAGTGGTTCAGCGGCATGGGCCAAGAGGCCATCTCGGTGGGCGTCGCGGCCGCCATGCCCGAGGACAAGTTCATCTTCCCGATGCACCGAAACCTCGGCATCTTCACCACGCGAAACGTCCCCTTGGATCGACTTTTCTCGCAATTTCAAGGCAAGAATCACGGGTTCACCAAGGGCCGAGACCGCAGCTTTCACTTTGGAAGTCCCGAGCACAAGATTGTGGGCATGATCAGCCACCTGGGTCCTCAACTCGGATTGGCGGACGGCGTGGCGCTCGCTGAAAAGATTGACGGCACTGGAGGATGCTCCTTCGTGTTCACGGGTGACGGTGGTGCCTCTGAAGGCGACTTTCACGAAGCGGTCAACGTCGCAGCCGTGTGGCAACTTCCCGTCCTCATCGGGATTGAAAACAACGCATGGGGCCTGTCCACCCCCAGCGAACAGCAGTTCCGTTGTGCGCACTTCACCGACAAAGCCATTGGCTACGGCATCCCTGAAGAGGACGCCATTCAAGTGGATGGAAACGACTTGTTCGACGTGTACCACAAGGTCAAGAACGCAGTTAAATCTTTGGAAGAAGACCCAAGACCTATTATATTAGAATTTAAGACGTTCCGAATTCGAGGTCACGAAGAGGCATCAGGCACGAAGTACTACCCAGAAGGCTTGACTGACACGTGGAGCAAAGTCGATCCCGTGGATTGCTTGCGCGAGCATCTCATGGCGGAAGGGGTGCTCGACGACGCCCAGGAGCAGGCCTTCCGGGCGGAGTTCAAGTCCCTCATCGACCAGGGGCTGAAAGGCGCCGCTGCACAACCCGCCATCAAGGCAGACACCACGGAAGAACTCGACGACCGTTACGCCCCAGAAACGCCCCAAGGACTCCAGGAAGTCCCGGACGGAGGTGACCGTGAAATGCGGTTCATCGACGCCATCACCGAAGGGCTGCGTACAAGCATGGAGAAACATCCAGGCCTTGTACTCATGGGACAAGACATCGGACCGTACGGCGGCGTCTTCAAAGTGACCGATGGATTTGTGGACGCCTTCGGAGAGGAGCGCGTGCGCAACACCCCGCTGTGCGAATCGGCCATCGTCGGCGCCGGCCTCGGTCTGTCGATCGCCGGCAAGAAGGCCATGGTGGAAATGCAGTTCAGCGACTTCGTCACTTGTGGCTTCAACCAAATCGTCAACAACCTCGCCAAGATTCACTGGCGTTGGGGACAGGCTGCGGACGTCGTCGTCCGAATGCCGACAGGGGGCGGTGTGGGCGCAGGCCCCTACCACAGCCAGAGCACCGAGGCGTGGTTCTTCCATGTGCCGGGTCTCAAAATCGCTTACCCTTCCACGCCCGCAGACGCCAAAGGCTTGCTGCGCATGGCCATCGACGACCCCAACCCTGTCCTGTTCTTTGAGCACAAGTACCTCTACCGCAGCCTGACCGGGCCCGTGGCTGAGGAGGACTACTTGCTGGAGTTTGGCGTGGGACGTACGGTTCGGGCCGGGGATGATGCGACCATCATCACCTACGGCCTCGGGGTGCAATGGGCCGAGCAGGTGCTCGACGCCCATCCGGAATGGAATGTGGCGTTGATTGACTTGCGAACCCTGTTGCCATGGGACGAAGCCCTCGTGATGGCCAGCGTTCAAAAAACCGGCAAGGCCTTGGTCCTGCACGAGGACACCATGACCGGCGGCATCGGGGCTGAAATCAGCTCGCGCATCCACGAATGCTGCTTCGAACACCTCGACGCGCCGGTGGCACGCACCGCGAGTTTGGACACCGCCTTCCCTTTCGCAGAAGACTTGGAACGAAATTTCATGGCCAACGCCCGTCTCGAAAGTGACCTCGAGGCGCTGTTGTCGCGCTGAATCAGCGACGGCCGCGCTGCACCACGCGCGGGTTCTTGATCATGGCCTCCACCTGCTTGATGTCGTTCTTCAACATCCCCTTGGTGTCGAGGCGCTTGGCTTCTTGAATCATGACCATCGCCTTCTTTCGGTCTTGCTTTGCGCTCATGCACACGGCGAGGTTCAACTTCACCGCGGCTTTGTCGTGGTCTCGCTTCAACCCCAAATTGAGCGCCTTCCGCAAATGCGACTCGGCCTCGTTGAGGTTGTGCTGCATCGTTACGCTGCCCAACAAGAAGTGGTAGTACCCA
Organism: Flavobacteriales bacterium; assembly: GCA_002863145.1. Taxonomy (GTDB): domain Bacteria; phylum Bacteroidota; class Bacteroidia; order Flavobacteriales_D; family Sanyastnellaceae; genus UBA11663. Next base: position 11,314 of record PKDW01000120.1, read on the forward strand.
CGCTGGCCCGGCCAAAGCTGAGACGTTTGGATGCGGTTCAACCACTTGACCGCCTCTTCCATACGCTGCATGCGGAGATTCGCAAAGGCGAAGACCAAACGCACGCTGCGCAGGTTGGCCAACACCAGCACAATCGACAACAGGGTCATGCCAATGGCCGCGCCCCAGCTGCCTTGGGTGTACAACAACACCGTGTAGGCGACAGATGAGGCGGCAACGAGGATCTTCAAAATGCGGATGAGCATGGGTGGAATTTTGGGCTGAATCGTTCGCAAAACTACTCCACAGGAGGTGTACCTTCGTTTCATGAGTCAAATCATGCGCTTGCGTGTCATTCTCGACACCGAAGACGACGTGTTCCGCGACATTGAAATCGCCACCGATGCGCCCTTGATGCACCTGCATTTTGCGGTGCTCGATGCCTTTGGCTGGGAGGCTGGAGAACTCGCCTCGTTTTTCCAAAGCGACGAGTCGTGGAGCCGCGGCAAAGAGTTTTCACTTCTCGACATGAGCGACCCCATGTCGGAGGACGGGGCCAAGCGTGAAGAAGCCATGAACGAAAGCACTGTGGGCCACCTCATTCCAGAGTTGGGACACCGCGCCATTTACGTGTACGACTTCTTGCGCATGTGGTGCTTTTACGTCGAGCCCCTCACCCTGGAAGACGCCAAACCCGACGGTGCCTACCCCGCCCTTTGTCACGAGTTTGGCACGCCACCGGCCTTCGACAGCAAGGACGGCGACCTCCTCGAAGGCATGGACCTTCCGAGCGCACCCGAGGATGACGCCCCTTATCGGACGGGAGACCCCGAGCTCGACGCCTACCTCGACGGCGACGACGACGAGGACGACTTCGGCGGCGGGGAACACCTGTCCATCGACGATTTGGACGACCTGATTTGATTGATGGCGCGACGCGAGGCTTTGCAACCAGGTGTGGTGGTGTCCGTCGTGGGCCCCACGGCCTCTGGAAAGACTGAGCTCGCCATTGCGCTTGCGAAGGCCCTCGGTACCGAAATCGTCAACGCCGACGCCCGTCAGGTGTTTCGCGGCATGCCCATAGGCACCGCCCAACCCACTGCCGAAGAGCGGTCTGCAGCCCCTCACCACCTTGTCGACTTTCTCGACCCTACGGAGCTGTACAGTGCGGGAACATTTGAAGAAGACGCCGTGCCCTTGTTGTCCAATTTGTGCACCGCACACGGATCAGCCATCCTGGCTGGGGGCTCGGGCATGTACATCAAGGCGGCGCTTCAAGGCCTCGACTCTTTGCCGGCAGACACCTCCCTGCGCGCCCAACTCAACGACCAAGTCAAACGCGAAGGCCTCGCGCCGTTGTTGGCTCGGTTGAATAAGCTCGACCCCGGGCACGTGGCGGTGATGGACACTTCGAACCCCCAACGCGTGGTCCGTGCCCTTGAAGTGTGCATCGTCTCTGGCCGTCCCTTCTCGGGTTTTCACTCGGGCGTGGTGAAGCATCGTCCATGGCATGTGGTTTCTGTCGGCCTCGATCCTGACCGCGCCGAACTCCGGGAGCGCATCGCCCATCGCGCCCGGGTCATGATGGACGCCGGATGGATCGACGAGACCCGGGCGCTTCTGCCACAACGCGACACCAATGCGTTGAACACGGTCGGCTACAAAGAGTTGTTTCAACACCTCGACGGCACGTTGTCGCTCGAAGAAGCCGTAGAACTCGTGATCACCCGCACCCGTCAGTTTGCCAAACGTCAAATGACTTGGTTCAAAAAGGACCCAAAAACCACATGGTTTTCCTACGAATCCAAGGACCGTGCTGGCGTGATGTCTGCCGCCGTGGCACACGCAGAACGTGAAGTGAAACGGCTCCAAGGAACGCCCTTGCCCCGATGAAGCAAGGTGCCCCCATTGACCATTTTGACGTCCGCGTCGCCGAGGACCTTGAGTTCGATGTGATCCAAGCCATGCTCGCCGAGCTGGCGGGTTGTCCATCCAGCGAAAAACGCGCCGAGAGCCTCGTGCCGAGCAAGGACCGCATTTGGGTTCTGCGCAGTTTGCAGGAAACCGATGAAATGCGACGCATTCGCTCGGGCGGTCATGGGTTCCCCTTGCTCGAGTTCGACGAACTGGGCCGAGAAATCAAGTTGCTTTCCGTGCGTGACAGCGTCCTCGACGAAACGGGTTTCCGTCGCATCTCCACCGCCTCACGCATCATGAACACCGTGTTGGAGGTGCTCGCCCAAAGCGACGACCCTTGGCCACGTTTGGAAGCTGTTCTGGAAGGCCAAGAGCCCAACACCGAGCTCATTGAGGCCATCGATGCCGTGTTTGACGCCAAAGGCAACATCCGCGACGACGCCTCCCCTGCGCTGTCTCAAATCCGCGGCGACATGGTCACGGTGCGGCGCAAAATCAACCGCGCCTTCCTCCGGGCCATGAAATCTGTGCAAGAGCGCGGCTATCTGGCTGACATCCGAGAAGGGTTTGTCCAAGAGCGCCGGGCTCTGGCAGTGATCAGCAGCTACAAGCGGCAAGTCAGCGGTGCCGCCCTCGGCTCCTCGAATACCGGATCCGTCACGTTCATTGAGCCTGGAGCGTGCATCCCCTTGAACCACGAGCTCGAAATGCTCCGGGACGACGAGCGCAAAGAGATTCGCAACATCCTCCGGGAATTGACGCGAAACATCCGTCGGCACCTTCCCGCAATCAAGGGCTACCAGCGCGGATTGACCGAACTCGACTGGATCGCCACCCGGGCACGCCTTGCAAGCAAGCTCGATGGCAGCCTGCCACAGATCCGAAAAAAGCCTGGTCTTCATCTTCTGTCGGCCTTCCACCCCCTCCTCCAGCTCACCAACAAATTGGCCGGCAAGGAAACGCTGCCTCAACACGTCGAACTTCATCGCAAGCAACGCATGCTGGTCATCAGCGGGCCCAATGCAGGTGGAAAGAGCATCACAATGAAAACCGTTGGGTTGCTTCAGATGATGATCCAGAGTGGGTTGCTTGTCCCGTGCCACAACGCTTCTGAAGTGGGCATTTTCAACGCCATCCTCCCCGACATTGGCGACCACCAGAGCATAGAAAATCAACTCTCTACGTACAGCTACCGACTGGGGAGAATGCGGCACTTCTTGAATGTCGCCGACGCCCAAAGCCTGATGTTGCTCGACGAATTCGGCACGGGCTCTGACCCTGAACTCGGGGGCGCCCTGGCAGAAGTGTTCTTCGAAGAGTTGTATGACCGAGGGTGTTTTGGGGTGATCACCACCCACTACGCCAACATCAAAACACGCGCCGCGAAGTTGCCTGAAGCCTTCAATGGAAGCATGCTCTTCAACCGTGAATCCTTGGCCCCCATGTATCAACTGGAGGTTGGACAACCCGGGTCCTCCTTCACCTTTGAAGTGGCGGAAATCAATGGCATTGGCGGGAAGCTGATTGAGCGTGCCAAAGGAAAACTGGACAAGCGTCGCGTGGAACTGGACGGCCTGTTGGGAGACCTCCACAAGGAAAAGTCGAAGTTGGCCAAGCTCACCAACAAACAGCTCCGGGCGGAACTTGAAGCAGAAAAAGCCATTGCGGAGGCCGAGCGGCTGAAAGAAGCCATGGAGGACAAGGAGCGCAATTTGAACACGCAGTTCGATGCCCTCAACACCGCACGCGTACGCAGCACCAAACTCACGCAGTTTGTCGACCGGTTTCAATCCGGAAAACCCAACAAAGGACTGCTCGAAGAAGTCAAGACCTACCTCGCAAAGGAGAAGGCCCGTCAGGAAGAGCACGCCCAACGCGGCAAAGCCAAAAACAAGGCGCAAACCAAGCGTCGCCCCAACCACCAATCCGACAAGATTGTGGTCGGCTCTCTGGTGCGACTGCGTTCAGGTCAAGAGCGCGGCGATGTGGTCGAAGTCAAGGGCGACCTGATCACTGTGATGTTTGGAGCCTTCAAGACCAAGGTCAAGCGGAACCAGCTGACGTGGCTTCGCTGAGGCCTCGCCCCTCCCTGTCTTATTGGATGACGACGCGGCGTGTGGTGGTCCAGCCGTCGACCGTGGTGACAGTCAGGTAGCGCACACCCGTCCCCCACGCCGACAAGTCCAATTCACGGCTCAACCCCGAACTGAATTCCGAACCGAGTTCACGTCCCCTCGCGTCGAACCACTGCACACGGCTCAATTCGAAGCCTGCAGGCAGCGTGATGGTCACCATGTCCCTCGAAGGATTGGGCACCACGGTCAACCCTGAGAGAAAGCGGTCCTCCACCTTGGACGCGTCGCATGACGTGTACATGTCGCATGATACATTGCCGTTTCCATCCTCCTGGACGTAGCTGCCGTCCATGCGTTCCTCGCCAGTGCCTGCGGGATCGAGAAAGGCCTTCAAACGCATGGAAGTTGGAATGGGGTTGGCTCCATCCCAGTGGTAGCTCATCTTGCCGTAGAAGTCTGGCGAATAAGGGCTGTCGCAAAACGAAGCCCCGCCGCTGAGCGTGCCCAGAATGCGGTGATTTTCCTCAAAAATGGGAGAACCTGACGACCCGCCTTCGGTGACACCGTGGTTGGTTTGGGTCGCCGACCACTGCACGCGCCAATGCGCCCCAATGGCATATGCATTGCTGTTGATGAGGGAATTGGTGTAGGTCGAAATCTTCTTGCGGTCGCCAGAGGGGTGGTGAATGCCCACTCCGCCGTTTCCATTGAAGCCCGTGGCATCCCAACCTGCATAGAAAGGCTCCCACGTGTCAAGGATGGGGTCCTCCACCTCGACGAGGAGGAAATCGCTGCCGTTGATTTGGCCGTTGGGCATGTCGTCACTGTCCGTCAAATGAATGACCCCTGTACGGGTCCGAGAATTGATGGATTGCACCCCACCGCACTCGAAGAATTCATAATTGAATTGCACCTTGAAGTAAGGCCATTCGTTCTCTTCAACCTCGTCGGCGCAGTGGAACGAACTCAACATGAGCTGTCGGCAATCGCGGGCTGTGTTGTTGACCATGGAACCCGAGCACAAAAAGATCCCACCTCCTTGGGTGATGCGCAACTTGACCACAGCGTCTTTCTCACACTCCCAGCTGTCTCCCTCGGGACAATTGACATCCACTTGACATGGATCTGAACCTCCCCGCCCCATGGCCGAGTCCCACGGATGGGGGAAGCGTTGATGCCGCGCAAAAAACCCAAAACCACTCATGCCCAACGCCGCAGGCTCAGTGGTTCCATGGGGGCAACGGTACACCATCACCAGTTCATCTCCTGGGACTTCGTCGTTGGTCCATCGGCGGTGGGTGTTGTTTTCCATGTCCGTGATGGGACCCTCCGACCAAACCTCCTCGTACTTGCCTTCCGGCGTGTGGAAATGAAGGGTCGCGCCTGCAGGCATGTGGAAGTCGTCGAAATACACGCAGCTCGCGAGGGCACCGGGCAAACTCACCTGCAAAGTCCAAATCTCCATGCCCGATTCGACAGCACGCGTGGCCACCTCGAAAAAGTCCACCTCGGCTGGAATCACCTCTCCCACCATTTCGCGGCCGGTCTCCTCAGACTGCATTTCCATCGCGTGCAAGGCCTTGTCCAAGTCTGGGGTGTCCACATTCACAGCACCCTGTCCGCGGGCGATTCCCATCCCACCACACATCACCAGGGCCAACACCCCGATTCGGGTTTGCCAATTTCCTTGAAGCGTCTTTTGAATCATGTTCCGAAGTTACCCCCATCTCCCCTGTCCTTCCCTTAATTTCGGGTGTTCATGACGACTTCCCGTTTCACCCTCCTTTCCCTTGCGCTTTGTCTATTGACTCTGAGCCCATTAGGGGCTTTGTCCCAAGACGACATGACGCCGCAAGAGGCAGCCCAAAAGTTTGGCACCCTCATGCGCTACATCGGACAACTCTATGTCGACAGCGTCAGCGTCGAGGATTTGACCGAACGGGCCATGGTGAAGATGTTGGAAGACCTCGACCCACACTCGGTTTACTTCTCTGCAGAAGAACTCAAGGAGGCCGACGAACCCCTCAATGGCAACTTTGACGGCATTGGCGTGCAATTCAACATCTTCAAAGACACCATCATGGTCGTCTCCCCCATCAGTGGCGGTCCCTCGGAACGGCTTGGCATCCGCGCGGGTGACCGCATCGTTGAAGTCGATGGCGAGAACACCGCGGGCATTGGCATCACCAACCGCGATGTCATGAAGCTTCTCAAAGGACCCAAGGGCACGGTGGTTCAAGTCGGCATCAAACGAGAAGGCGAGTCGGAGCTGTTGACGTTTGACATCACCCGGGACAAAATCCCCATCTACAGCATTGACGCCGCCCACATGGTGGACAAGAAAATTGGGTACATCAAGGTCAGCCGGTTTGCGAAGACCACCATGGATGAATTTCGGAATGCGATTCTCTCGCTTCAAGACCAGGGCATGAAGGACCTCATCTTGGATTTGCAAGGCAACGGTGGCGGCATGCTGCGCACCGCCATTGCCATGTCGGACGAATTCCTCAGCGGCGACAAGCTCATCGTCTACACGGAAGGACGGGCGTTTGAGCGTGAGGACACGTTTGCACAATACAAGGGGCTGTTCGAAAAGGGACGGTTGGTCGTGTTGATCGACGAAGCGTCGGCCAGTGCCAGTGAAATCGTTTCAGGCGCAGTGCAAGATTGGGACCGCGGACTTGTGGTCGGACGACGCAGCTTTGGAAAGGGCCTCGTGCAGCGTCCCATGCGGTTGCCGGACGGCAGCGCGGTCAGACTCACGGTCCAGAAGTATTACACACCGGCCGGCCGATGCATCCAAAAGCCCTACGACGAAGGCGTGGAAGCTTACCGGAAGGAAAAATTTGAACGCTACGAACAAGGCGAATTCATGACGCTCGACAGTTTGGACTTGCCAGACAGCCTCATGCACAAGACGCGCATCCTCGAACGTGAAGTGTACGGCGGCGGAGGCATCTTGCCCGACCTCTTTGTGCCCTTGGACACCACCTTGAACTCCCCCACCTTCTCGCGCATCTTGCGAAAGGGGCTATGCAGCAAGTACGCCCTCGCGGAGGTGGACGCCCACCGATCAGCGTGGGAAACCCGCCATGCCTCTGAAGATGACTTCGTCCGCAACATGGCCTTCAGTGACGAAGAAGTCGCCGCATTCAAGTCCTACGTCTTGAACGAGGGTGTGGAGGTCGACGAGGAGGACTGGGCGCGTTCACTCCCCGCGATTGAATTGCGTTTAAAAGCCTTCTTCGGCCGGAACACCTACGAAAGCAAGACGTTTTACCGCGTCATTGGCGGACTCAACGAAGCGCTGCAAGAAGCCATCCGCGTTTTGAACGACGGAACGTTCAATGCTGCGAACCTTGCCCACAAGACCTTTTGAGGCGGGAACTACTTTTGCATCAAACATCAAAATCATACAACATGCGTTTTTCATTCACCACATTGACCATGGTTGCCCTTTTGGTCGGCTTTTCAGCGTGCAACGAAGGCGGCTCAGACACGGTGACTTCCAAGGCCATCGAAACCGCTCCCGAGACACCTGTCAATGCGAAGCCAGAAAAGTTCGACCCTGCCAAAGCCCAAGCGGAGAAGCCTGCAGGTCCCACGACCACGATGGTTTTTGACTCTTACGAGCACGACTTTGGCACCATGGATGAAGGGGATGCCGTGACCCACGTCTTCAGCTTCACCAACACGGGCAGTGAGCCCCTCATTTTGGACAAGTGCAAAGGCTCTTGTGGATGCACCGTCCCGCAATGCCCCAAGGAGCCCATCGCCCCCGGTGCCAGCGGCGAGATTGAAGTCAAGTTCAACTCCAAAGGCAAGAAAAACAACCAGACAAAAACGGTCACGATCAACGCGAATACTGACCCCGGCCAAACCATCTTGAAGATCAAGGCCTTCGTCAACCCTGCCGAAGCGAAGTAAGCAGCGAATCTCAACACGAAAAAAGGCACCCCGTGGGGTGCCTTTTTTGTGGCGTCAATGTTTGCTTCCTTGGCGCCGTCCCATCCATCAACCGTGAATCGAACGGAGGTGCCTCGCCGTGGGGATCTTCCCCTTATTGGAGCAGCGCGTCGATGTCGCGGGCCAATTCATGGTCCTTGCGCGTCACCACACCCCCTGCATCATGGGTGTGCAACTCGACACGCACGTAGCTGAACGTATTCACCATGGTGGGATGATGGGCATGAGACTCAGACAAGAAGGCCACCCTTGTCATGAAGGTGAAGGCTTCTTGAAAATCCTTGAACCGAAACTCACGGATCAATCGGTTGTCGCGTTCTGTCCACATGAGGTGTGTATTTGAAGGCAATGTAAAGGAAAAGGCGCGGGAAGTCCGCGCCTTTCACGTTTTCTAGAGGAAGCTGTGGACTCAGAGTGTGCCTCCTTCAGCCGATTCTCCGCCCTCTGCGGACGTACCCGGTGAAGGCATCTCTGTGGCGCCCGTTTCCACGAACATCAGGAGCTCGCGCATCTTCTCTGCCTGTCGGATGTGCCCGCTGCGCTCATAGCCGTACGCCACGTTGCCAATCAAACGGCGAATGATGTCCACACTCCCACAAGGTCCACAATTGCGCTCATCCACAGGAAGTTCAAGATGACTCAAGAACTCGCTGACTTCCGCCTTGTTGATGATCGTGCCTTGACTGAAAGGGTTGATGTAAAACAAGACCCCACCTGGTGTTTGGTTGTCCGGCTGATCTGACTCGTGGTGAATGTGATGTTCATCGCAGTAGCACAGGATGAAATGGTTGGGCAGGTTGACCCCGTGGATCGGCAAGTTCAAATCCTGGGCCAAGCTGAGGTAGAGAATGCCCAAACCCAAAGGATTTCCCTTGCATTCCGCCATCACCTCCCCCAACAAAGCTCGCTTGGGTTCGGGTTGACCGCTCTTGGCGTTGGTGAATCCTTCGATGTCGTAAAGGACATGGTTCAGAATGCGCACCTGTTCGAGGGCCGTGAGTTCTTCGTTGAGCTCGAGCCACACGTTGCGCTTGAGCTTCTCGTAGCTGGCCCGGAGGACATCCATGTCCAACAAGGGGTCGGCCGCCTTGTGAACCCACAGCGCTCCTTCCAATGCACTCTCTGCGCCAGAATCGAACCAATCGCGCAAACCGTTGTGCACAAACGCGCCGTGCAGGCCTTCGACGAGTTCGTCCATGCGCCGCTCGTGCTCTTCGCACTGGGCATGGGCTTCTCGGGACTCGAGCAATGCGGGTAAGATAGAAGTTCCTTTGGCCAACAGCTGTTCCCGAACGTGGAGGTACACTCCTTCGTCGGGATCGTCCAGCAATTGGATCAGGGCGTGGATTTCGTTGGGTTGCATGACGCTTGCAGATTGTTAGGGTGCAGTCGTTCCCAAATCTACCCGTCCCCTTCATGCCTTCTCAGCGTCCATTCCTGCAGTTTTCACATCCATTGTGTTAATGGCACCGCAAAGCGTTGGAGCCACGCAGTTTATCTTTAGGAGATGCCCGTGTCAGAAAGAACTTCCTCTATGGTGACAGATCGAATGCGGCTGACCTACGCCCTGTGGTTCACGATGGTGTTCCTGGTGAGCATTTGGGGTGTATTCATCTTAAACGAAACCCTCGAGCTCGGCTGGCGGAAATACGGCATCCATCCCAGAAAATACGAAGGCCTGAGGGGCATCTTGACCTACCCCTTCTTGCACGGAGACTGGGGACACCTCTGGAACAACACCATGAGTTTTTTCACGCTCAATGGATTCTTGTTCTACTTCTATCGCTCCATTGCCTTGCGCGTGTGGGTTTGGCTGTTTTTTGTGAGTGGCTTGATGCTTTGGGGATTGGCGGTGGATGGAAACCACATCGGTGCAAGCGGACTGATTTATGGTCTGGCAGCCTTTCTGTTCACGAGTGGGGTGATTCGCAACAACCGCCTGCTGCTCCGTGTGAGCTTGGCCGTGGCCTTCCTCTACGGCGGCATTGTGTGGTGGATGCTCCCCATTGACGACCACGTCAGTTGGGAAGGGCATTTGAGCGGCGCCATTGTCGGCACCGTACTCGCCATCCTCTACCGACGCCAAGGCCCCAAGGACCCCGTGTACATGTTTGATCGGGAAGACCCCAATGCCCCTTTGCCTGAGTGGTGGATGGCCGCACACCCTGAACATCCGGACACCTTGGCCCAGCGCGCCCGCGAAGCTGCGGCGCGGTCAGACGAGTCTGCCGACCAGGCATCTCCTGACTCGAGCACAAGCACGCGCCCGCCTCACTTTGGGCCTTCGTCGATGGGTTGAATCAGTTGTTGAGCATCACCGGCATGACGAGCATCAGCACGTCTTCTCCGGGCTCTTCCGGTTCGCTGGGGCGAATGATGCCCGCGCGGTTGGGGGCACTCAATTCCAGATTCACCTCTTCCGCAGTGAGGTTGTTGAGCATGTCGACCAGGAACTTGCTGTTGAAGCCGATCTCCATGTCTTCGCCGTGGTAGCTGCACACCAAATGCTCAGTGGCTTCATTCGCGAAGTCCAAATCTTCGGCGCTCACCGTCAATTCGCTCCCCGCGATGCGCAGGCGCACTTGGTGGGTGGTTTTGTTGGCAAAAATGGCGGCACGTCGGATGGACTGGAGGAACAAGCTGCGGTTGATGGTCATCCGGTTGGGGTTGTCCTTGGGGATGACCGCCTCGTAGTTGGGGTACTTGCCTTCGATCAGGCGGCACATGATGGTCACATCGTCAAACGTGAAGCAGGCGTTCGACTCCGTGAAGGAGATGTTCACTGAATCGGCCGCACTCGCCGCGTTTTTGAGCAATGTCAAAGGCTTCTTCGGGACAATGAATGAGGCCGTCTCGGGCGCAGAAGCATCGGTCCGGGCATAGCGCACCAAGCGGTGGGCATCCGTCGCGACGAAACGCACGTTGTCGGCGTACAACTCGAAGAAAATGCCGCTCATCACGGGGCGCAAATCGTCGCTGCCCGCAGCAAACAACGTACGGTTGATGGCCGACACCAAGGTCCCCGCCCCCATGTCCACTCCTGTGGCCTCCTCAAGGGCTGGCGCTTGTGGGAATTCATCGGCATTGGCCCCGGTCAACTTGTACTTGCCCGCGTCGCTCGTCAATTCCACCGCATGCGTCGCCGCATCCACCTTCAGGGTCAGAGGGATGTCTGGAAAGGCCTTTAAAATGTCGAGCAACATCTTCGCTGGCACGGCAATGGCCCCGGTGTCGTCTGTGCGCACTTCCATTTTGGACGACATGGTTGTTTCCAAATCCGAAGCGGTCATGACGAGTTCGCCAGGCGCCAATTCAAACAAGAAGTGATCCAAGATGGGCAACGTGTTGCTGTTGCTCAAGACGCCACTCAAAGTTTGGAGTTGACGAAGAAGCTGGTTGCTCGAGACGATGAATTGCATGGCTGCGAAGAGTTAAGGACTACGAAGATGCCATGGAACACCCCGGTTTTACGCCCTTTGAGGGCCGGATTTATCCACACTTCATCCCCAAATTCACTCACGCACGCTGGACCCTCATCAGCGCCTCCAGCACGGACTGCACCGAAAGCTCCCATCCGCACTTGAAGTGGCCCTCGGGACAGCGCTTTCGGCCGTGCATGCCGCAGGGACGGCAAGGCAATTCTGAAGATGCCTCCACCACGACGTGTTGGCTTGCCCGCGGGCCAAATCCAAAGCGCGGCACGGTGCTCGCAAAAAGGGCCACAGTGGGCGTGTCGGTGGCCGACGCCACGTGCAAGGGCGCACTGTCATTCACCACCACTGCCCGGGCCATGCCCACGGCCGCAACAAAGCCGAGCAAGGAAAGTGCACCCGCTGCGTTCGTCACGTGGCCATGACCTTCCGCGAGACGCGCACACAGGGCGTGTTCGTTGGGTGCGCCCATCAACACCACCCGCTGGTCCGTTTGCGCCAAAAACCTTGCAAACTGACCTTCGGGCCAGGCCTTGGTGGCCCATTGCGAACCCGGCATCACGAGCACCGCGTCGCGCGCTTGAATGGCGTCAGCCTCCGCCACGTGCCTGGATCCGGGGTGGAGTTTGGGCTCCGCCACAGCCACGCGGTCGTTGAGAAACGGAGCCAAAAGCCCCGCGTGTCGCTCCACCTCATGGGTGCCATCGCCCCAACGGTGCGGAACGCGATGTGTGAAGCGCCAAGCCAGCGGATTGTTGGCGTATCCAATGCGAACGGGCGCCATGCTCAACGCCGTGAGGATGCCGGAAGAAGCATGTCGGTGGAGGTTGACCACCACGTCGTATCGCCCGCGGCGAACCTCACGCAAGAGCCGCCGCCAATCTTTGCCTTTGACCCGTGGGCGCTTGTCCCACGCAAGGACGCGCCGCAACCATGGATGCCCCTCAAACAACCCGTCCATGGGTCTGCGAACAAGCACGTCCACCTTGTCCTCGGGGTGGGCGGCATGCCAAGCTTCCAGGGCCGCAGTGGCCAAGACCACGTCGCCCAGAAAGGCCGTTTGAATGAACAGGACAGAGCGCGACATGCGAGGGAAGTTACACCGCGACGTCGTGTTGACGAAGCGCGTCGTTCAAAGAGGTTTTTCGATCGGTGCTCTCCTTTCGCTCTCCGATGATCAAGGCACACGGCACTTGGTAGGTGCCCGCGGGGAAGGTCTTGGGACGGGTCCCCGGAATGACGACCGCCCGTGGTGGAACTGCGCCACGCGTTTCAACTGGGGTCGCACCACGCACATCCACAATGGGCGTGCTGGCCGTGAGAACAACATTGGCGCCCAACACCGCCTCTTTGCCCACCCGAACACCTTCCACCACAATGCATCGCGAGCCGATGAAGGCTCCGTCTTGCACAATCACAGGCGCTGCTTGAAGGGGCTCGAGGACCCCTCCAATGCCAACCCCACCACTGAGGTGAACATCCGCACCAATTTGGGCACAGGATCCCACCGTAGCCCAGGTGTCGACCATGGTACGTTCTCCGACATACGCACCGAGGTTGACATAGGAGGGCATCAAGATGCAATCCGGAGCGACGTGTGCACCGTAGCGCACCACAGCGTGGGGCACCACGCGAACGCCCGCCTCGGCGTAGCCACGCTTGAGCGGCATTTTGTCGTGAAACTCAAACGGCCCCACCTCCACCGTCTCCATCGTCTGGATGGGGAAATTGAGCAGCACAGCTTGTTTGACCCACTCGTTCACCGTCCATGTACCATCCGCCTCTGGATAGGCCACCCGCAAGGTGCCGCGGTCCAACTGTGCCATGACTTCGGCGACCGCGCCACGGACCTTCTCTGTTTGGATCAACGACCGGTCCGACCACGCGGCTTCGATGTGTTGCCTCAATGCGTTTTCATTCATGACGCGAAGGTAGCACTCCACCCTGCTGTACCTTGCCCTTGATGGGACGTCTCCTTGGATTGGATGTGGGCGCTCGGCGCACCGGTGTCGCTGTGACCGATGCACTTCAGATTGCGTGTTCCCCGCACGCCACGGTGGAGACGTCTTCGCTCCTTCAAGAGGTGTTGCCTATGCACCAACGCGAACCCTTTGACGCCGTGGTCATTGGGAAGCCGATGTTGATTGTCGGGGGCGCGACCGACAGCTCCGCAATGATTGACGAGGTGGCCGCGAAACTTCGCAAGGCGCTGCCCTCTCTCCCCATTCACTTCGTTGACGAGGGAAACACTTCCCTTGAGGCCTCCCAAATTCAATTGAAAGGGGGCATGAAAAAATCGCAGCGCCGCGCCAAGGGAAGCCTCGACGCGATTGCTGCAAGTTTGATCTTGCAGCGCCATCTCGACGCCCAAACTTACAAGTAAGGTTATTCTTCGCCCTTGAAGACTTCCACAGTCTTCTGCTCCCTCACCAAATCGGTGAACCGCCCTTCGTAGCGGGTGGCGCGCACAATGTGGTTGTCCACCCAGTGGTAGTTTCCGCCGCGAGGCTTGCCCATCAGCAAGCCTTGGTACTTGAAGCCGTGACGATCGAGCCAGGCTTCGGTCACCTCGCGGTGGTCCTCAGTGCGCGACGTGAAGAAGGTGATGATGTGGCCTTCATCGTACCACTTGTTCAACGTTTCCAGGGCGTCTGGAAACGGCTCGCACGTGGCCATGCGCTCAGGCTCCTCGTTGGGAACATCTTCCGTGATGGTGCCGTCGATGTCAATCAAGTAGTTCTTGACGCCATCCGGCAATTGAGGGGACGCGTTCAACCCTTGCTCATCGAGGGCGGGCTTAAGGTGGTGTGCTTCGTTAGACATGAGGCGGGCAAAAATATCTGCCGCTTCAATGCGGTCCTAATTTGAGGGCGACGAGTTGTCTTCAGGCCCTTCAATTGGCCCGTTGAGATCCTCCAAGACCCAAACCACCGTCTCAAGCGCATCGGTCTTGGACAGCCACTGCGCCTTCCAAGCCTCGGCCTGACCTTGGGCCAAAACATGCCAGTTTGCCCAACGGTCTTGGGGGACGCCCGCGCGCATCAGCGATTCACAACCGCGCCGGGCAGAAGCCCACGCTTGGGCCCTCGAGCCTTTCAAATGCTTACGCAGCTTGGCCATCCACTGCTTCCACGCCTTAGCCGTGGCCGCCTCCAAAGCCCCAGCGGGACCTTTCAATTCGGGCGAAATGTCGGACGCCCACGCCTGGAGATTTCGATTCCATTCGACCAGGGCCTCCTCTTGTCTCTGCGCACTTTCCCCCCATTCTGACATCCACTTGTCCAACACCCAGCGATCCCACGCCTCGTTGTGCAGCCAGCCCTCCGACAGCGTCCAACCACACGCGTGTGCTTCTGGAGACACGACCACCCCGTGGTCCCTCAAACGCAGGGCGGGAAAGGTCAAACCGTGATGGGCAAATGCTTGCGGCAATTGCTGCCAATAGCGCCACTCCCCTGGCCCCAAAATCACCGCTGCACTTTGGAGCAGCATTTCTTGGTAAAGCGGACGAAGCAAGACACCTGGACTGCAAGACATGGCGTTTGCGGAAGCCCAGGAACGCCATTCCTCGCGGGCCTCGCCCAAAGTGATGTCGCCTGCCCTCCACCCTTCGTCCTCTTCGGTCCGAATCACACCCTTGCGGCCTTGGACTTCATCGATCCAAAACACATTGTTTTCTCTGACGTGCGCCGGCCCGTCCATCGCCACTGAGCCTCGCAAGGCCGCGTGCACGCCGTCGCCTTCGAACTCTTTGGCCCACAATGAAGCCCCCAAGGCTTTCAGCTGTGCATCCTGAGGGTCCAAAACGAGCAAACCTTCTGCGCCGTACCAACGGTGCAACCAACGACGCATCAAACCAGACATGGTTTCGCCCGCCGCCACAGCCTCCTCGAG
>PKDW01000010.1 GCA_002863145.1 Flavobacteriales bacterium
TCCACCAAGAATTCCCGCCAAGTTTAGATTGAAGGGCTGACCCCTCATTGAGCATCCTGCACGCAGCGCACTGAATATCCATTTCGGTGATAGGCAAAGTTCCGATTGACGCTGTCGTCATTGCAGCTCACGGTTCGCCCGTTCTGGGTTTTTGTTTGTGGTTATCGCGTGTCGTGGGCGAGGCTCGTTAAACGGCCTTGTTCGGCCATGAGGGTGTTCCAATGACAAAGGCGGTTACCTTGTCCCCTCTACCATAAATAAATTGGTCATGCGCCGATATGCCATTCGTTACAGTCTTGAGTTCTTCGTCATCTTTTTAGGTGTTTTGGTTTCCTTCAGTGTTCAGCGGTACGGCGAGGAAAAAAGATCGCAGCAAGAAACACGTCGGCTCATCTACACCCTCACCACCGAAATTGAGTCCAACCTCGAATATTGTGAGGAACACCTCAAACAGCTGCGCAACATGGCAAAGGTGAATGATGCTGTCTTGGCGGAAGAACGTCTCGATCGCGACTTCCTGATCGCACAACACAACACACACCCATTTGGGCACAGTTATCTCGATGGTGGGGAATACCGCTATTGGACAACGCAGGAGGATTATCGAGAGCTACACTTTTGGATGGTGACTTGGTGGAACACCTTTGCTCAGAGCGAAATCTATTTCAACTCGCTGGTTGCATCGGGTCTGCTGCTGAACATCGAGGAGCCGGGGTTGCGAGAATCCATAGAGGCTGCATACACGACAAAAAAGAGGCGCGTTACAGTCAATGAGGGGCTCCTTCGGGCCAATTCTGAAAAAATTTTCGCGTGGGCCGAACGTAAGCGCGATGCCAGCGATGCCTACAGGAGCCGCGCCGAAATTTTTGCGGAAGATTTTGATTTGCCTCTGCGCAACCTGTTGGAAGATCGATCACACAGAATTGGGTTGAGAATCATGAGTTTGGAATACTATATTTCCTCTCTTCAATCGTTGCGGTCGGAGCTGGCGAATCAGTTCAACACGAATGACAACCTTCAGGGCGACGCGTCTCCGTCGAGCTGACCAATGCTTTCGATTAAACAACACTGCTCAGACGGGGGCATCCCAAAAAGGCCATGCCTTCTGCGGGGCGCTTTGTTTCGTCAGCTTTGTTTAGCTTGGTCGGGTCAATAAAACCATTTCTGATGAAACAATACACCCTTTCCTGCGCGATCCTCGCGCTTTGCCTCCTCTCTGCTTGCAGCTCCGAGCCTGCTCAACAAAACCCCGCCTACGAACAAAATGTAGCCTCCATGAAGGCCATGTTTGATGGGTTTCAAAACAAATCCATCGACCCCTCACTTTTCGCGGAAGACTTTGTCGATGTGGGGACAGGGTTTGAAGAGGTTGATCGCAACAAAGCTGACGCCATGCAGCAGTGGAAGATGATGACCCGCGTCATGGATGCCGAACTCACCAACGCCATTTATCTGCCTGGCATTGACACCCTGACCTTGGCTTTGGATGGCAGCGTGCGATACTACGGGCAATGGAAAATGACGATGGGCGAAGCAACCCAATCGTTGATGGCCTACGGGAGCATGGAATTCAACGAGGCGGGCGAAATCCGCAACTTTGCTCATTACGCAGACTGGACCGCAACGTTTGGCGCCCTTCTCGCTGAAAACCCTGAGATCGCAGCCAGGCTTGAGCAGCGCGCGAACAGAAGCGCACAACAATAAACTCATTTCAAAGAAACCTTCAAGAAGCCTCGCATTGTGCGGGGCTTTTTGTTTGCGGGCTTTGGATTTGTGGTGGCCGTGTTCCTCAGGATCAATCTTCTTTTCATAAAGCAGAATGCCTTTGTCGATTGGGCCTACCGCACCGTGCGGTCACTTACCTTGCAACATGCACCTTTCGAAATTCACGCTCACACTCTTGCTCTTGGGGCTTTCTGGCATCTTGGTTGGTTTCACCTTCAAGCTCAACCACCTGATGGGTGCCGAGCCAATTTTCAATGCTGGTGTGTTTGCCGCTGTTTTGGGGTTGCTGTTGTCCGTTCGAGACATATGGAAACGCCGCAAAGCCTGATGCGCCCAACGTGGTGGGTGATTCTCTTGCTCTTGTGGGCGCCGCACACCCTCATTGCACAGTTGTGTGGACAGTCTTACGACAGCCGCATTGCCGCCATCCACAAAGCAGCAAAGCAATTGGACGGCCGCCAACCCCGGCTTGTGCTTGCGGGGAGCAGCTCCATCCGAAAATGGCCCCAAACCGACACGGTCTTCTCGCAATTCGACGTCGTCAACGCTGGATTTGGGGGGTCGTGTTTCTCTGATTTGTGGGCGCTGCGCGACACCCTCATTTACGCTCTTCGACCTCAGGTTTTGGTGGTGTACGAAGGCGACAACGACTTGAGCGATGGCGTGCCCTCAGAAGACATTCTCGAGGTTGCCAACCGATTGCTGGAGGAGTTGTCTCGGAGGTTGCCGGAAACGGAGGTTGTGGTCATTGCCCCCAAGGCCAGTCGCGCCAGGCATCACCTCGCATCAACCTACCTCACCCTCAACCGAGAGTTGCGGTTGGTGGCCATGAACCACGGCGCCCACTGGGTGGATTTTTGGGGTGTGCAACATCATGCCGATGGCACACTGCGCGACGACTTGTTTGTCGCCGATCGCCTTCATTTGAACGACTTGGGATACGCTGTCTGGGTGCGTGAACTCCGGCGACAACTCCCTTGGCTCGACCCACGCAATTGACGCTTCTCAGAGGAGGTTGATGCGGCTTGCAAGCACATCCTTGTACGAACCACCAACAGGGATTTCCTTCTCGATGCCTTCCATGGTGATGTTCGCGTACTTCATGCTTTCGATGGCGTGAAGATTCACAATGTAGCTGCGGTGCACACGGATGAAGCGGCGATCTGACAGCTTGCGCTCAACCTCCTTCATGGTGCTGTGAATTGTATAAGACTCTTCACGGGTGTGCACCACGACGTAGTCTTTCAAGGCCTCGACAAAGAGCAAGTCCTCGTGCTTGACGCGCATCAAGCGGCTTCGGTTCTTCACAAAAATGACTTCTGCGTCTTCGTTGTGTTCCGCCATGCTGCGCAAGAAATCAGCCTCGGTCTTGAGCTCCATTTCCTTGCTGTGCTTGTGAAGCGCCATCTCCACCGCCGTTTGGATGTCCACCTCTTTGAAAGGCTTCAAGATGTAGCCGTGCGGTTCCGCCAGCTTGGCTTGAGACAACGTGTTCTCGTCGGCGTATGCTGTGAGGAACACCACGGGAATGTCCAAGTTGCGCTTGATCTCTTCGGCAGCTGCAATGCCTGTCATGTCACCCTTGATCATGATGTCCATCAACGCGAGGTCGGGCTTGTGCTTCAGGGCAAGTTCAATGGCTTTTTCACCATTGTCTGCTGTCGCCACCACGTTGTATCCAAGCTTGCCGAGGCAGCGCTCAATGTCTTTGCGGACGATGCTCTCGTCCTCCGTCACCAAAATGTTGATGGCCATGCGTTTGTCTTGCAAATGTGAATCGTCAGGCGCGTTGTTGAGCCTCACTCAGATGGGGTAAATCTAACCAAAAAGCTGCACCCCTTTCGGCCCTGATCGACGCTCGTTACCACCAACTCACCGTCAATTTGTTCGGTCAGTGCTTGGACGAGGTACACCCCGAGGGAGTCGTTTTTGGCGAAATCCATGCCTGGAGGAAGTCCCACCCCATCGTCAGACACTTCGAGCTCCACCGCCCCTCCTTCCACGTGTTGGATGCGAAGGGTGATGGTGCCTTGCGCACGATCTGGGAAGGCGTACTTCAAGGAGTTGGAGACGAGTTCGTTGGTGATCAAACCACACGGGATGGCTTGTTCCAAACTCAAAAAGACTTCGTCAAACACCGTCTGCAACACCACTTCGCAGTCGCTGCGAGAGTAGCTCTGAATGAGGTTGGCACTCAAACGCTGTAGGTACTCCGCAAAGCTGATGTTTGCGAAATCAGTGTTGCGATAGAGCGACTCATGGATGTAGCTCATCGTCGCGATGCGGTTAGTGCTTTCTTCAAGAAGGTTCAGCGTTTCCGGATCCTTCACAAAGGACTTCTGCAAATTCAGCATGCTGCTGATGACTTGCAGGTTGTTTTTCACGCGGTGGTGAACCTCTTGAAGCAGCACCTCCTTCTCCTTCAGCGCGCTGCGAATGGCGCGGTCGATTTCCTTGCGTTCCGTGATGTCGTAGGCGATGCAGCTGATCTCGCGCTGGTCCTCACCCAAGCTCACCGGATTGAGGAACACTTGGTACCACCGGCTTTCACTGTGGATGGTTTTGAGGGGAAGTTCAAACTGCTGCGGCTTGCCCTCCATCGCCCGCAAGAACAACCGGAGTTGCCCTTGATAAGGCTCCTCGTCCACCACCCGGGAGATGTGCTCGATGAACGATTTGGAAGTGTCGAACGTCAACCCAAAATCGTATTCGAAAATGTTTTTGAAGTTCTTGTTGAACGCATTCACATGGTCGGCACTGTCCATGGTGAACATGATCATGTTCTCCGTCGAATCGAAAATGGACTCCAGCTTGGCGCTTTGGGTTTTCGCGCGTCGCTCATGCAACAACATGTCCGTGATGTCGAGGTAAATGCCCCGCACTCCGGTCGGTTTGCCTTTGTCATTGTGTTGGATGGTGGCGCCACCGAGCATCGTCAGCACCTTGCCGTCGGCAGCCACAAATTCCCGCTCTGCACCCGACTCCGCAATGGCTTTGATCCACGTCTTGCCCCGCTTGGGCAAGCCTTGAATGACGTCGTGAACCGTCCTTTTGGACAATTCAATCTCCGAGTACCCCAACAACTCATTGAACGAGGGGTTGGTGTAGGTGAAAAACCCACTGTCGTCCAAAGTGAAGATGGCGTCGTTCGCGTTGTCCAGAATGCTTCTGTAACGCTCCTCGCTCGCCTCCAATTCTTCTTGGGCGAGTTTGGCCTCGGTGATGTCGCGCCCCACAGCCATGGCCCCAAATACGTTGTCTGCTTCATCCCGCAACAAAGCCACCGTCAAGTACATGGGGAAGACATCCCCATTCAACCGTTTGCCTTGGGTTTCTCCAGAAAAATTGGAGTTCTCGTAGACCAGGTTTCGAATCCGGTCTGCCTCCAATTTGGTGGCCACGAAATTTCTGAATTTGTACGTCTCCGCCTCCTCCCCAAACTCCAACCCAAACTCCACGGCAAACGCCTGGTTGTACTGCGTCAACTCCCCTTCTTCATTGAACGCGACAATCATGTCGATGGACGATTCAATGATGGATCGGTTCAAACGCTCGGCATCCGCCAAACGCATCTGCGTGGCTTTGTGGCGCTTGATCTCCTCCTTCAGAAGGTTGTTGGATTCCTCGGCCAATGTGGCACGCATTTGCTCACGGATCAATGCAACCCGCGTCCTCAAATCTGTCAGCGTCACTTGAACAGCTGGTGAACGGTCGTGGAAGGACAATGTCATCCGAACACCCACCTCCACCACTTCGTCGTCCGACACTCGGATGCGCACTTCACGATACGGGGGTCGCTCCCCCACTTCCACAAGGCGGATGTCTTCTTGCAGCACCGCTTGGTCGTCCTCGTGAAAGAGCGAAACAAAATGTTCGTCGTACAACTCATCCTCCATCCGGATGCCCATCAAATCAAGAACCCCAGGGTTGCTGTACTTCACTTTGCCGTCCACCATCAGAAGCAGCCCTATGGGACTTGTCTCCACGAGCATTCGGAAACGTTCCTTGGTTTGAAGCAAATCCAATTCGGTGCGCTTGCGCTCTGTGATGTCGTAGACCATCAACACCGTTTGGTTTGTGGTCGCATCGGTAGAGCGCGTGGCCTCCAAATGAATGGTCCGTCCTTGTTGCGTAAGGCCTTGCAATTCCACCCGTGATCGGGCAAATTTTCGGGCACCCAGGCGCTGCCAATCTCGCGGATTCACCAAGGACAAGATGTCTTCTCCAATTGGCAATTCTTTCCACCCAAACAGGATGGCAAATTGTTCATTGGCATCGACGATTTGGTTGCCTTCCAAAAAAGCGATACCCTCCATCGCGTGACGAGCCAAAGAGCGGAAGCGTTGTTCGCTGTCGCGAATCACTTGCTCGTAGACCATACGCTCACTGATGTCTCGAATCTGTAGGAGAATGGTGCCATCCCCCACAGGCACAGCTTTCCATTCTGCATCAAACATGGTTCCCGTTTGACGAATGGCCCGGCATCGCATTTTGGCCGGTTTGCCTTGAAGAGCGCGTTCCACCTTGGCCTCAAACAACCCCTTTTCATCCCCCTCCAACAACCACAAACCCCCTTGGGTGTGCCAAAGGTGATCCACGCCAGCACTCTGGGACGTCCAGTCGAGCATCCGCGAAGCTTGTGAATTCCAGGCCACAGGTTTGCCACCCTCCACCAAAATCATGGCTTCAGGACAAGCCTCGAGAAGCTGGAGTTGTGCTTTCGTCATGCGCTCAGTTGCCTTTCAGCTTGCCGTCACGTCGTTTGTCCACTTTCGAACCGTCCACCTTGCGCAGCTTGCCGTACCGGTAAATGTACTCGTGCAGTACCACACCTGTGTCATCGTAGAGTCTCCATTTCTTGTGTTTGGCCCCACTTTCATACTTCCCTTCCTCCTCCAGCACACCGTTTTCATGCCATATCCGGTGTTTGCCGTCAGGTTGTCCCACGACGTATGCGCCCTCAAATTGACGTTTCCCGTTGCCGTAGGTGTGCGTCCAGACCCCGTCTTTCTCCCCGTACACGTAGTGGCCTTCCTCAAGGTGATCGTTCACTTGCATTCGCCATGAACCGTGGCGTAATCCCTGTTCATACGCGCCAGAGACCAATGCTACACCTGTGGTGTCATATTCCACAAACAAGCCCACAGGCTCACCTCTTCGGTATGCTTCTTCCCGGTGAATGGACCCACCTGGATACCACCATGTCCAAGCTCCGTGAATCGCATCGGAAATGTACTCTCCTTGTTGTTCTTTCTCTCCTGATTCGCGGTAAAACACCCATCGACCTTCCCTCGCGTCGTCCACATATTGCCCCTCTGAACGCAACATGCCGTTGGGCCAATACTCCTTCCACGGACCGTTTCGTTTCCCCTCTTTCGTGGTGATGCCTTCGGCAACCAATACATCCGACGCAAACACCGATCCACCCACCACCACGCCTGCTTCATTGTATTGCCTTGCCGCACCTTCTTTGATGCCATTGACGTACGTCACCGTCTCAGCGACAGAACCATCAGGCCTGCGTATGGTTTGGACTTCAACCACGGGATCTTCAGCCGCTTCAGGCAACACTTCCACCCCAGCTCGGTATTCCACCACAGCCGTCACACTGCCCCTTGCATCAAAATATTGGAACGTGCCGTGCTTCAATCCTTCCACATAGAAACCTGTTTCGATGACGCGGCCCGAGGTATGAAACACTTTCCATGGACCCGACTTCCTGCCTTGTTCATCCATTCGATTGAATGATTCCGAGGCCAGCAACCTGTCTTGTTTGTACCACCGATAACCATGGGGTTCATTCTGTGCATTGAACAACGTGGCTTTGCCTTCACGCTTGTCCTTCTCGTAGGGAACCCGCATTTTCAAGGAACCGTCAGGACGAAACGTCATGGACTCTCCTTCCCGCTGCCCCGCGGTCCATCGAACAGAATCGGTCAACAGACCTTCCACCCAAATCGTTTGCACCCCCTCTTTTTGTCCATTCACAAACTCCGCCGTTTCTCGAAGCAACCCCTGGTTGTAGAATTTCCACAATCCTTGCGGTTGGTTGTTTTGGCGTTCACCTTCACTCAACAACATCCCCCGATCGTCGTAACTCTTCCACACCCCCACCGGCACACCATTCTCAAAGCATCCTTCACTGGCCACTGCCCCGTCCTCATGCTTGAACTGAACCCAGTCACATTCTTGCGCCCACATGGGTTGTGCACACCCTACAATGAAAATGAATTTTTTTAAAAGAGAAGATGATGTCATAGTAGGCATGTGGATGAGTTGGAAAACTCGTGAATTGCACCTCTTGCAAAAGACGATGTTCACCCCTCATTCACAAAGTTCGGCAGGAGATGTGTAATTCAAATCACTGAGGCAAAGGGAGTATGCATGGTTTTGCACACATTGTGGACCGGAGCCCTTGGGTAAAAATCACGACTCCAATTGATGTGCAAAACCACTGTGATTTCAGGGGATAACACGTGTGAAAGTTGGCGGGAAAAGATTTGGAGTAAGAGCTCGGCGTCTGGCTTAGAGACAAACAGTTCCCTTTCCAAAAAAAGTTCTTCTTCGCTACTCACAGGTTCATGAACGTCGACTGTGGGTATTTTCGTGACATGAATGTCAGCATTGGATGCGATCACGCGGGACCTGAATTGAAGGCACGCATCGCACAACACCTCAAAGCCCAAGGCCACACCATATTGAACCGTGGTACAGACACACCTGAAAGTGTGGATTATCCAGACCACGCCCATGCTGTGGCTGAAGATGTGGCAGGGGAACATGCGGCATTGGGCATTTTAATATGCGGTTCTGCGAACGGCGTGGCCATGACTGCCAACAAACACAACGACGTTCGCGCTTGCATCGCATGGACCCCAGAGATTGCGTCTTTGGGTCGGCAACACAACAATGCCAATGTGTTGTGCATTCCCGCGCGCTTTGTATCGGAGGAAACAGCTCTGGAGATGGTGGATGCGTTTTTCTCTTCTGAATTTGAAGGGGGACGTCATGCACGTCGCGTGGGAAAGATTGCCTGTGCCATGGCGGCAATCTTCGCCATGGTTGTCCCAGGTTGGGGACAGCGGGAGTTGACCGATCCAGGTTTTGTGAATTCTGTGAAGTTGGATGAAAAGCAATTGCGTGTGCATCTGAGCATCCTCTCAAGCGATGGTTTTGAAGGACGAGAAACGGGTGAGGTTGGCCAAAGAAAGGCGGCCAGCTATTTGGAAGCGTATTACGGTTCGCTTGGTTTTGAGCCTTGCAACAACGGATCCTTCTTTCAAATGGTGCCTTTGGTGAACACCCAAATCAAAGGGGGATCCATGATGGTAGGCAAAGACACCTTGGTTTTGGTGGAGGATTTTTTGGTGTACCCTGGTTTGGATGTGACCACATTGAAGAATCAGCCGTTGACGTTTGTGGGTAACGGGATTCGGGACAACCGCTGGAATGATTACAAAAGATTCAAGGGAGAAGGCGTGGTGATGTTCCTCGACGGAGAACCCACCGATGCGGAGGGCCAATCCAAAATCACAAAGGATGGGGCACCGTCAGAATGGGCTGAATCCCTCGGAAAGAAGCGAGAATTGGCACAATCCCTTGGGGCTCAGGCTGTGGTGGTCATCATGGAGGACGACGCGTTTGAGGTTCGGTCCAGCCGCATGAAAAAGTGGATGCTTCGCAAATCCATATCTCTGGATCGCGAAAAGGAGGGAGAGGGTACCAACCTCCCTACCCTTTTTGTCAAGCAATCGAAAGTGGATGCATGGTTGGCCAGCTCGAAGGTGAAGTCTCTGGCCAACCACACGGCATCCGTCCACAATGGCAAACCGGCCAAAGCGGCCAAGTTGGAGGAGCGGTTTGAATTGAAAATCAACCAACTCAAATACAACTACAAAGCAGAGAATGTGCTCGCCTTTTTGGAGGGTTCGGATCCCGAAATGAAAGATGAAGTCATCGTCATCACCTCCCACTACGACCATGTGGGCATCATTGAAGGTGAAATTCACAATGGGGCAGACGACGATGGTTCCGGCACGGTGACGGTCATGGAATTGGCACGCCAATTCGTCAAGATGACTGAAGACAGAGACCTTCGACCCAAGCGAAGCGTGTTGTTCATGAATGTCGTGGGTGAGGAGAAAGGCCTGCTTGGAAGTGAGTACTATGCGGATCACCCCGTGTTTCCGTTGGAAAACACTGTGGCCAACTTGAACATTGACATGATTGGCCGGACCGACGCAGACCATGAGGACGACCCCCGTTACGTGTACCTCATTGGCGCGGACAAATTGAGTTCAGAGCTCCACGAAGTCAGCGAGTACTGCAACGAAACGTACACCAACCTCGCCTTGGATTACACCTACAACGCACCGGATGATCCCAACCGTTTTTACTACCGAAGTGATCACTACAACTTCGCCAAGAACAACATCCCCGTGATTTTCTACTTCACAGGTGTGCATGAAGATTACCACAAACCAGGGGACGACTGGGACAAAATCATGTACCCCAAAATGGCGGAAATCGGCAAGCTCGTGTTCCACACGGCATGGCACCTGGCCAACATGGACCACCGCATTGTGGTGGACAAGGTCAATGATTTTTCGAGCGACCGCTGAGTCGGCGAAGCTGAGACTCGAAGAAAACGCGTTCGACAACATAACCCTCTCCTGTGGCGGGACCGTTGAATCCTGTGTGAATGACTGGATCCGAACCGGGCGCCCAAAACACCGTTGTCGGAAACGAGTGCACGGTGTCCACAACCCCCAAACACTCGGCAGCGATGCGTTTGCTCGCCTTCCCTCCCAGCAGCACATCCCACGAAAGCTGCAATGCTTCTTGGAATTGGGCCAAGCGTGGCAAAATGTTGGCGTCGGTGTTTCGCTCAAACGCCAAACTCACAAATTGCACATCCGGATGACGCGGAGCGAGCTCTGCCAGGAGCCTGGCCTCATCCATGCAGTTGGGGCACCATGTGCCCATGACATCCACCACCAGTCCAGACTTGCCCGCGGCATCGAGAGAGGACCTGTTCCAAGTGATGGTGTCGCCCAAGGCATTCACCCCTGTCAAGGCCATTTCGGCACCATTGAAGGCTTGTTGACCACTTTTCCACCCCTCCCCCTCGTCTGGCGCAAGAACACCGTCAAACGAGGTTTCATAGTGCGTCCCAGAGAGAAAGGACCCATGGACGAGTGAGTCTCCCTTGAGGGTCGCACTGAATCGAAACAAATGTGCGCCATCAAACGTGTTGAATGTCAACGTGTTGTGTGTTTTTTTTCCTGCGAGATAGCGGTAGTCTCCTGTGGGCGTGGAAATGGTGGCCCACAGGGAATCTTCCCGGGTTTGCAGCAGCAGCGTTCCTTCGCTTGTGGCCCAACGCGAAGCGGTTTTGGATCCCTTTGTGGGCCGGGTGTTCAAGACAGGGGTCAGTGTGACAGGCACGCGGTAGTTTCCCGGACGAAGTGAATCCGTCCAATGACCACGCCACTCCTCCCCTACCCATTGACCTTTCCAAGACCCACCAAAGATGGGAACAGCGTAAAGCTCTTCTCTAAGATGACTGAGCACAATGCGCTCTTCTCCATTTCGAATGACCCAATCGTCGGCAATACGCTCGGCCAACACCTCGGTTTCAGGTTGGGTGCCAAAATGGGCGACATAGAGGTTGTGCTCAGGATGGGATGTTGAGCACGCGACCAAGGTGATGGCCAAAAACGTACAAAGGCAGCGCGAGGCTGCCTTTGTAGGAGGGTGCGAAAATGCGAACATGGCCGCAAGGTAGTTGGGACAACTCAGAGGTCGAACTTGATGCCTTGCGCGAGCGGCAAGTCGCTTCCATAGTTGATGGTGTTCGTTTGGCGACGCATGTACGCTTTCCAAGCATCGGAACCGGACTCGCGGCCGCCACCTGTTTCTTTTTCGCCACCAAAGGCACCGCCGATTTCTGCACCAGAGGTGCCGATGTTGACGTTGGCAATGCCACAGTCAGAACCTGCGCAAGAAAGGAAGGCTTCTGCTTCGCGAACGTTGTTGGTCATGATGGCGGAAGACAGTCCTTGAACCACACCGTTTTGCATGGCAATGGCCTCGTCCAGAGCATCGTACTTCATCAAATAGAGGATCGGTGCAAAGGTCTCGTGCTGCACGATTTCGAGGTCATTTGTGACTTCGGCAATCGCAGGCTTCACGTAGCAGCCGCTTTCGTACCCAGCGCCCTCCAAACGTCCACCAGGAACCAGCACGCTTCCCCCCTGCTCTACGACCGCTTCAAGGGCGCGCTCGTATTGCGCCACAGCATCGGTGTCAATGAGGGGTCCAACGTGGTTGTTTTCGTCCAATGGATCGCCGATGCGGACCTGTTTGTAGGCTTGGGTAAGCTGATCGCGGACCCTGTCGTAGATGCTGCTGTGAATGATCAAGCGGCGCGTGCTGGTGCAACGTTGGCCACAGGTTCCCACAGCACCAAAGACCGTCGCGGGAATGACCATTTTGAGGTCCGCTTCAGGCGTGATGATGATGGCGTTGTTTCCGCCCAATTCAAGCAAGGAGCGGCCCAAACGGGCAGCCACAGCCTGTGCCACAATCTTGCCCATGCGAATGGAACCGGTGGCGGAGACAAGAGGGACACGACGGTCGGCAGTCATCATTTCACCCACGGTGTAATCGCCATTGACGATGCAGCTGGTGCCAGCAGGAAGGTTGTTGGCTTCCGCCACGTCATTCCAAATGTGCTGGCACGCAATGGAACAAAGAGGAGCCTTCTCCGAGGGCTTCCAAACGCACACATCACCCGCAATCCAGGCAAGTGCGGTGTTCCAGCACCACACCGCAACAGGGAAGTTGAAGGCGCTGATGATGCCCACCACACCGAGCGGGTGGTATTGCTCGTACATGCGGTGGTTGGGCCGCTCTGAGTGCATCGTCAAGCCGTAAAGCTGACGGCTCTGGCCCACCGCGAAGTCGCAGATGTCAATCATTTCCTGCACCTCGCCAAGCCCTTCTTGGTAGCTCTTGCCCATTTCGTAAGAAACGAGGGCGCCGAGGCTTTCCTTTTTGGCGCGAAGGGCTTCGCCGTATTGGCGGACGACTTCACCGCGTTGGGGGGCGGTCCACTTTCTCCACTCCACAAATGCTTCGGATGCGGCATTCATGACCCGCTCGTAGTCGTCGGCGGTTGCCGTGCTGAGCGAGGCAATGCGCTTCCCGTCAACAGGGGAGTGGCTTTCAATGCTGGCCCCTGACCCGAAGGCGTCAGCGCCAATCATGACGCCGGGGTTGTGATCTTGGATGCCGAGGTCGGCAAGGATGTTTTGGATGTTCATGCGGCCCCAAAGGTACACGCTACCGCCCGAGGTAGACCATCAGCACACTCAAGTCGGAGGGGCTTACGCCTGAGATGCGGGAAGCCTCTCCTAGCGTGCGTGGACGACGGTCGGTGAGCTTTTGGCGTCCTTCGTAACTGAGGGAGGTGAGGCGCGTGAAGTCCAAGTCGTCAGGAATCACCAAATGGTCGAGTTTGCCCAAGCGATCGGCCATGTCCTGCTCTTTGGCGATGTAGCCTTCGTATTTGACCTGAATTTCCACTTGCTCGAGGACTTCGGCAGGGTGGGGTGTGGTCAAGGCGCGGACGGTGTCAATGCCTTCATGCAACGCGTCGAGGGTGACGTGTGGACGGGACAAAATGTCTTGGGCACGCACCGCGTGTTTCAGGGGCGAGGATTTCACAGCATCCAAGACGGATTGCGCCTCGTCCGGGGTCACACTGAGTTTTTTCAACTCCTTGCGCAGGGTTCGAACCCCACTGAGTTTGGCGTCGAGCGCAGCCATGCGCGCGTCGCTGGCAAGGCCCAATTCATGGGACAGAGGGGTTAGGCGTTCGTCCGCATTGTCTTGTCGGAGCAGAATGCGGTATTCGGCCCGTGACGTGAACATGCGGTAGGGCTCTTCGGTGCCCTTGGTGACCAAATCGTCAATCAACACTCCGATGTACGCTTGGCTGCGGCTGAATGTGATGGGCTCTTTGTTCCACGTGGAACGCGCGGCGTTGATGCCTGCCATCAAACCTTGGCACGCAGCCTCTTCGTAGCCTGTGGTGCCGTTGATTTGTCCTGCGAAGTAGAGTCTGTCAACGAGCTGGGTCTCCAGGCTGTGCTGAAGTTGAGTGGGGGGGAAGTAGTCGTATTCGACGGCGTATCCTGGGCGGAACATCTTGGCGTGCTCAAAGCCGGGGATTTTCCGCATGGCCCGAAGCTGAACATCCTCCGGAAGGCTTGTGCTGAAGCCGTTGACGTAGATCTCGCAAGTGTTCCAACCTTCGGGCTCAACGAACACTTGGTGGCGGTCTTTGTCGGCGAACCTGTCAATCTTGTCTTCAATGCTCGGACAGTAACGTGGACCCAAACCCCGAAGGCGCCCATTGAACATCGGGGATCGGTCAAACCCTTCCCGAAGCAAATCATGCACCTCTGTGGACGTGTAGGTGATGTGACAAGGAATTTGCTGGGTTATGGGGTGGTGGGGGAGGTAGCTGAAGCGCCCGGGGTTGTCGTCTCCAGGCTGCTCGACCATTTTGGCGTAATCCAACGATCGACCATCCACACGGGGTGGGGTGCCGGTTTTCATGCGCCCGCTTTCGAAGCCGAGTTCCACAAGCTGCTCTGTGATGCCCATGGAGGCACGCTCGCCTGCGCGGCCTCCGCCAAACTGTTTCTCACCGATGTGCATCAACCCATTGAGGAAGGTGCCGTTGGTGAGGACCACAGATTGGGCGCGGATCTCCATGCCCAACCCTGTTTTGACCCCGACGCAGCGACCTTGCTCGACAAGGATCCCCACCACGCTGTCTTGCCAAAAATCCAAGTTGGGGGTGCCCTCGAGCATCTCTCTCCAAGCTTGGGCAAACAAGTTGCGGTCGTTTTGCGTTCTGGGGCTCCACATGGCTGGTCCCTTGGACTTGTTGAGCATGCGGAATTGGATGGCGCTTCGGTCGGAAACGAGCCCGGAATAGCCGCCGAGGGCGTCCACCTCACGCACGATTTGGCCTTTGGCGATGCCCCCCATGGCGGGGTTGCAAGACATCTGTCCTATGACCCCCATGTTCATGGTGATGAGCAGGGTGGAGGCTCCAAGGTTCGCGGCAGCTGCGGCGGCTTCGTTGCCGGCGTGGCCTGCACCCACGACGATGACATCGTACGTCTGAATCATGAAGGCAAAGGTCGTGAGGATGTTCGTTAGCGGCGATGTTCCACGTGGAACATGGCCAAAGCATGGTCCTCGGCCGCGCGCATGGCTTGGGCGTCGGCTTTGGATTTGTCCTTGAGCCCCACCAAGTGCAAGATTCCGTGAACCATCACGCGCCGAAGCTCCTCCTGAAACACAACACCTTGATTTTCAGCGTTTTCACAAACCCTTTCGAAGGAGATCAAGAGGTCTCCGGCAAGGGTGTCGCCTTCGGATTGGTCGAAGGTGATGATGTCGGTGTAGGTGTTGTGGTCGAGGTACTTGCGGTTGTACCCAAGGAGCTCTTCATCTGAGCAGGCGACCACGCTGAGGTCTCCCAAAGATTTGCCGTGATACTCGGCCACGGAGCGAAGCCAGGACTTGACGGCACGACGGCCTTCCACGTTGCATGGGACGTCCCCGTCCACAAAGACAATCATCGGCTCAGGCGAGGACGTTGGAGAAGGTGAGTTCGACAATGCGGCCGTCGTCTTCGAACGCGCATTCGTCGGCGAGGTGACGCATCAAAAACACTCCGCGGCCGTGGGGCTTCTCGATGTTTTCGGGTGCCGTCGGGTCGGGCAGGTTGTCGTAGTCGAAACCAGGGCCCTCGTCGGAGATGCGGAAGACGAGGTTCTTCTCGTCAATGGCGCAAGACACGGACACGGACTTCTCGGGATCGAGCTTGTTGCCGTGCACAATGGCATTGTTCACGCCCTCGGTCATGGCAATCAAGACATTCCCGTAATGCTCGGGAATGATGCTGTGGTCTTCACTGATTTGGTCAATGAGTCGTTCCACCACCGCGATGTTCTCGGGCTTGGAGTCGAATCGCAATTCAGGCATCGTCGTCGTCATGGCGTCAATTCAGGGCTTCCGGGTTCGAGGTCCAAAGTATTGAAATAATCGTTGACGCGGTCGCGGTAATACGGAAGTAGTTCAGCAGGGACTGTGCGTAACAATTCGAGTTCGTTCATTTTTTGGCGGAGGTATTCCGACGCTTGAGGTGGGGTCGTTTTCAGCGCGTCGTCGCCGGTTTGGGAGGTGCGCTCCTCTTTTTCGCCCCGGATGCGCTCTGCGTTTTCAGCCTCGAGCAGCCGTGTGATGAGGTCTTGTTGACGCTGGAGCGTGGCTTGATCGATTTGCCGGTTGACGAGGTCGCGCTCGATCTCCTCCATCTCTTTGGCGATGTCGCCCATCTGGTTGCCCTTTCCGGACCCGTCCTCGTTCAACTGCTTGGCTTTCTCTTGGGCCATTTTTCGCAGGGCGGCTTGTTGGGCCGCCATTTGGGCGAGGTCCTTCGACATGCCGCCGGGCTTCTGCTTGCCAACCTCTCCCTTGTTGGCACCCTTGCCCATTTGCTCCTTCATCTGTTCCAGCTTCTTGCCCAAGGCTTGCTGCATTTTCTTCATGTCTCCGGCCTTGGGGGAGGGGGAGGGGTTGCCTGACCCGCCCGGCTTTTCGCAGTTGCCAGAGCCGGGTTGCTTTTGGGCTTCCTTCTGCTGCATCTGCTGCAACGCCTCGTCCAAGAGCAGGGCGAGGTTGTTGAAGGACGTCATTACGTATTGTTGGTTCATGGCGATGTCCGCCGTCTGACGTTCCCCAAACCCATCGAGTGCCTTGCCCATGTGGCGGTTCACCAATCCGATTTCTCGGTTGACTGCGGCCGCCAGCTGTGGGATGCGCATGCTCAACTCGAACAAACTGTCCTCCACCATCACGGCGTCGTCTTTCAACTTGCGCTGGGATTGGCCGTGGTTGATGTACCGCGGGTCTTGTTCGTTGGTGAGTTTGAGCTCGGCCATCAACCCTTCTTCTTCAAACGACAGCGTCAGGATGTTTTCCAGCAAGGCCCGGAGCGCGTCCATGTCTTCGCTGGCGGATTCGGATTCCGAGTCCATCTGCATCTGTTCCATTTGTTGGGCGAGCTGCTCCATCTGTTCGCCCGCCTTTTGTTGGCTGTTGGAAGCCTTCTTGTCCTTGCCTTTGTCCAACTGCTCCGATCCTTTTTGCATCTCCTCCTGAATGGATTGCTCTTCCTCGGAGCTGTCCATCATGGGATTGGGATTTTCGAGCTGCTGGTTGTCATTTTCCAGTTGATCGAGGTCTTTGCGCAGCCCTTCAAAAGCTTGGTTGAGGCTGTCTTGTTTGGCCTTGAGTTCTTCTGGAGTCATGAGGCCCAAATCGGTTTCCTCCGCCAGCATTTTCTGCGCGTCAGCAAGCTTCTTCAGGTCGTCGATGGCCTCGTCCATCTTGGTTTCCCACTCCAATTGACGGAACTGCTCGAGCGCGCGGTCCAGCTCCTTTTCCATGGCGTCATGGTTGAGCTCCATCTCGTTGAGTTGCTCTTGCATCTTTTCCGGATCCATCTCCTGCATGAGCTCTTCCATTTGCTCATAAATCTGACGCAGTTCCTCACTCATGATGTTGTCCATGAGTTTTTGGAGCTGCTCCTGCTTGTCGAGAATGCGCTCCTCTTGCTTGTTGAATTCGTTGGCGCGCCCGTCTTTGCGCTCGTTTTCCTCACGCATTTGCTCGAGCTTCTCTTGAAGCGACTTCTGCTGCTCCATGAGGTCTTCCATGGCTTGGCGGTCTTGCCAGGTCATTTCACCCTGTTCCCGCAAACGCTCTTGCATGGCCTCCATGGCTTCTCGCAGCTCGGCAGCTTCGCGGGACGCTTCTTCCAAGTTTTCTTCGATGGAGTCCGCGGTCTCGTTGCGCTCCTCACGGATTTCTTCTTGGCTGGGGGCGGCAATGCGCGTGGTGCCAGAACGGACCATTTTGGCCCCGTGGACCCCGTCGTTGTCCCAAGCTTCAAACCAACACTCCAGCACGTCGCCCTCCCGCCAGTCCAACTCACCCATGTTCCACGTGTGGAAGAAGGTGCCTTGACGGCCTGTGGGAACGTCCAGCTCCACACGGCCATCCGTCTCCACGGAGGGCGCGTCACCGGCGAAAAGGGGTTCGTCCAAGCGTTGTCGAGACGCACGTTCCACAAAGGCCCACGCAAACGTCAGTCGGCTGAATCCGTAATCGTCTTGGATGGCGCCGGTGAAGTGGCGTCGCTTTCGAGAGGTGCTGTCCTGTTCTTCCGAGACGCGAATGGAAGGCTTGCCGTCCCGAATGACCCGGATGCGGTGTCGCAACGAATCGCCGATCGCATCCACGCCGGTCGGCGTGACCCAGTAGACGGTGTTGGAAGAAGCCACCCAATTGGCGAGGTAGGTGTTGGCTGCGCCTGCCCGGACGTCCAGCGGGTTGTCTGCGAGGCGCATGGTGACGCCGTCCCCGTTGGCCACGCGGATGGACCATTGGATGGGCGTGCCCTCAGGCACCGTCAGGTCGCCTTGGTTGCGTTGGTCGATGGCGGGAAGGCCCGTGTACCGGGGAGGGGTGGCTTCGACCCGGAGTTCCGCGAGCGAAGGCATGGCAAAAGGCACCGCCACGAATTCGTCCGAACGCCATCCATTGGCCAAAAACCGAAACGGCGTGCTCGAGCGCACAGAGGGGAAGGTGTAGCGAAAGATGTGGTCATGCGTTCGTTCCATGCGGAAGCGCCCGCCCTGCGCCTCCACCATCACGGCACTTGGAAGTTCGTTTCCAACCACCTCAACCTGGAGGGTGAGGGCGTTTCCGGCGGCGACCTTCAAGCTTTCGTTGCACAGCTCAAATTGGAACGGCGCAGGCTCCACAAATTCGGTGCGGTGCTGCACAATGCGTGTCGCGGGCTCCATCACCCAGGTGGGTTTGAGCCAAACCAAGGTGCCGACCACCACCGCCACGGGAAGCGCCATGCGCAGGGCCGTCATCGCCGGACCCACATCCACCGCTTGGGCGAAGGGCAGCGGCCGGAGGGAGGAGGTGCGTTGGTCAATGCTTGCGGCCAACAGGGTGACGTCTGCGCCTTGCGCGTTGTCCACTTGTTGTTGCAGCTGGAGAGTGTTGAGGAGCTTGTCCTTGACCTCGGGGAAGTGCTCTCCCACGATCCTTGCAGCTTGATCGTAACTCAGGCCTCCGCTCAGGCGAAACCATTGAAGCATGGGCCACACCACTTGGGTGGCCAACACGGCCAGCGTTGTGGCGGCGAAGGCGTAGAAGAGAACGGTGCGTCCAGCCACCCCAAATCGGCTGACGTTTTCGAGCGCAGCAAGCAAGAGCGCACCCAGGGTGAGGGTCGCAAACGACAGCAAAGCCCCGCGAAGGGCTTTGTTTCTGTGGTACCGTCGGATGAAATCATCCAACTTTTCAATCAAGGATATGCCAGGCTTCATCTCTTGCTCATGAAAGGTACGCTACCTTCGACGTCCATCCATAACCGACGCCATGAAAGGAAATTTGGTTTCCCTCAGCGCTGCTTGGCTCCTCGCGGGCTTGATGGGCAGCACGACCGCCACCGCCCAGAACGTGGTCATCAATGAATTGAACCTTGTGGTTGGCCCGGAAACAGGGCAGTTTGTCGAACTCTACGGCGCGCCGGGCACGGCGTTGGACGGCCATGCGTTGGTGATTGTCAAATCGGCCTTTTCAAGCGGCGATTGGTCAGCCCAAACCCAAGCCGTCGTGGACCTCAACGGACTCGCATTGAACGCGGAAGGATTCCTTGCATTGAACGGTGATGGCTGGCAGAATTCTGTGGCGGGTGTGGTGTTGGCGGCCAGTCCGGCGGCGTCCTTCGAATTGGACCAGACCCCCGTGTTTGGCGACATGGTGGACGCGGTGCTTTACGGCAACACCAGCGTGTTCAATCCTCAGATGACAGCCATTGTGGAGGCGGTGAACCCCGATGCGGAGGCAACCGTTTACGAAGGGGGAGAAGGCGTGTCTCCTGGGTCAGACGGTTTGTCGCGCGTTCCTGACGGGGGCGAGGCTTTTGACCAAGCCTTTGTGATGCAGGCCCTCAGCCCAGGAACGTCCAATGTGCTTCCTTGTGAAGGGGGTCACTTGTTGTTGAATAACCCCGCAAATGCAGTGCTCTGCACGGACACGGGACCGGCCATCGTCGGGTTCACACACCAAAGCGACGCCGCGACTGCGGCCACAAGCTTGGCCATTGTGGACCCCGAGACCGGGGAGGTGTTGGAGGTGTTCTTTGGAACCGCCCTCAACATGGAGGGATTGGGGGACGGCACGTTTGAGGTGTACGCCATTTCGCACGACGCCTTGCTTGCCCCAGGCTGGACGTCCTTGGACAGCATTGTGACGGTGCCTGAAGGGGGGTGTGTCAGCCTGTCAGCCGAGCCCGTGACGTTGGTCGGGGAAACCTGTGAGATTCCTTCTTGCGATGGCGGTACGTTGTTGACGGCAGGGGGAGAAGCAGACGCCGAAGCATGCCTTACGGAAGACGGTGCGCTCGTGCCCTTTGGCTACTACAGCGATGCGGTGGAGGGGGAGTACGTCTTTTTGATTTGCACCGAATCGAATGAGGTTTTGGTGACCACGGATGAGCCGTACTACGACTTTGCAGCTTTCGGTGAGGCAGGAGATTACCACGTCTGGGGCCTCAGCTACCAAGATGGGTTGGACTCCACCACCATTGCCAGCGGATTGTCTGTGTTTGAGGCTGCAGCCTTGGGCTGCGACAGCCTGTCTTCAAACGCCCTGCCGGTGACCATTTTGCAATGCGGTTCTGCCGGGTTGTGCGACGATTTGATCATCAGCGAATACGTTGAGGGGACAAGCAACAACAAGGCTTTGGAAATCCACAACCCCACGCCGTTTGACGTGGACCTCACCCCGTACGTGATGGAGGTTTACAACAACGGCTCTGAGACACCCATCCAAAGTTTGAACTTGGAAGGGGTGCTCGTGTCGGGCGGCGTGACGGTGTTGGGCAATCCCCAAGCTGCCGCACCCATCATCAACCAAAGCCAAGCCCTGAGCACGGTTACGTGGTACAACGGCAACGATCCGATTGTGCTTCGGAAGAATGGCGAGATCATCGACATGATGGGCGTGATTGGGGAAGACCCGCTTGGGGCCTGGCCCGTGGGTGAAGGCGCCATGGCGGAGTACACGCTGGTGAGAAAGCCCAACATCGGTCAGGGCTCCACCAACTGGCTCGAAGGCCAAACCCAATGGGACGTCTACCCGCAAGACACGTTTGATTTCCTTGGCGAGCACACCGCGTCGTGCGGCGGCCTCGGAACGATGGTGGTGGGTTTTGCAGCACCAGAACTGTACGTGGCGGAAGGCAGCGCGGTCGCGGTCGAGATGCTCGTCGACTACCCCCTCGAGGACGTAGAGGTGCAGGTTTCTGTCACCGGAGGCGATGCCGAATTGGGCTCGGACTACCCCGCCGTGTTCCCCCTGAATTTCACGTTTGAGTCTGGTTTGTTGAACAGCCAGTCGTTCAATTTCGTGGCCATCAATGAGGAAGACCCCGAGCTTCAGGAAGACGTCGAACTGACGTTGACGATCCTTTCTGGAGGAGCCGTGTTGGGCATCCAAACCTTGGTGGTGCACATCCTTCCTTCGGATTTGACCTACCCCGTGTACGACATCGACATGGTGCGTGGCACCAACAACCAAGGGGTGCTCGACAGCATCGACACGGCGTGCGAACTGCGCGGCATCGTCCACGGCTGGAACGACTACCCCCAAGGCCTTCGTTTCACCTTGATTGATCCCACCAATGGCATCAATGTGTTCAGCGCCATCAACAACTTTGGATACGAAGTTCAGGAAGGAGACAGCGTCCGGGTGCGAGGCGTTGTGGGCCAATTCGCTGGCTTGGCCACGTTGTACGCCGACACCCTGATTTACGAGGGCAGCGGGTTCGACACCCAAGAACCAATCCTGGTCCAGGAGATGGGCGAGGAGACGGAGTCGCGCGTGGTCAAGCTGAAGTGCGTGAAGCTTGCGGACCCTGCGCAATGGACCAACAACTTTCCGTATTTCGACGTGATGGTCGACTATGGCATCGGTGATTTGCAAATCCGAATCGACGGCAACACCAACATCTGGGGCACGGAACCACCGATTGGAACGTTTGGGTTGACGGGCATTGGGGGTCAGTCTGACGGCAATGCGCCTTTTTTGGACGGCTACACCTTGTTGCCAAGAAGTTTGGACGACCTGACCGAGCCGGTCCTGTCTTTGTTCACTGTGCCCGACGTCCTTGTTTTGAGTGGCGACCCGGTGTTTGCCATCAATGAGAGCGAGAATGCCGACTTCTTCCAGTGGTCCTTCGGCAACGGCACGTTCAGCAACGAGGAAGACCCCGAGTTGACCTACACCGAGCCCGGCA
The DNA here is from genome assembly GCA_002863145.1 of Flavobacteriales bacterium. Lineage (GTDB taxonomy): Bacteria > Bacteroidota > Bacteroidia > Flavobacteriales_D > Sanyastnellaceae > UBA11663. The sequence continues at coordinate 22,196 of PKDW01000010.1, forward strand.
CGTACAACATCTTCTTGACGGTCACAGACGAAGAAAGTCAATGTTCGGACCAGTCGACGGCCCAAATCGTGGTCGAAGACGAAGATGATGTGACAGAAACACCCTTTGAACTCGTCATGTTTCCCAACCCGGCCTCAGACGTCTTGCAAGTGTCTTGCGCCACGGCTGCCGAAATGGTGATTCGTGACGCGGCAGGGCGTGAGGTGTGGCGCGAGCGCATGGCAGCGGGTCGCCGGCTCCTTGACGTCACGTCGTGGGCGCAGGGCGTCTACACCATGGAGGTGAATCCCGAGTCTGTGCAGTTGGCCACCCAAACCGCACGGTTCGCCATTCAGCACTGATGTCAGCCCGAACCCGAAGCCTGTTGCTGCTCCATGGGGTGGTGGTGATTTTTGGGTTCACAGGCATCTTGGGCAAACTCATTTCGATTGACGCCGAACCGTTGGTATTCTGGCGCGTTACCCTAGGTGGGTTGACCACCGCAGCGTTTTTGTGGTTTCGGTCGCGTTGGTCGTCCTGGACGTGGCCCAACGTGCTGAGGGTGGGCCTTGTGGGCTGGGTGGTTGCGGCGCACTGGGTGACGTTTTTCGCGTCCATCAAGGCGAGTTCTGTGGGGCTGGCGCTGACCATGTTGGCCACGGCACCTCTGTTTGTGGGGCTCATCGAGCCGGTGGTCTTCAAACGGTCCATTGCGTGGCGCGAAATGGCGGGGGCGGCCGCAGTGTTTGTGGGCATTGCCCTTGTGTTTCAGGCGGAACGAGACCAAACCACAGGCATTCTCCTCGGGCTGGCGAGCGCAGTGCTTGCAGCAATGTTCAGCACCGTCAACGGGGTGCTCGTCAGACAGCACGACCCGGTTCAATTGAGCGCTGTGGAGTTGCTGGCAGCCAGTGCGGGGATGGCGCTGTGGTTGGCCATTCAAGGGGAGTTTGACTTGTCGTTGATTCTGCTGTCCGGGTCAGACTGGCTTTGGATTGTGTTGCTTGCGGTGGTGGCCACGTCGTTCGCCTTCATGGTGTCCATCCAGGTCTTGCAGCAATTGACGCCATTTGAGTCGGCCATGGCCATCAACCTCGAACCGATTTATGCGATCGTACTGGCGTATTTCTTGTTTGACGAGCGCTTTTCTTCGGGTTTTTACCTCGGTGCGGCGCTGGTCATCGGGGCGGTGTTTGTGGACACGTTGCTCCGCGCTACGCCACGTGAAAAAGAGACGCCGCCACGCGGTCGCCAGTGATCCAATGCGCTTCTGGAACTCGGAAACGACCACCTTCAATCGGCACCAAGTCTCCACAATCCAGCGCGTGTGACCAAGCATGGGGATCGACCACGTCTGGCCTCAAACCGTGGGCCTCATGCAGGTTTTCCGGGTGGATGCCGTGGGCGGCCCGCAGCCCGGTCATGATGGCCTCGTTGTAGCGATCTGCGCGGGAGAGGGTTTCCCGCGATTCAGACAGCGCACCTTGTTCCAGCGACCGGATGTAGGCAGGGTTGTTGGCCACGTTGGCGTAGCGCTCAGGATTCAGGAATCCGTGCGCACCCGGTCCAAGACCCAAGTAGGGTTGTCCCGACCAATACGCGCTGTTGTGAATCGCTTTCCAGTGGCCCTCGTCGCTGCGGGGTGCGGCCCAATTGCTCGTCTCGTAATGGGACCATCCGCGGTCTGCCATGATGGTGCACAAGTGGTGGTATTCCTGCACGGTGCGTTCGTCGGGAGGCGCGGTTTCTTCGCCGCGCGCCACACGGGCCCCAAGCACGGTTTGGGGCTCCACAGTCAGGGCATACGCACTGAGGTGCCGCACGGGAAGGTCGAGGGCACGTTCCACGTCGTCCTGCCATTGGCGACCCGTGGGAACCCCGTAGATCAGGTCCACCGTCATGGTGTCGAAGCCGGCGGCGCGGGCCCGAAGGATACCTTGTTCCGCCTCCAGGCCGCTGTGGGCGCGGTTCATCCAACCCAAGGTCTTGTCGTCGAAGCTTTGGATGCCCACACTGAGGCGGTTGAAGCCGGCTTCCAGCCAAGCGTCCAACCGAGCATCCTCCAAGTCCTCCGGATTGGCTTCCAGGGTGACCTCTGCAAGTGCAGACACGTCCAACTGCAAGGCGTCAGAGACTCCGCGAACGAGTCGCTTCATGGCGTCGGGGGGCAACAGGGAGGGCGTGCCGCCCCCGAGGTACAGGGTCGTCACAGGCCCATTCAGCGACCCCAAAAAATGCGGGGCACGAAGTCGGGCCTCCGATGCGATGGCACGAACCATGGCGTCGACGGTTTGGGTGTTTGTTGAGAAGTGGAAGTCGCAGTAGTGACAGGCTTGTCGACAAAACGGAACATGGAGGTAGACGCCGGCCATGTCCCAAAGGTCGTGGCTTCCATGCTACCTTCGCGTCATGGCTCGAGAAATCCAGTGGGACGGGGTCCGCATTGAACGCGCACTGCCGGACGTGGAGACCAACGCCGAATGGACGGCCTTGGGCCCCCGCACATGGTCCGTGTTGCAAAACGGCGCGCGCTACACAGTAGAATGCGAGTCCGGTCCCGACGCAGAGGGTCATCTCGTCATTCGCATCAACGGCGTGCGACGCGAGGTGCGCGTGCTCGATGAACGGGCCAAATTGCTCGAGAAGATGGGCATGTCTGTCTCGACAGGCGCGTCTTCAGGGGACATCAAGGCGCCCATGCCGGGCAAGGTTTTGCAAGTCTTGGTTCAGCCAGGAGATGCGGTGGAGGAAGGCCAAGCGCTGCTCGTGCTGGAGGCGATGAAGATGGAAAACATGATCAAGGCCGTGGCGGCCGGCACTGTATCGGAGGTGCCCATTGCCGAAGGCGAAGCCGTGGAAAAAGGCGCGCTGTTGGTGGGATTCGAGTCCTGATTGTTCCCCACGCCTTTCCCCGAAAGCCTGTTGATGACATGTTGTTACAGGGACATTCTGCGTTCTACGTAGAACTACCTTCGAAACATGACCATTCGTGACGTTTTTCGCGTGTGTTGTTGCGCCTTTCTCGGCGCGAGCATCGCCTCCGTCGCCCAAGGCCAAGCGTGCAGCAATGCCCTCGACCTCTGTGGCCAAACGGACACCACCGCCGTGTTGGGGTCGCCGCTGGATTTGCCAGGATCGGCGGCCTTGGCAGGGGTTTTTGACGCCAGCCGCGTTCAAGTGATCCACTTTCACACGACGTTTTTTGGACAGTTTGCAGAGCCTTCTGAGCCAGCCAAGGTGGTGTTGAGCGCCTTGTCGTGCGAAGCGCCACTGGTGGCCAGGGTGTTTCAGCCCAACCCTCTGGACGAGTGCAACGCCGAGGAGTTCGCCGTCGCCTCCGAATTGTGGACGGTGTCGACCGACACCATACTGACGACTGCGCTGTTGCTCCAAAACACCGACTACGTGCTGTTGCTTGGTTCGTCGGCCCCGGACTGCGCGGTCGACGTGCGGCTGGAAGGCTTGGCGATGAGCATTGACGCCTGCTGCACCTCATCCATCGACTACGGAGAAAGCACGACGGTGGAGGTGTTGGGTTCGGACCCCAATTTGGGCTTCGATTGGACTCCGTTGGAGCTGGCTCAAATGGTGGACAACCAACTGGCGGAACTCAGCCCATTTGAGACCACCACCTTCGAGGTGATGGGGTACATCCAAGGCTGTTCTTACACGGATGCGGTTCT
>PKDW01000013.1 GCA_002863145.1 Flavobacteriales bacterium
CCGCGTCCAATTCAGCGACTCCACACTACCAAACTCCATGCCAACAATGTCCCTCATGCCCGCCACCGTGGCGGCTTCCATGGCATTTTTGGGCGCCAACTCCGAGGGGACAAACTCTCCTGTGGTGATGTCAAAATGCGTTTTGCCCCCGGGGCATGGACCCGGCATCATGCCGAATGCCTGCACCAAGTCAGCCATGAATTTGACGTGAATCCAAGGCACACGGGACTCGGTCTCGAGCCAATTCACCGCCCGCATGGACAGGTCGTACAACTCAGGGGCTGGCGCCCCCTCTTCCAAACTGCCAGACAACACCTCCGCCACAAAAAAGCCCACGGCTGAGCGGGCAGGCTCGCGGCGGTAGGCGATTTGGGGTTCCGCGCGACGGCACTCTCTGGCGGTCCACAGCCCTCCTCCTTTGCCTGGGCGCAGGTCCAACACCTCCAACAGGGCCATGGGGTGCCACAAGGCCTTCTGACTGTTGGCGTTGGCCACCCAAAGCGGCACCAAACCGTGTGCTTGGGTCAACAAGCGCACCACCCGAGAACGGTCTCCGTAGGCCACACCGCCGACCACAATGGCCGTAGCGTTGGAGGACGGAGAGGCAGGCGTCTCAGGCATGTTTCAAAAGTACAGGCCGCACAAGCACAACATCCGCCCGTCGCAGAGGTTATCTTCACATCGCAACCTTCACGATGACACACGAAGCCTACTGCCCCGATTCGTTCAATTACCAGCGCCGAAACACGCGCGAGGTGAAGATTGGATCTTCCGCCCTCGGGGGGAACAATCCCATTCGCGTGCAATCCATGACCACCACCGACACACTGGACATACCGGCAACGGTGGCCCAGAGCATCCGGATGATCGAAGCAGGATGTGAATTGGTGCGCATCACCGCGCCAAGCAAGCGCGACGCAGAAGCCTTGGGCGCCATCTCTGAAGGGTTGCGCGCGGCGGGCCACGACACCCCCTTGGTGGCCGACATCCACTTCACCCCGAACGCGGCCGAAATCGCCGCCAACCACGTGGAGAAAATCCGGGTCAATCCAGGCAACTACGCGGACAAGAAGCGGTTTGAAAATTTGGAGTACACGGACGAATCGTACGCCGATGAACTGGTCCGCATCCGAGAAAAATTCACCCCACTCGTCCAAAAATGCAAGCAACTTGGCCGGGCCATGCGGATTGGCACCAACCACGGTTCCCTGTCGGACCGCATCATGAGTCGCTATGGCGATACGGCGTTGGGCATGGTGGAAAGCGCCCTCGAGTTCTTGCGCATTTGTGTGGACGAAGGGTATTTCGATGTGGTGGTGTCCATGAAGTCGTCCAACCCGCAGGTCATGGTCCAAGCGTACCGCCTCTTGGTCGCGCGCATGGACCAAGAAAACATGGCATTTCCGCTTCACCTTGGGGTGACGGAGGCCGGGGACGGAGAGGATGGCCGCATCAAATCCGCCCTGGGCATCGGAACCCTGCTCGAAGACGGATTGGGCGACACTGTGCGTGTCAGTTTGACAGAAGAACCCGAGGCCGAAATGCCCGTCGGACGCATGCTTGTCGAGCGTTATGCCGCACGTCAAGGGCATTCACCCATCACACCCGTCAAGAACGCACTCAACCCCTTTGAGTACACCCGCCGGGCGTGTTGGGAGGTGGACAATGTCGGCGGCAAACACGTGCCTGTCGTCGTGCACACCCTGCGCGATGCCGATGTGGAAGCTGCAAGCTTGTACGGCGCGGGATACCGTTACAGCGTGCCTTTGGACAAATGGAATTTGAGCGACGCCGCGTGCGACGTGGTGTATGCCGGAAGCCGGGCGTTGACGTTTGGCCTTCCTGGAACCCTGCAAGTGCTGATGGATGCCGAAGCATGGACCGCCCTTGACACACGGCCCGACCGGCACCAGCCCCTTTGGAATGCCGCCGATGCGTGGACCGTGCTGCCGGCGCCGCAAGACGACGTGGTGCATTGGGTTCGTGTCAAACGTGCCCAAGTCCAACCTGCATTGCGAAGCCGGGTGTACGACGACCAAGGCCGCATGCGGCGCGACGTCATCTGGGTGGTCGAAACCGACAACCCACACGCCATGGTCGACTTGCGCACCACCGTGCTCGCCTTGGATGAGCTGGACTGCGGTGCGCCCGTGGTGTTGCGACGGACCTGGCAAGGACTCGACGACGAGCGTTTGGCCCTTCAAGCGGCCACGGACCTCGGCGGCCCCATGATCGATGGACTGGGCGATGGCTTGTGGGTGGACGCCCCGGAGACGGCATTGGCCAAGCGAAACACCATGTCGTTCGGCATTTTGCAGGCCGCCCGCACCCGCATCAGCAAGACGGAATACATCAGCTGCCCGAGCTGTGGCAGGACGCTGTTTGACCTGCAAGAGACCACGGCCAAAATCCGTGCCGTCACCCACCACCTGAAGGGGGTCAAAATTGGCATCATGGGGTGCATCGTGAACGGCCCGGGAGAAATGGCGGACGCCGACTACGGCTACGTCGGCACAGGACCCGGTAAAATCACCCTCTACAAGGAGAAAGAAGTCGTCAAACGCAACGTCCCAGAAGATGAAGCGGTGAACGCCTTGATCGACCTGATCCGGGAACACGGCGATTGGATCGACGCACCCGAAGCCGAACTCGTCTGAGGGAGAGCTGCCGTCACAACCCCATGTCCGTCGTCAGGCGACGACGGGAAAGTATTTCCTTTGGTTCAGGAGCATCCAAATGACGCTCACAGAAATGGCCGCATCTGCCAAATTCCAGATGGGAGGAAAGACTTCGCGTCCGGCCCATGCCTCCACGGGGAACCACGCAGGCCAGGTCACGATGAAGTGAAACATGTCCACCACGTTACCTTGGAACCACGGCGCGTAACCGCCTTCGGAGGGCCACACCTCGGCCAAGGTGCCCCATCCCGACCGGCCAAAAATCCGACCGTAGATCGCGCTGTCAATGATGTTGCCCAGAGCGCCTGCCCACACAAAGGTCAGGCTGTACAACAACCCCTTGGGCGCCTTCTCCTTGATTCGGCGGGAGATGTACACCCCGATGGCCACCGCCGCGACAAGTCGGAATCCTGTCAGCAAGAGCTTTCCTGCCACGCCGGGAAGCGCCCACCCAAAGGCCATGCCTTCGTTCTCGATGAACTGCAGTTCCAGAATGCCCGGCACAAAGTCCAAGCGCTCCCCCACGGTAAACGACGTTTTGATCCACACCTTGATGAGCTGGTCAATCGCAAGCACGGGCACGAGGACGCGCCATACCACCTGTCGAAGGGTCGGGGTCATTGACGCTGCTTCGCTTCGATGGAAAGCGTGGCGTGGGGCACCAAGCGAAGACGCTCCTTGGGAATCAACTTGTTGGTCACGCGACAAACCCCGTAGGTCTTGTTCTTGATGCGCAACAACGCGTTCTCCAAGCTTTGGATGAACTTCTGCTGGCGGGCCGCCAGTTGTGCCGTCTCCTCCCGACTCATGGTCTCGGAGCCGTCTTCCATCATTTTGAAGGTGGGCGCAGTGTCTTCCGTGCTGTTGTCGTCCCGGTGGGACAACGAGCGCTGGAGCTGGTCCAAGTCTTCACGCGCGCTCGCGAGCTTCTCATGAATGAGACCCTCAAATTCCTTGAGATCCTTGTCTGAGTATCGCAATTCAGCCATGTCGTTTCGTCAAAAGTGCTTCAAATCAGCTTTTTTCAACCTGAGCCCAAACCGAAGCACCGTCTTCGAGCTGCAAGTGTTCACCGGCTTCATCTTCAGTCCAAGTCACCTCCGTCGCCAGCGTTTCCGTCCGAATATAGTCCAAATTGGCCTCGAGTGCACGGCGAATTTCTTCACCGGCATTCACGGCCAAACGAATGCGGTCGGAAATGTCCAATCCCCCATCTTTCCTCAGGTTTTGGACGCGGTTGACAAGCTCCCGGGCCAAGCCTTCGGCGCGAAGCGTGTCGTCCAAGGTGACGTCCAGCGCCACCGTCACGCCTCCCTCACTGGACACAAGCCAGCCCGGGATGTCTTCCGTTTGGATTGTCACGTGGGCCGTGGTCAATTCAATGGGGACCTGACCGTCTCCTGGGTCCAAAGACAACACGCCGTCGCGTTCGAGTTTTGTCACGTCGGCAGAGGTCATGGCGCCAATGGCCGAGGCCACCGCTTTCATGCGCGGCCCCATGGCGCGTCCAAGCGCCTTGAAATCCGCCTTTGCCTTCTTGACAAACGCGCTGTCGTCGCGCAAAATCTCAACTTCCTTGACGTTGACCTCGCTGCAAATCAAGGCGGAGATCAGCGACAAGTGGCCTGCCGTTGCATCGTCAAGTGCAGGGACCATGATGCGACGCAAGGGCTGGCGGACGCGAATCTTTTCGCGCTTGCGCAAGCTCAAGACCTGAGAAGAAAGTTTGCGGGCCAACGTCATGCGCGCTTCGAGCGCTTCGTCCCGCTGGCCGGCATCGGCCACTGGGAACAACGCCAAGTGCACAGACTCGTTTTGGCCAGTGATGTCGCGGAACAAGCGGTCCATGTAAAAGGGTGCGATGGGCGAACCAAGGATGGCCACCGTGCGCAAGCAGGTGGTGAGGGTCTGATAAGCACTCCGCTTGTCGATGTTCATCTCGCCCTTCCAGAACCGCCGCCGGCTCAGGCGCACATGCCAGTTGCTGAGCTCGTCCACCACAAAGTCTTGGATGGCGCGTCCAGCACGGGTCGGCTCGAGCGCTTCGAACGCGCTGTCCACCTCTTCGACGAGGCCTTGGAGAAGGCTCAAAATCCAGCGGTCGATCTCCGGCCGATCGGCGTAGGGCACGTCTTGCTCCCCGCCTTGGTAACCGTCTGCACCGGCGTACAGGGCGAGGAAGTTGTACGTGTTGTGCAAAGTGCCAAAGAATTTGCGCTGGACCTCCCCGATGCCGGCCACGTCAAACTTGAGATTGTCCCAAGGCTGAGCGTTGGTGATCATGTACCAGCGCGTCGCATCGGGGCCATAGGTCGAAAGCGTCTCAAACGGGTCGACTGCGTTGCCGAGGCGCTTGGACATTTTTTGGCCATTCTTATCGAGGACCAAGCCGTTGGACACCACGCGCTTGTAGGCCACCTGGTCGAACACCATCGTCGCGATGGCGTGCAAGGTGTAGAACCAGCCGCGGGTTTGGTCCACGCCCTCTGCAATGAAGTCCGCGGGGCACGCGCCGCCCGCATCGACCTTCTCCTTGTTCTCAAAGGGATAATGCCATTGGGCGTAAGGCATGCTTCCGCTGTCGAACCACACGTCGATGAGGTCGGCCTCGCGGTGCATGGGTCGGCCATCACTCGACACCAGAACGACCTCGTCCACCACGTGCTTGTGGAGGTCCACCGCATCGTAGTTTGAGTCGGACATGTCCCCAGGCGTGAAAGACGCGAATGGATTGGCCGCCATCACGCCGGCCGACACGGCTTCGTCACACGCCGTTTTCAGCTCTTCAATGGAGCCAATGCAACGTTCCTCTGTGCCGTCTTCGGTGCGCCAAATGGGCAAGGGAATGCCCCAAAAGCGCGAGCGGCTGAGGTTCCAGTCGTTCACGTTCTCGAGCCACTTTCCGAAGCGTCCCGTTCCTGTGCTCTCCGGCTTCCACGTGATCGTGTTGTTGAGCTCCATCATGCGCTCCTTCGCCTCCGTGGCCCGGATGAACCAAGAGTCAAGCGGGTAGTACAAGATGGGCTTGTCGGTGCGCCAGCAGTGCGGGTAACTGTGCTCGTACTTTTCCACCTTGAAGGCCTGGCCGCGTTCCTTCAGGAGGATGGCGATTTCCACATCCACAGGCTTGTCGGCTTCCCCAGCTTCCAAGTCAAATTCCGCCTTCACGTGACGCCCGCCAAAGGGTCCCACGCGGAAGCGTCCTTGCAAATCCACCAACGGCACACCATGGCCGGTGCCGTCGTCGACGAGCATGGCCGGCACGCCTGCGTCCTTGGCCACCCTGGCGTCATCCGCACCGAAGGTTGGCGCGGTGTGCACGATGCCGGTGCCATCCTCGGTGGTCACAAAATCGCCGGGAATGACCTGGAACGCGTTCTCGGGATGGTCCATCGGCGTGGCCCAATCAAGCAACGCTTTGTAACGCATGCCCACGAGATCGCGTCCATCCAACGTGGCCACCACGTCGTGCGCCGGGGCTTTCTTGTCCCCAAATTGCTTGCCCACGAGGGCTTCGGCCAACACCACATAGCCCGTGGCTTCCGTGTAGCGGTTGGTCGTCTTGACCAGCGCGTAGCGAATGTCCGGTCCCACGGTGAGGGCCGTGTTGGAAGGCAACGTCCAAGGCGTGGTCGTCCACGCCAAAAAGTCGACTGGCAAACCGTCGTCGGCCAGGCCGACTTGCGTCAACAACGCTGCACGAGACTCCTGGGTGGCGCGGAATTGAGCCACGATGGTGGTGTCCTTCACGTCGCGGTACGTTCCGGGCTGGTTGAGCTCGTGCGAGCTCAATCCCGTTCCCGCCATGGGGCTGTAAGGCTGGATTGTGTAGCCCTTGTACAGCATGCCCTTTTTGTGCAATTGGGCAAGAAGCCACCACACCGACTCCATGTACTTGGTGTGGTAGGTGACGTATGGGGCGTCCATGTCCACCCAGTATCCCATTTGGCGGGTGAGCTCGTTCCAGTCCGAGGTGTAACGCATGACCGTCTTCCGGCACGCGTCGTTGTATTCCTCCACCGTCAATTTGGTGCCAATGTCCTCCTTGGTGATCCCCAATTCTTTCTCCACCCCCAACTCGACGGGCAGACCGTGGGTGTCCCAACCCGCCTTGCGCTCCACGCGATGCCCCTTCAGGGTTTGGAAGCGACAGAAAATGTCCTTGATGGCGCGGGCCATCACGTGGTGAATGCCCGGCTTGCCATTGGCCGAGGGTGGTCCCTCGAAAAAGACGTAGGGTTTGTCTGCGGGCCTGCGGTCAATGCTCTGCTGAAAGGTGTTTTCGCGCTCCCACACCTCCAACCACTCCTTGGCCAGGGTGGGAAGGTTCAACGGGCCGCGTTCCGGAAATTTCAACGCCATGGGTGCTTGCGGGATGTCATTGAGGTCAATGCCGCCCGCATGACGCGGGCTGCGCCCGCGAAGATAACGCCCACGGCCTGCTCCTTGACGCGCCGCCTTGCAGGCGTTTGCTTAGACTCGGCTGAGCTTGAGCATGTTGGTCTTGCCCGCATCGGCGATTGGCATGGAAGCGAGGTGGATGACAAAGTCTCCCTCCCGCACCCGTCCCGCCTTGTACAAGATGTACTTGATGTCGGCGATGGTGTGGTCGGTGCTGACCATTTTGGTGTAAGGCATGGCGTACACCCCCCACACCAAGCTCATTTGGCTCAACACCCGACGGTTCGCCGTGAACATGTAAATCTTGGCGCTGGGCCGCTGGCTGCTCACTTGGATGGCCGTGTAGCCTGAGAAGGTCATGGTCACAATGGCGGCAGCCTTCGTGCGACGGGCAAGGCGGCACGCATTGTAGCACACACTGTCGGAAATGAACCGCTCATCGTCTGGAGACAACGGGGGGCGTTCCGGGTACTGCACCTCGCCTTTGGACTCGATGTTTTCGATGACCTGACGCATGGCGCGCACCGCGTTGATGGGGTACTTGCCTACGCTCGTCTCGCCGCTCAACATGACGGCGTCGGCGCCATCGAGCACCGCGTTGGCCACATCGTTGACCTCGGCGCGCGTTGGCGTCGCCGACTCGATCATGCTTTCCAGCATTTGCGTGGCCACGATCACGGGTTTGCCCATCGCCATGCACTTGCGCACGATTTCCTTCTGCAACAGCGGCACTTCCTGCATGGGCATTTCCACCCCGAGGTCGCCGCGCGCCACCATCACCGCGTCGGTGGCTTCCAAAATGGCGTCGAGGTCTTCAATGGCCTCTGGCTTTTCGATTTTGGCCACCAAACGGGCATGCTTGCCCGCCTTCTTGATTGCCTCTTGAAGCTCCAAGATGTCGGAGGCACGACGCACAAAGGACAAGCCAATCCAATCGACCTCCTTCTCTAGCGCAAAGGCCAAATCCTCGGCATCCTTCGGCGTGATGCAAGGCAACGACACTTCCGTTTCAGGCAAGTTCAATCCCTTGCGGGGACGCAACAGTCCGCCGTGAATGACTTCGCACACCACGGTGTCCTTCCCGTTCGTTTCCTGCACACGAAGGGCGAGTTTGCCGTCGTCCAAAAGCACGCGCTCGCCCACCTTGACATCTGCCGCAAAAGTTTCGTAGTCGGTGTACACAACACCGTCCTTCCCCTCGCCTGTGCCCACCTTGACTGTCAACGTGCCGCCCTCCACCAAGGCCATTTCACCGTCGGCAATTTCGCCGACACGCAATTTGGGTCCCTGCAAATCTGCCAATACCGCGGTGTAGGTGCCCAACTCACCATCGATGCGGCGCACCGTATCAATGGTCTCCCCGTGCACTTCGTGGGCGCCGTGAGAGAAGTTGATGCGGGCCACATTGAGGCCCTCCAAAATCAATTGCGTCAAGACCTCTTCCGAGGACGAAGCAGGGCCAAGCGTGGCCACGATTTTGGTGCTTTTGGTAACCGGCTGTTGTTGCGTCATAAGGTGCGGCGCGTAAGGGTGTGGAGGGGCGTTTCCTTCCGGCTGCAAAAATCGACGGAGAAGCCGTTTTTGCAAGAATTTCGGGTATGAAATGCGCTGAGGAAGGCTTAATCGAACACCGTGAGGGGCTCCATGGCACCGCATTCCTCCGGGTCCAACGCCGTCACAAAGGCCACCTCAGGCAATTCACGAAGGGTCGCAATCACCTCGTGAGCGGCGAGCTCATGATGGTTGACCATCACAAGGAAGTCCAATCCCGCAGCTCCCTTGGCCAACATGCCGCCCGGAAGGCGATTCAAAATCAGGGTGCAGGCAATGCCTGCTTCCTCATCCACATACCGCATGGAAGGGTGCAGGGTGTCTTCTTTTTTGCCTTGGCCCATGACCACATCTTGGTCGCAGCTCAGACGCCATCCAAACGCACGATTCATGGACCATGCCAGTCGGTGACATCCCACGGCAGAACTCACACCGAGGAGCTCATAATCAGGCGTGTATTCCCATTCAAGCGTGTGCAGCATGGGTTACGCTTTGGACGAATTGGACGGTTCCGACGGCTTGTTGCCGCCCGAACGGCGTGAACGCGAGCGTCCCGACCGAGGTTTGACGCCTTCCTTGGGCGACTCCTTCTCTGAAGCTTTGCCATTGGGCGCTTGGGGGGCGTTCGCCGACTCGGACTCGGGTTTGGCAGGGCGGCGGCGACGCGAGGATCCGGCACGCCGAGAACGGTGCCCTTCGCCTGAAGATTCTTGGGGCTTGTCGGCGGTGCGCTTTGCGCCTCCGCCCGCCGCAGTGCGGCGGTCGTAGACTTTCTTCCACGCACGGCGCGCGGCTTCCTGCTCGGCCAATTTCTTCGACCGGCCGATGCCAATGCCGTAGACCTCGCCGTTCACTTTGGCGGCGATCTCGTAGCGCTCCTCGCCGGCTGCATCGTCGTCCTTGAGCACCTCAAACGCCAATTTCTTCTTGCGCTTGGTCGCCCATTGGTGCAGCTGGCTCTTGAAGTCGTGCGTTTCGTTGACCTGCTCGTCCAGGCCGTAGTGCTTGAGCATGAGCAACACGGCGCGCTGGGTCTTTTTGAATCCGTGGTCCAGATAGATGGCCCCGATCAGGGCTTCCAAGGCATTGCCCACCATGGAATCGTGAATGTCTTCCCGGCGCATTTTGGCCTGAATCAAGTGGTGCAGCCCCATGTTCTTGCCCAGCAAGTTCAAGTTCTTGCGGTTCACAATGCGGCTCTTGCGCTTGGTCAGCTCGCCTTCTTGTGCGTCCGGAAACACGCGGTAGAGGTAGTTGGCCATGGTCATGTCCAGCACGACATCTCCCAAAAATTCAAGTCGTTCATTGCTCTTCAGACCGGTCTTGTCCCCGTCCAGCATCGACGAATGGGTCAAGGCCTCGTCGTAGGTGCGTCGTTGTCCCACCCGCAAGCCAAACTCTCGGCGCATCAAGGTGCGAATGTCCGCATCGGGGCCCTGTTGGGTGGCCCGAGTCAGACGTTGCCAAAGCCGAATCATGAAAGGGCTTTAAACACCACAGAGGCGTTGTGGCCGCCAAAGCCAAAGGTGTTGCTCAAGGCGGCGCGGACTTCGCGCTTTTGGGCTTTGTTCAGCGTGAAATTCAGCCTGTTGTCCAGCTGATCGTCTTCGTGCTCATGGTTGATGGTGGGAGGCACCACCTGGTCCACAATGGACATGATGCAAGCCATCGCTTCGACGGCCCCAGCCGCACCGAGGAGGTGACCGGTCATGCTCTTCGTGGAGCTGATGTTCAAGTCGTATGCGGCGTCGCCAAAGACCTGTTGAATGGCTTTGACCTCTGCCACGTCTCCAAGGGGAGTGGACGTGCCGTGAACGTTGACGTAGTCGATGTCCTCAGGGGACAATCCCGCGTCGTCCAACGCATTCTTCATCACGTTCCGTGCCCCAAATCCCTCTGGGTGAGGCGCCGTGATGTGGTGTGCGTCTGCGGTCATGCCTCCGCCCACCATCTCACAGTAAATCTTGGCGCCGCGAGCACGGGCGTGCGCGAGGTCCTCGAGGATGATGGCTCCGCCCCCTTCGCCGAGGACGAATCCATCGCGCGTGGCATCGAACGGACGCGAGGCACGGGCGGGTTCGTCGTTGCGGGTGGACAGCGCTTTCAAGGCGTTGAAACCCCCAATTCCTCCTTCCACAACAGCGGCTTCAGACCCTCCCGTCACCACGACGTCGGCCTTGCCCAAGCGAATGGTGTTGAAGGCATCGATGAGGGCGTGGGTGGAACTCGCACAGGCCGAGACCGTCGCGTAGTTCGGTCCGCGCAGGTTGTTTCGAATGCTGATGTGACCCGGCGCGATGTCGGTGATCAGCATTGGGATGAAGAACGGCGAAAAGCGCGGAATGCCATCTCCCGTGTAGAAGTTCCTGGCTTCGCTCATGAAGGTTTGGAACCCTCCGATGCCCGAGCCCCAAATGACACCCGCTCGGTCGGGGTCAAGGTTGCCGTCCTCCACAGAGAGGCCGGCGTCCTTGAGTGCCATTTCCGCCGTCACCACGGCGTATTGTGTGAACAAGTCCATTTTGCGCGAGTCCTTCCGGTGAATCCACTCGGAGGAGTCAAAGTCTTTGACTTCGCACGCAAACTGCGTCTTGAAGTTGGAAGCGTCAAAGCGGGTGATGGGCGCTGCGCCACTCACGCCTTGAACCGCATTGGCCCAAAACGTTTGCACATCGTTGCCCAAGGGGGTGAGTGCCCCCAACCCAGTGACCGCTACGCGACGAAGTTCCATGACTTCCAGAAATGAACCGGTTCAGCGAATGCTGAATCTTACGCGTTCTGCGAGATGTAATCGACCGCCTGGCCTACCGTGCTGATCTTCTCAGCCTGGTCGTCTGGGATGGCGATGTTGAATTCCTTTTCGAATTCCATGATGAGTTCCACGGTGTCAAGGGAGTCGGCTCCCAAATCGTTCGTGAACGAGGCTTCAGTGTTCACCTCTCCGGCGTCAACGCCGAGCTTGTCCACGATGATCGCGGTCACTTTTTCTTGGATATCAGACATGATATTGGGTTGTATTCAGTGTGTGAATTCGGCCGCAAATTAACGGCACGCTTCAAGCTCCACGCGCACTTGTTTGAAACTTTTAAACGTTTTGGCCGTGAACAACCTGTTCAGGGATATTCGACCAAAACCTCGGCCCGCGACTTCCGTGTCACATCCGGAACGGTCAAACCCTCGGCGGGGTAACCAATGGGGATGTTGAGGAAGGCCCGTTCATTGGCGGGTCGCTTCAGGGCCTCCGCCAAAAAGCCCATAGGCGAGGGCGTGTGGGTCAACGCCACGAGGCCAATGCGGTGCAAGGCGGTGAGCAGCATGCCCACAGCGATGCCCACGCTCTCGTTCACGTAGTAGTTGGCGCGCTTCCCGCCCGCTTCCGGCGTGTCATGCACTTGTTTGAAGACGACAATCAGGGCGGGGGCGTCTTCGATGAACGGCTTGATGTGGTCCGTGCCAAACTGCTCCAAATCCTCCAACCACTCCTGGCTCATGCGGCCGTGGTAGTTGCGGAACTCCTCCTCTTCGGCGGCACGGCGAATGTCCTTCCGCAATTCGGGGTTAATCACCAAGCAAAAGGTCCAAGGCTGCTTGTGCGCGCCCGATGGGGCTGTACACGCCGTGTCGATGCACTGACGCACCGCCTCAAGTGGAATGGGCTCGGGCGAAAAGATGCGGGCGCTGCGGCGGGTGTCCATCTCGTGGTAAAAAGCCAAGCTCTGGGCCACCATCTCTTCGGGCGTCAGACGCGGCAAGGAATAAGGAATGAAGCCTTCTTTCGCGTCGTGGCTCATGAGACGGTCTTGCGCAACTCACGCATGATTTTGGAGGCGAAAATGAATTCGTTGAGCGCCTCACTTTTGGCGGTCAAGATCTCAGAGGTGGGGCCGTGCCAAGCGATTTGGCCTTGGTGAACGAAGTGAATGAAATCCGACGCCTCCATGACGCTGTTCATGTCGTGGGACACCACCACCGTGGTCATGTTGAATTCGCGGGTCAAGTCGCCAATGAGGTTGTCGATGACAATCGCGGTTTGGGGATCCAACCCTGAGTTGGGTTCGTCGCAGAAGAGGTACTTGGGGTTCATGGCAATGGCCCGAGCGATGCCCACGCGCTTCTGCATCCCGCCGCTGAGTTCGGAGGGGAACTTGTCCGTGGCGTGGGTCAATTCGACGCGTTCGAGACAAAAGGCCGCCCTGTCCCGCATCTCCGCTTCCGTCGCGTCGCTGAACATGCGCAAAGGGAACATCACGTTTTCGGCCACCGTCATGCTGTCAAACAAGGCGCTGCCCTGAAAGAGCATGCCGATTTCTTGACGGACGGCCTTGCGGCCCCGGCGGTTCATCTCGGTGAAGTTGCGGCCGTCGTAGGTGACGTGACCTTGGTCTGGCTCCAGGAGGCCGACCGTGCATTTGGTCAGGACGCTCTTTCCCGAACCGCTTCGGCCAATGATGAAATTGACCTTCCCCGGGTGGAACTGGGCGGAGATGTCGCGCAAGACGATTTGGTCTCCAAAGGACTTCGACACGTTGTCAATCTCAATCATCGCCCGTGTCTTTAGCCGAGAAGCATTTGGGTCAACAACAAATTCGCCACCATCACAATCACCACCGCATAGACCACGGCCTTGGTGCTGCTGCGTCCCACCTCAAGCGCGCCACCCGAGGTGAAGTACCCGTGATACGCGCTCACTGAGCTAATGATGAGCGCAAACACACAGGTTTTGATCAGCGCGTACGTCACGTCGAAGGCGTTAAAATCGATCTGCATGCCGTATTCGAAGTCCGCGGCAGAGCTGACTCCCGTCGAGACGCCCACCCACATTCCTGCCCCGATGCCAAGGGCCATGCTGAGGATGACGAGGAACGGGATGCACGTGAGGGCGGCAATCATCTTGGGGAGCACGAGGTAACCCGCACTGTTGACGCCCATGATTTCGAGGGCGTCGATTTGTTCTGTGACCCGCATGGTCCCGAGCTGAGACGCAATGTTGGACCCCACCTTGCCTGCCAAAATCACCGGGATTAGCGTGGGGCTGAACTCCAAAATCATGGTTTGACGGACCGTGAATCCAATCGTGTACACAGGGATCCAACCGCCGATTTGGTGTGCCGTCTGAATGCAAATGACCGCGCCCATGAAGACACTCAGCAGGGCGACAATGCCCAGGCTCTGCAATCCAATGGCGTTCATTTCCTCCACCAGCAATTTGCGGAACACCGCGCCTTGCTCCGGACGACGCAGCACACTCCCCATGAAGGAAGCGTAGCGGCCGATGTGGAAGAACAAGCCCATGGGACGAAGGTACAAGCTAACTTCACGGCCATGAACCAGAAAGGAATTGGACTTTGCTTGGCCCTGCTCGTCCTGTGCTTGGCAGGCTGCACCACGACCAAAACCTCCAAAGGAAAGTGTCCGACGTGCCCTGATTGGTCCGTCCCTTCACAACCCCCACGCTGACGCCCATGGCCCACGAAGCACACACCTACGCGGTCATCATGGCCGGCGGAATCGGGTCGCGGTTTTGGCCCATGTCGCGAAGCGCAGAACCCAAGCAGTTCCTGGACATTCTCGGAACAGGTCGCTCCCTGATTCGCATGACGTTTGACCGTTTGGAAAAGCTCGTTCCCGCCGAGAACATCCTGGTGGTGACCCATGCCCGGTACCGCAATCAAGTCGCCACGCACCTTCCCGAGATGCCTGCCGAGAACATCTTGTGCGAGCCCTTCATGCGCAACACCGCTCCGTGCATAGCATACGCCAACGCCGTCATCGCCACGCGCGACCCGCAGGCCTCGGTGGTCGTGGCGCCTTCGGACCACTTGATTTTGGACGAATCCGGATTCCTCGACGTGTGCCGTACGGCGTTGGACACCACGCGCAACACCACGAGCTTGGTGACGTTGGGCATCCAGCCCACCCGTCCTGACACCGGCTACGGCTACATCCAGTACGAGGAGGCCCACGACGAAGCGCGTTCCGAAGTTCGCCCGGTCAAGACCTTCACAGAAAAGCCCGACTTGGCCACGGCCGAGACGTTCTTGGCCTCCGGTGAGTTTTGCTGGAACAGTGGGATTTTCGTGTGGTCATTGAGCAACATCCAAGCGGCTTTCGAAGCCCATCTGCCCGACATGCTCGCCGAATTTGCGGACGCAGACTTGACCAACCCCACGGAGATCAATGCAGTCTATGGCAACTGCGAAAACATCAGCATCGATTACGGCATCATGGAAAAGGCGTCGCAAGTGCAAGTGGTGCTTTGTGACATCGGATGGAGCGACTTGGGAACGTGGGGCAGCCTCAAGGACAAACTGACTCCTGACAACCAAGGCAATGCGGCTGCACACGTCCGGCTGAGGGCCGTCGACGCACGCGCCAACCTCGTCGTGGGCACACCCGGCGAGGGACCCCAGAAGCTAGTCGCGTTGAAGGGCCTCGACGGCTACATCGTGGTGGACACCCCCCACGCCTTGCTCGTGTGCCCCGCCTCCGACGAGCAGTGGATCAAAGAGCTCGTGGGTGACCTCAAACGCGACGAAGGCGAACCGTTGGTGTGACAGCCCGCCTTCGCGTCGTTCGGAATGTGCCGGTATCAGCGGCGTCCCACCATGTCGCCGGGCACGACCCAGGCGTCATACTCTTCTTCCGTCAAGTAACCCGTGGCCAAGGCCGCGGCTTTGAGCGTGGTGCCTTCGGCATGCGCCTTGCCCGCGATCTCGGCCGCCTTGTAATAGCCAATCTTGGTGTTGAGCGCCGTCACAAGCATGAGGCTGTTGTTGACGAGCTCGGTGATGCGGTCCTTGTTGGCCTCGATGCCATCCACGCAGTGCGCGGCAAACGACACACATGCGTCGCCCAGCAAGCGAGCCGACTCGAGGATGTTGCGGGCCATCATGGGCTTGAACACGTTGAGCTCGTAATGGCCTTGGGTGCCCCCCACCGTGACCGCCACGTCGTTGCCCATCACCTGCGCGCACACCATGGTCATGGCCTCGCACTGGGTCGGGTTGACCTTGCCAGGCATGATGCTCGAACCGGGCTCGTTGGCGGGGAGCAAGAGCTCACCGATGCCCGAACGTGGACCCGAACCCATCATCCGAATGTCGTTCGCGATTTTGTTGAGGGAGACGGCGAGTTGTTTGAGGGCGCCGTGGCTTTCGACAATCGCGTCGTGCGCCGCGAGGGCTTCAAACTTGTTCTCGGCCGTGACAAACGGGTGTCCCGTGGAGGCGGCGATGTGCTTGGCCACCAGGACGTCGTAGCCCTTGGGGGTGTTGATGCCTGTGCCAACGGCCGTGCCACCCAGAGCGAGCTGCTGGAGGTGAGGCAACGTGTTGCGCAAGGCCTTTAGCCCAAACTCCAACTGCGCCACGTACCCACCAAACTCCTGGCCCAAGGTCAACGGCGTGGCGTCCATGAGGTGCGTGCGGCCGATTTTGACGATGTCGTCAAAGGCCTTCGCCTTCGCCGCCAACGCATCTCGCAAGCTCTCTACGCCCGGCACCGTCGTCTCGACGATGGCGGCATACGCTGCGATGTGCATCGCCGTGGGGTACGTGTCATTCGAACTTTGGCTTTTGTTGACGTCGTCGTTGGGGTGAATTGGACGGTCGCCTTGGCCGAGGGTGCCCCCTGAGAGGACATGGGCGCGGTTGGCCACCACCTCGTTCACGTTCATGTTGCTTTGGGTGCCCGACCCCGTTTGCCAAACCACCAGCGGAAACTGGTCGTCGAGCTTGCCAGCCAGGATTTCGTCACAGGCCGCCACGATCAACTCCTTCTTCGATGCGTCCATCGCCCCCAACTCGCAGTTGGTCATGGCCGCGGCACGCTTCAAGTGGGCAAATGCCCGTACAATCTCCATGGGCATCGAGCCCACAGGACCAATCTTGAAGTTGTTGCGCGAGCGTTCGGTTTGGGCGCCCCAGTATTTGTCGGCAGGCACGTGGACTTCGCCAAGCGTGTCTTTTTCAATGCGGGTGGACATGGGAGGATTGGTTTTCTGAGGTTTTGGTACGGCGTCAGTCGAGGTCCGCGGTGTCCGCTCCAGCACCGGCGCCCATCAAAAAGGCCTTGAGGAAGCCATCGATGTCGCCGTTCATCACCGCGTCGACGTTGGAGGTTTCGTGGCCGGTGCGCACGTCCTTGACCATCTTGTATGGCTGCATGACGTAGGAGCGGATTTGGGAACCCCACTCAATCTTTTTCTTGCCGGCCTCAATCTCCGCGCGGGCTTCGTTGCGCTTGGCGATTTCCATCTCGTAAAGCTGCGACTTCAAGAGCTGCATGGCCTTTTCCTTGTTGCCGAGCTGCGAGCGGGTCTCGGTGTTGTCAATGATGATGCCCGTCGGTGCGTGACGCAGACGCACCCCCGTCTCGACCTTGTTCACGTTCTGGCCACCTGCCCCGCCCGAGCGGAAGGTTTCCCAAGTGATGTCGGAGGGGTTGACGTGAATCTCAATGGTGTCGTCGACCAAGGGATACACATACACACTCACGAAACTGGTGTGCCGGCGCGCGTTGCTGTCGAACGGGCTGATGCGCACCAAGCGGTGAACGCCATTCTCGCCCTTCAACATCCCAAACGCAAAGTCCCCGTCAAACTCCATGGTGACTTGCTTGATGCCCGCAACTTCGCCGTCCTGCAGGTCGAGTTCCTTGACCTTGAATCCGTTCTTGTCGCCGTACATCCGGTACATCCGCATGAGCATGGACGCCCAATCGCAGCTCTCCGTGCCGCCGGCGCCCGACGTGATTTGCATGACGGCATTGAGGCTGTCTTCTTCGGCGCTGAGCATGTTTTTGAACTCGAGCTCCTCCACGGCCGTGCTCGCCGCCTCGAAGGCCTTGTCCACCTCGGACTCCTGCGCTTCCCCAGCCTTCATGAATTCGTACAACACGGACAAATCTTCCACCGAAGAGGCACAGTTGTCGTAGGCTTGGACCCAGCTTTTCTTGGTCCGCATGCGCTTCATGACCTTTTCCGCCTCCTTTGGATCACCCCAAAACTCCGGATCCTGCGTCAGCTTCTCGTCTTCCGCGATTTCCATGCGCTTTTGTTCTACCCCGAGGTAGCCCTTCAATTCTTCGACGCGCTTGCTCAAGGCGTTGATTTGGTCGACCGTCAACATGGGACAAAAGTAGGCGCCGCGCGCCGTCTCCCGAAGCGCCCACTTACGAATCGCCTCCGGCTTCTCGCCTGGCTGTCTTGGTCACGTGGTCGAGCGCCGTCCAGACCATGCGCTGTGGAAAGCCCCGCTGCATCAACCAACGAATCACCCGATTCTGATTCGCCTCGAGCTCGTCCTCACGCCGGGCGAGAAGCCGGTTGGCGGAGGCCTGCCATTGGTCCTCCGGAATGGCTTGGATGGCGCGGTCTGCCTCTTTCCCGCCCACGCCACGCGACGCAAGGCCTGCCTTGATCTTCAGTGGTCCCCACGACTTGTCCTCGTGGTGAACACGGGTGTACGACTCCGCGCACCTCGCGTCGTCGACGTAGTGGTCCTCCCGCAGGGCCGTCATCCAATCTTCAGACCACGCTTCTGCCCGCGAGGTGGACGGGGGTGTGGCCATCTTCGCAAGGACTTCGCGCATTTTCTCCCGCACCTCGCGCTCTGTCCGGTCGCGAACGCCACACCACTTTTGGAGGCGTGCGAGGCCCGCGGTTTGGGCTTTCTTCTCCTTCATATGCTGTTCCACAGTCCGAAGGTGCGCAGAAATCCCGTATTTTGCAGTCCCTAACAACCCCCAACTTTACCGCCATGCGGTCTGAACTTCTGCAACGTATCCAAACCCTTCTTCAAAACGAGGATTTGGAGGCCATCCGCAAGGATGTGCGCACCGACATCGATTCGTTTCGCTCCCTGATCAAGGAAGACTTCCGAGCCCAACGCGAGGCCTGGGAAAAAGAGGAGCACGAGGGCGACGACAAATTCCAGTTCCAACCCAGCCCCGAAGAGCTCCAGTTCAACGAGCTGGTGGACGAATTCAAAACCCGTGAAAAGGCCTGGCGTCAGCGCATTGCCGAAGAGCAGAGGGCCAACTTGGAGGTCAAGACCGGATTGATTGACGCCCTTCGCAGCATCATCCAGGAAGAGGAAAACATCGGTGCCGCGTTTGCCCGATTCAACGAGGTTCGGGAAAAGTGGGAAGCCACGGGCGACGTTCCAGGCGACCGCTACAAAGAGACCCACGACGAGTACCACCGTCTGCGCGACGAGTTCTTCTACAACATCAACATCTACAAGCAGCTCCAAGAGCACGACTTGAAGAAGAACCTGAAGCTGAAAGAGGGACTCATTGAGCAAGCCAAGACCTTGGCCAGCATGGAAGACCTCAAGGAGCGCGAATCGCTTGCACGTGGACTACAAAAGCAGTGGTTTGACATCGGTCCCTCGCCGCGCGAAACGTTCCAAGAATTGGCCGACACGTTCTTTGGGATGACCCGTGAAACCTTTGACGCCGTCAAGGAATACTACGACGGGGTGCGCGCCCAATTCGAAGTCCACAAGGGCGAAAAAGAGGCGCTCATATCTGCGCTCACCGAACTTTTGACCGAGGACATCAACGACCACAAAGCCTGGCAAAGTGCCACGGGCAAGGTGGTCGGCCTCCAAGCCAAATGGAAGGCCACGGGCTTTGCCGGCAAGGAGCACAACGAAGCGCTGTGGAGCCAATTCCGCGAAGCCGCCGACGTGTTCTTCGAACGCAAGCAAGTCTTCTACGACCGCGTCAAGGCCTCCAGCAAAGTGGCCAAGGAGAAGAAGGTCAAGTTGATTGAACAGGCCGAAGGCATCCAAAACAGCACCGACTGGAAGGCGACCTCCGACGCCATGATCCGACTCCAACAGGAATGGAAGGACGCCGGTCCTTGTGCACCCGGTGACGAACACCGCCTCTGGAAGAAGTTCCGGGAAGCACAAGACGTGTTCTTCAAAGCCAAGAAGGCCCAGTTTGCCGACCGTGGCAAAGAAGAGAAAGCCAACCTCGCCTTGAAGATGGCCCTGCTCGAAAAAATCGAAGCCTTCACCATCTCGGACAACCGCAATGTCGACTTGGACACCCTCAAAGGGTTCTCCACCGAGTGGCGTGCCATCGGTTTCATTCCCCGCAAGAACCTTGATTCGGTGATGGAGCGCTTCCGCACGGCCATGGACAAGCATTACGACGCCTTGTCAGCCGCACGGTCCGAGCGCAGCGTGCAGACCTATGGGAAGCGCATTGCAAAGCTCACCTCGGGAGACAGCCGCGACCTGCGGCGCGAACAAAGCATCCTGCGCGACAAGATTTCACGCCTCCAGCAGCGAATCACTTCCACAGAAGAGAACATGGAGCGCTTCACCGGCAAGGGTGCGGAGTCCATTCGCGAGCAGGCAGCCAAGACAATCAAAAACTACCAACGGGAAATCGACGAAATCAAAGCCAAGCTCAAGATGCTTCGCGAAGCCACGAACCCCGCGTCTTAAGCCCAGCCTGCACTTAGTTTTCAGCGTGCACATGCCCCTCAAGGCGCGTGCTTGGCCATCCTGCCTCCTTCAGCCACGTCAGGTACCCTGGCAACACCATGCGAAGGGCCTCCGCACACTTGGCGCTGTCGTGAAACACCACGATGCTGCCCGGACGGGTGTGGCGCTTCAACCGCTGCAGGACCTTCGCAGCACCTGACGAACCGTGCGCGGCGTAGTCGCCGCTGAGGACGGACCACATGACGATTTGGGCATGGGGACGCAGGGCCAAACACTGTACCCGCGTCATCTTTCCATGCGGCGGGCGAAACAGTCCGGATTCACCCAAAGACGCGCGAGCCGAGGCCACGAATGCCTCCACATGGGTGCGCCACCCATGCTCGTGATTCATGGTGTGCCCGCCGACGGTGTGACCTCGGGAAATCACTTCCTTCAGAAGCGCTGGATGCCTCTCAGCGTGGGAGCCCAACACAAAGAACGTCGCCGTCATGTCGTGTGCCTCGAGCTGGTCCAGCACCCAAAGCGTGATGGATGGATCCGGACCGTCGTCAAACGTCAAATGCACAGCATTTGATGCGTCCGTGGCCCATCGCGTGCCAGTCCACCACCACTGTAAAACAGGATGGAGCCAACGCGGGATGTGGGCAGGCCAAACCGCCCCGGATTTTGGGCCCTTCATTGTCCACGAAGGTCGACCCCCCGGGATTAACTTTGCCGCATGGACTACGATTTTCGGGCGATAGAAGCCAAATGGCAGGGCACGTGGAAAGGGACCGACGCATACAAAGTCACGGAAGACCCCACGCGTCCCAAGTTCTACGTGTTGGACATGTTCCCCTACCCCTCTGGCGCCGGACTCCACGTAGGTCACCCGCTCGGCTACATCGCATCCGATGTCTTTGCCCGCTACAAGCGACACAAAGGCTTCAACGTCTTGCACCCCATGGGGTACGACAGCTTTGGCCTTCCTGCAGAACAGTATGCGATCCAAACCGGGCAGCACCCAGCCATCACCACAGAGCAAAACATCAACCGCTACCGCGAACAGCTGGAACAGCTCGGGTTTTGCTACGATTGGTCGCGTGAAGTCCGTACGAGCGATCCGTCCTACTACCGCTGGACGCAATGGATCTTCGGGGAGCTGTTCGAGAGTTGGTACGACACCCAAGCCCAACAGGCACGCCCCATCGCTGAACTGGCGGAGGCCTTTGCCGAAAATGGCAACTTCAATGTCCACGCCGCTTGTGACGAAGGCTGGTGGAAGGGGTTGTCCTTCCCGCATTTTGGAGCACACTTTGACGGCACCTTCACCGCCACAGATTGGCAAAGCATGAGCGAGAGTGAGCGCCAAGAAGTGCTCATGTGCTTCCGCATCGCCTACCTCGCAGACAGCGAAGTCAACTGGTGCCCAGCCCTAGGCACCGTGCTTGCGAACGACGAAGTGAAAGATGGCTTGAGCGAGCGCGGCGGGCACCCCGTCATGAAGAAGACCATGCGGCAGTGGATGATGCGCATCACCGCTTATGCCGACCGCCTGTTGTCCAGCTTGGATGACCTCGATTGGACCGACAGCGTCAAGGAAGCCCAGCGGCACTGGATTGGTCGCTCCGAAGGCGCGGCCGTTCGGTTCGCCGTGGCCAACGATGCCGGACAGCCCGATCCTGCGGGCACCGAAGTCGAAGTCTTCACAACCCGTCCCGACACCCTGCACGGGGTGTCCTTCATGGTCCTCGCTCCGGAACACGACCTGGTGGCCGGATTGACATCCGACGCACAACGGAGCGAAGTCGAAGCCTACGTCGAGGCCGCCGGCATGAAATCCGAGCGCGATCGCCAAGGCGACAAAAGCATTTCGGGGGTGTTCACCGGCGGAAACGTCGTGCACCCCATCACTGGAGCCCTTGTTCCCGTCTGGATTGCAGACTACGTTCTCGCGGGGTACGGAACCGGTGCCATCATGGCGGTTCCCGCCGGCGACGAGCGCGATTGGCGCTTTGCCAAGCATTTTGACCTTGTCATTCCGCGGATCTTCAAGGATGTGGACACCCAAGAAGCCGTTTGCACGGACAAGGGCGCCATCCTCTGCAACTCGGGGGAATGGAACGGCATGCGCGCGAGTGAAGCCATCCCCCTCGCCCTGGATTGGGTGGAAGCCCAAGGCTGCGGCACCCGCAAGGTGAACTACCGCATCCGCGATGCCGTCTTCAGCCGCCAACGCTACTGGGGCGAGCCCTTCCCCATTGCCTACGAAAACGGAATCGCCACGCGCATCACAGGCGCCACGGTGACCTTACCCAAGGTGGATGCCTACCTCCCCACCGAGGACGGCGAGCCGCCTTTGGCCCGTGCGGCCCGTGAAGATTGGCCCGTGTTCCGCGGCGACGCCATGGAGACCAACACCATGCCCGGGTGGGCAGGCAGCAGCTGGTACTTCCTGCGCTACATGGACCCCCACAACGAAAACGCGTTCTGCGACCGCAGCAAAAGCGACTATTGGGGACAAGTCGACTTGTACGTCGGCGGTGCGGAACACACGACAGGGCACCTGCTGTACTCGCGCTTTTGGACCAAATTCTTGCACGACCTCGGCCACATCGGATTTGACGAGCCGTTCAAATTCATGATCAACCAAGGGATGATCCTGGGCCGGTCGAGCTTCGTGTACCGCATCCAAGGCACCAACACCTTTGTGTCGGCCAACCAACGAAAAGCCCATCGCACCCAGCGCTTGCACGTCGACATCAACCTCGTGGACAACGACAAGCTCGACCTCGACGGCTTCCGGGCGTGGCGCACTGAATTCGCCAACGCGAAATTCATCTTGGACGACGACGGCTCTTACACCTGCGGTCACGAGGTGGAGAAAATGTCCAAGTCGAAGTACAACGTGCAGACCCCGGATGAACTCGTCGAGCGCTACGGCGCCGACACCCTGCGCTGCTACGAGATGTTCCTCGGTCCACTGACCCAGCACAAGCCGTGGGACACCCAAGGCATCAGCGGGGTGCACAACTTCTTGCGCAAAATCCAGCGCCTCTACACCAAGACGGCGGAGGGTGGCATGCCGAGCAGTTCATCAGACGACGCTCTGCGCATCGTTCACAAGGCCATCGCCAAAGTGACCGACGACCTGGATCGCCATGCCTTCAACACCGTGGTGAGCGCCTTGATGATTGCCGTTAACGACCTCTCTTCCATGGACAATGGATGCGGCGAAGATGCCCTCCAACCGCTTGCCACGTTGCTGAGCCCGTATGCCCCTCACCTTGCGGAGGAATTGTGGCAAACTGCGGGAGGGGAAGGCTCTGTGCTGGACGCCGCTTGGCCTGAAGCCCAGGACGCTTACCTCGTGGAAGACCAAACCACCTACCCCATCTCCTTCAACGGCAAGGTGCGCTTCAAACTCGATTTGGCCGCCTCCATGTCCCCCGCGGATGTGGAAGCCACCGTCCGCGCCGACGAGCGGACCCAAGCCCAATTGGAAGGCAAGGCGATTCAAAAAGTCATCGTGGTCCCAAGTCGAATCGTCAACGTCGTCATGTAAAGGCGATAAGGATTACACATCCTTCCCAAGCTTGCAAAAGCCCTCACCTGATGTGAGGGCTTTTTCGATGTGCAATATTCTGGTTTTCAGCTGTCAAAATGGGACAAGGGTGCCCGATTGAGACGAGGCCCGCAATCTTCGAGCAAAACACATAATTCTTCGACGAATCTCAAATTATGTTTGATAAACTCACATTATGTGCTACATTTGCCAACCTGTGACCTCATGTCACATGCCTACCAAACACGTCTATGACGTACCGAAACCCCAGCCCTGACGGGCATTTGAGCCTAGGCTCCGCGGTCCCTCGAGCCCTCGAGGTTGACCCTTTATCGCGTGCAAACAATTCTATCTACATCCTTTACAAATCCACTTTTACCATGAAAAACGTTGTCTCTTTGATGATGGCTCTTTGTTGTAGCATCGGCGTTGGCTGGGCTCAACTGGGACCCCTGTCTTCGACCAATTACAGCACCGAGGCTCCCCTTGGCTACTGGCTCGAGTTGGAATCTGTCGTTCCCCATTCGGGCGGAGTGCTCGATGGTCAAACGACCTACCGACTCTACATGAACATGCTGAACGAGACGGACTACATGTCCTCTTGCTCTGGCGATGCTGACAATCCCTTGATTCTGACATCCACTACAGGAGAATGGTACAACAATGCTGCGGCAACAACTTGGAATGCGCAGGGGCTGAACCCCGTGTTTTTCACGTTCTTCCCAGAATTGGCATTTGACAGCTTCCTCACCATTGGTGCGGAAGATGCCACGACACCTGCGGCACAACATCCTTCAAGTGTGTGGGGTGAGGTCGACGCAACTGCCCAATTCGTGGGTGGCCCAGGCAATAATCTCACAGTGGACGACGCCACAGGCGGTGCATGGTACACGCCTTTCCCTGGTACAGTCGATCCAGATGGCCACGTGGCCTTCGCTGGTGAAAACTTGCGTGTGTTGTTGGCCCAATTCACAACGGCCGGAATCATCAATGGACAATTCCAGGTTCAGGTCTTTGTGGAAGGCAACCAAGGCAATGAATTCCGTGACTTGCTCCCCATTTGCCAAACGGGCGAGTGCGGAGGTTGCACGGATGAGTTGGCTTCGAACTACAACCCCGACGCCTTGTACGATGACGGCACCTGCCTCTTCGCTTCTTTGGGTTGCACCGATGCTTCAGCTTGCAACTACAATCCAAACGCCACCGAGGACGACGACTCTTGTGTTTACGTCGCTGATGGCGACTGCGACTGCGATGGAAACGTGATTGACGCGTTGGGCGTATGCGGCGGAGAATGTGTTGCAGACGCAGATGCAGATGGCATTTGTGACGACGTGGACGATTGCGTTGGGGAATACGATTTGTGTGGAGAATGCAATGGCTCCGATGAGTGCGTGGGTTG